>CAZXJZ010000511.1:0-1503 GCA_964641065.1 uncultured Hyphomicrobiales bacterium | reverse complement strand
GGGGGGCTAAATCGCCACCGCCCATAAAACAAGAGCCCCCCACCCCGGTTCGCATCGCAAGCGATGCAAACCGACCCTCCCCACCGCTGCGCGGGGGGAGGGAAAAGAACGGCGACACCGAAACCAAAATCAAGGCTTCCATTTCAGGAAATTGGCGATCAGCGCAAGCCCGAGTTTTTGGCTCTTTTCCGGATGGAATTGCGTGCCCACCATATTGTCGCGACCGACAATGGCCGTGACCGGCCCGCCATATTCCGCCTCCGCGATCAGATCGCCGCGGCTGGCCGGAGTGAGCTGGTACGAATGCACGAAATAGGCATGCAGCCCGTCGTCGCCGGTGGCGATGCCGTCCAGCAGCGGATGCTGCTTCCGCGCCCGCAGCGTGTTCCAGCCCATATGCGGAATCTTCAGCGCCGGATCGGACGGATGGATGCGGTCGACCTCGCCCGCGATCCAGCCCAACCCATTCATCACTTCTTTCTCGTGACCGCGCGAGGCCATCAGCTGCATGCCGACGCAGATCCCGAAGAACGGCTTGCCGCGCTGTCCGACCTGCTCATTCAGCGCCTCGACCATGCCCGGCAGCGCATCGAGGCCGCGGCGGCAATCGGCAAACGCGCCGACACCCGGCAGCACGATCCGGTCGGCACGCGCGATCCGATCCGGATCGCTGGTGACGACGATCTCGCCGTTCAGCGCATGTTCGCGCGCCGCGCGCTCGAAAGCCTTCGCCGCGGAATGCAGATTGCCGGAGCCGTAATCGACGATGGCCGTGGTCATTCAAGTATCGTCATGCAGGTTTGGTTGGGATGTGCGTCACGGCCGGCGATCGGGCTCGGGGAACGAGCCGATCACGCCGGACGCTTCGTTGCGCGGATAGGACGCGCGCAGCGACGGCGCGACAGGACCGCGCACCACGCTCGCCGCCTGTGCCGGCGGTGGAGCGGCGTTCGGCCGCGCACCGGCCTGCCAGTTGACGAAGAAGCGGCGCTCGGCATCGTCCTGATTATCGGCGATCACGACGCCGACATTGGTCCATCCGCGCAGCTTCAGGGTCCAGCGGCGCAGCGTCGCGCCTTCAAGCCCGACCAGAAAGGCCGGCGCGACAAGGATCAGCGTGCGCCATCCGCTGCTGACGCCTGCATAGCGCAAACCCACTTCGAGCAGAATGATCAGCGCGACGAACAGCACCGCGGCCAGCCACAGCCGGTGCCGCAGCATCCAGAAAAACGACAGCAGGAAGCCCCAGACATAGAAACCGTCGCGCACGAATGTGAAACGCGCAGGGTCCGGCGCATTCTCGCCCTTTCCGAGCGGCGGCTGATGTACGGTGTAAACGGCCATGTGGTTTTTGGTCCTGTTTCCGCGCGTGCCGCTCTAGATGCCGTCATCCCGAGGTGCGAGCGCAGCGAGCCTCGAAGGATGCACGGCCGATGCGGCGCCACTTTGGCCGCCGCCCTTCGCGGCCGTTGCTTCCCAACGGCACCTCAGGGTGACGGGGAT
>CAZXJZ010000510.1:0-1523 GCA_964641065.1 uncultured Hyphomicrobiales bacterium | reverse complement strand
CGCGAACCGTCGCGGCGCATCTCTCCATCGGATTCACGGGGCAGCATCACAGGCACTCCAGCGTGGTCCGGTTGCCCGGCCACAGGCAAGATACCGTGCGTCCCGTCGTCCTTGGTCTGCACCAGTTCTCATCCGCCGAGGCGGAGCTCCATCGTTCAAACGGCCGCTGACGTCTTGACGCGCGACTGCATCCGATCGCGTTTCGTTGTGCTCATCGATGCGCCCCCAGCAGCTTGCGATCCTTCAGCGTCGCGCTCGCAGCCACGCCCTGCTCGCTTGCCGCCGGATCGCCGACATAGACCGTTCCGTCGACCCACATCGCGTGCATAATCACCGCCAGCTTGCGCGCCACCGCGACAACCGCTTTGCGATGACAGGCGCGTTTGGCAATGTTCATGCCCCAGGTTTTGACCTTGTCCTTGCGTTTGAACCGCGTCAGCAGAGCCGACGCCGCCTCATACAGCGCGCGCCGCACATCCGGGTCGCCCGCCTTGCTGATCCGCCCCTGTACGTCGATCGAGGTGCCGGACTGCCGGCGTCGTGACGTCAATCCAAAATAGGCCGCCACGTCGCGTGAGCGGCGGAAACGCGACGGATCGTCGATCGCCGTCATGACGCTCAGCGCCGTCACCGGGCCGACGCCGGGGATCTGCAGGAAGCGCCGACACAGCTCATGACCGGCGACGAACCGCACCACCAGCTCATGCAGCCGGCAATACTGTTTCCACAGCGTGGCGCGGGCCGTCAGCATCGCATCCATCAATTCTGAGGTCAGCGCATCATGCGCCACCGCGTCCCGGACGGCCTTGTCGAACGCACCGCGTGAGATGCCGCCGACCTTGATCCCGAACACCTTCAGCGAATGCCGGATCGTGTTCTCGATGTCGAGAACCTTGTGTTTCAGCGTGCGCCGCTGCGTCAATAACAACCGCAACCGGTAGCTACTTTCGCTCTTGATATGCGCCTGCCGGAACCAGCCCGTGCGCATGATATGCGCAATCCCGAGCGCGTCCGCCTTATCGGTCTTGTTGCGCTGCGCCGACAACGCCGAGCGCACATGCTGGGTCTCCAGACACACCGCCGGCAGGCCGCGCTTCACCAGCTCCGGATGCAGCCAGGGCGACAAGGCACCGGCCTCGTGACCAAGGCGGCGCAACCGGCCGCGGAACGGTTTGAGCGCCGCCTCAATGGCGTCCGGATCGGTCACCGCGGTGACCTCCAGCAGCACCTTGCCGGTGTCGTCGACCACGCAGATCGCCGTCTCGTCCATCGATACATCCAAGCCACAGAAGAATTCCATCGCCCGCCTCCCGCGCTGTTGTCTCACAACAGCCACGCTACCAGCGGGGTGCGGAACCGGCGGCAAAATACCCGCTCGGCCGCTGTCAGGCCGATTACGGGAGGCCCTCCAACGGTCGTGTTGCCGCTCCCCTCCCGGCCCCCGCTCAAATTTGCGCCGGCTTTCGAAGCTTCTCGATTTCCTGCGATGCACTTCATCATGGACGCTCGGTGCCGATGCGACG
>CAZXJZ010000509.1:0-1546 GCA_964641065.1 uncultured Hyphomicrobiales bacterium | reverse complement strand
GGCGAAGGCATCTACGGCGTCAATGCCGACGGCAAGACCACCTTCGTCAATCCGGCCGCCGAGCGCATGCTCGGCTTCACGGCGGAAGAGCTGGTCGGCAAGGACATGCATTCCATCGTGCATCACACCCATGCCGACGGCTCGCATTATCCCGCGATCCACTGCCCGATCTATGCCGCCTTCCGCGACGGCGCGGTGCATCAGGTCGACGACGAGGTGTTCTGGCGCAAGGACGGCAGCCGCTTCTTCGTCGAATATACCTCGACCCCGATCCGCGACCGCGGCTCGCTGATCGGCGCCGTGATTGTGTTCCGCGACATCACCCAGCGCCGGGAAGCGGACGAAAAACTGCGCGCCGCGCTCAGCGAAGTCGAGCAGCTCCGCAAGCGGCTCGAACAGGATAACGAATATCTGCAGGAAGAAATCCGCCTGCAGACCAATCATCGCGGCATCATCGGCATCAGCGCGGCGATGCAGAAGACGCTGCGGCAGATCGAACTGGTCGCGCCGACCGAGGCCAGCGTGCTGATCTCGGGCGAATCCGGCACCGGCAAGGAATTGATCGCCCGCGCCATCCACGGCGCCAGCAAGCGCAGCCATCGCCCGCTGATTCGGGTCAATTGCGCGGCGGTGGCGCGCGACATGTTCGAGAGCGAATTCTTCGGCCATGCGCGCGGTGCGCTGGCCGGTGCGCTGCGCGACCGGCCGGGACGGTTCGAACTGGCGGATGGCGGCACCCTGTTCCTCGACGAGATCGGCGACATCCCTCTGGAATTGCAGGGCAAGCTTTTGCGCGTGCTGCAGGAGGGACAGTTCGAACGCGTCGGCGAAGCCCGCACCCGCAATGTCGACGTCCGCGTCATCGCCGCCACCAACCGCGATCTCGCTGCCGCCGTACGCGAGAAGAGCTTCCGTGAGGACCTGTATTTCCGCCTCAATGTCTTTCCGATCGATTGCGTGCCCCTGCGCCAGCGCGTCGACGACATCCCGCTTCTCGCGCAGCACTTTCTCAAGGCCGCCGCGCACAAGCTGAAGATCGGCGATCCGCGGCTGACCGAAGGCGATATGCAGCGGCTGATGCAATATGCGTGGCCGGGCAATGTGCGCGAGTTGCAGAACGTGATCGAACACGCCGCCATTCTTGCGCGCAACGGCCGCATCCGGATTGATCTGCCGTCCGGCGGCATGATGCGGGCTGCGGGGCAAGACAATGCGGCAAGGCTGCTGACGGAGGACGAACGGCGCGACCGCGACCGCGCCAATATCGTCGCCGCACTCGACGCCTGCGGCGGCAAGGTGTTCGGTCCCGGCGGCGCGGCCGAGTTGCTGAACGTGCGGCCGACCACCCTTGCCTCGCGGATCAAGGTTCTGGGGATAGAGGTGAAGCGGGCCCGGCGCTGACCCGGCCGCTTCATCCCTCTCCCCGTTTACGGGGAGAGGGAATCACACCATCGCTTGCAAAGCCGCCGGGCCCATGCCACCGAATTGAGCCATGAGCGCGGAAGTCATCATCGGCGACAAGCGGCTCGAACCCCACCGCCTGCGC
>CAZXJZ010000508.1:0-1552 GCA_964641065.1 uncultured Hyphomicrobiales bacterium | reverse complement strand
CGGCGTTGTTGTAGATGTCCTTTCTCGCCAGGTCGTCCTCGCTTATCGACGAAATCGATACCGGCGTAGGAGGTGCGGTTGCGGATGCAATCGGGGTGCGGCTCGCCAAGCTCGCCGCTCGCGTCCAGGCGATTGCGGTCACGCACGCGCCGCAGGTCGCAGCGCGAGCTGACCGCCATTACGTGATTGCCAAGGGCGCGCTCGACAAGGGCAAGCGCGTGGCGACCCGGGTGAGCGAAGTTGCCGCCGACCATCGCCGCGAGGAGATCGCCCGCATGCTGGCTGGCGCCGAGATCACCGACGAAGCGCGCGCCGCGGCGGAGCGCCTGATCAAGGCGGCGGGATAACACTCCAGCTTTATGCCTCGCGAAGGCGGGGCATCCATGGGCGTCCCGCTGTCGCAAAACTGGATTGCCCGCTTTCGCGGGCAATGACAGAAAGAACGCCCCGGAATGACGATAGTACCATGGCCAAGCGCGCATCTCCCTTCACGCCGACGGACAAGCTGACCGAGGAGCAGGCGGCGGGCGAACTGGCGCGGCTGGCGAAGCTGATCGCCGAGAACGACAAGCTGTATTATCAAAAAGACGCGCCGAAAATTTCGGACGCCGAATACGACGCGCTACGCCAGCGAAACAATGAGATCGAGGCGCGGTTCCCGGAACTGATTCGCAAGGATTCGCCTTCCCAGAAGGTCGGCGCTGCGCCGACCGGCCGGTTCAAGAAGGTCCGGCATGCGGTGCCGATGCTTTCGCTCGATAACGCGTTTTACGACAAGGACGTGACCGACTTTGTCGACCGGGTGGTGCGCTTCCTGAAGCTCGACGAGCCGCCGGCGTTCACGGCCGAGCCGAAGATCGACGGGTTGTCGCTGTCGCTGCGCTATGAGAACGGCGAACTGGTGACCGGCGCCACGCGCGGCGACGGCGCCGAAGGCGAAGACGTGACGGCGAATGTCAGGACGCTGTCCGACATTCCGCAAAAGCTGGCAGGGCGAGGCATACCGGCTATCGTCGAGGTGCGCGGCGAAGTCTACATGACGCACGAGGACTTCCTCGCGCTGAACAAGCGGCAGGCCGAGGCCGAGGAGCCCGTCTACGCCAATCCGCGCAACTCTGCGGCAGGCTCGCTCCGCCAGAAAGACCCGGCGATCACGGCCTCGCGCAACCTGAAATTCTTCGCCTATGCCTGGGGCGAAATGAGCGCGATGCCGCGGGACACGCAGCAGCAGATGGTGGAGTGGATCGGCGAGCGCGGCTTTGTCATCAATCCGCTGTTTCGGCTGTGCAAGTCGGTCGACGACATGCTCGCGATGTATCGCGACATCGAAGCGAAGCGCGCGACACTCGGCTACGACATCGACGGGGTCGTCTACAAGCTCAACCGGCTCGACTGGCAGCAGCGGCTCGGATTCGTGTCGCGGTCGCCGCGCTGGGCGATTGCGCACAAATTTCCGGCCGAGAAAGCGACCACCGTCGTGAACGGCATCGACATCCAGGTCGGCCGCACCGGCGCGCTGACGCCGGTGGCCAAGCTGGAGCCGGTTACGGTC
>CAZXJZ010000507.1:0-1574 GCA_964641065.1 uncultured Hyphomicrobiales bacterium | reverse complement strand
TGCGTCAGGACTTCATGCGGCGCTATGAGGCATTTCTCGCGCGTAACATAACGGTGCAGTGAATCTGAACGCCGCATCTTCGGCAGGGAGTGACTTCTTTTACAACCGGAGGCCGCGATGGCACTCGAAGCGCTCATATTCGATCTGGACGGGACCTTTGTCGATACCGACGAACTGCATCGCCGCGCGTTCAATCAGGCCTTTCTCGAATTCGAACTCGGTTTCGACTGGAAACCCGATCTGTATGAGAAGCTTCTCAGCGTGTCCGGCGGCGCGGATCGCATCAGGCATTTCATCGACAGCGCGCCGCTCTCGCAGGAGCAGAAGCTCGCGCTTCATGCCGTCGTCCCGGCCGTGCATCGCGAGAAGACTCGCATTTACGGAGAGATGCTGTCGGACAACGCAGCCAAGCTGCGTTCGGGTGTGCGGCGGCTGATGGGCGAGGCGCGGCAGGCAGGATTGCGGATCGGCGTGGTCGCGACTTCGGCATCGGCCAACATGCAGCCCCTGATACTGTCGGTGCTCGGACGGGAAGGCGCGTTGGATATCCGGGCCTTTGTGTCCGCCGATCGTGTGTCCCGGAAAAAGCCTGCACCCGACATCTATTTGCTGGCGGCATCGATGCTCGATGTGCCGCCCGAGCGCTGCGTCGCCCTCGAGGACTCAACCAATGGCGTACTGGCGGCGAAAGCGGCCGGAATTTTCACGATCGCGACCCCCAGCCGCTGGACCCGCTCGCAGGATTTTTCACGTGCGGATATCTGCCTGAGCGAACTCGGCGAGCCGGATGCCCCACTCGGACCGGCGGATGCCATCCGGCTCGGCGGCGCAGGCTTTGTCGGCCTCGCGCAGGTGGAGGCTCTTTACGCCAGGCGCGAGGATGCTGCGGTGCAGCGTCATCCCGATCAGAACTAGTGTCAATTTAGAGTGACACTAGTTGTGTCAGACGTTATAGTCATCCCTGACAAGGTTGGCTGATAGTTGGCCTTCGAACAGGGAGATCGCGGCCGGGCCTTAGCGGCGGCGGAAGCGATCACGGCAGACATGTCTGACCGGAGCGACGTTTCACGACTGCTGGACCGGATCGATATCCCGGAGGATCTGCGAAGTTTGCAGGAAGGCGACCTGCGTCAGGTCGCGGACGATGTGCGCGACGAGATGATCCGTGCCGTGGCGGTGACCGGTGGTCATCTCGGTGCCGGACTCGGCGTGGTCGAACTGACGGTCGCGCTTCATTATGTCTTCGATACACCGCACGACCGGTTGATCTGGGACGTCGGCCATCAGGCCTATCCGCACAAGATTCTGACCGGACGGCGCGATCGCATTCGCACGCTTCGCCAGGGCGGCGGGCTGTCCGGCTTCACCAAGCGCGCGGAGAGCGAATACGACCCGTTCGGCGCCGCGCATTCGTCGACGTCGATTTCCGCCGGACTCGGCATGGCGGTCGCCCGCGATCTGCAGGGCGAGAAGCGCAACGTTATCGCCGTCATTGGCGACGGCGCGATGTCTGCGGGCATGGCCTATGAAGCCATGAACAATGCCGGCGCGATGGATTCCCGGCTGATCGTCAT
>CAZXJZ010000506.1:0-1578 GCA_964641065.1 uncultured Hyphomicrobiales bacterium | reverse complement strand
GCGCGTGCGAGGGCAGGGCGAGAAGACCCGACAGGACGATCGGCCCAAGCGTCGTCAGGAAGACAGGTCCTGCCGGCCCGCGCTTTGTGGTGAGCTGCGGTCTTGCCATACGATCCGTCTCGCGACTCTGCCCCGATGCAAGTTGCTGTAGGCATTAGTTTGCCCGGGTCAACGGACTGCCTGACGCGGTCCTGCCCGAACACGTCGCCCCGCCCGTACATTGGGCGCCGAACCTGGTTTCGTCGAAGGCGTCCAGACGGGGGCAGACCTTTCGAAGGCGTGAGGTGACAGGAAGGGACTATGAGTGTGGGGTGGTCGCGGCTAGTTTGGACAAAACATTACAAACCACCGGAGGAACTCGATGGCTGCGGATCAAGCGAACCTGCCCCCCTTCCGGCCCTTGCCCTACAAGGGGCCGAATATCGAGGCGATCCGCGGCGAGGGCGGGGTGGTGTACCTGCGCTCACGCGAGGCGATGGGGCCGGTGGGGCGGACGATCCCGCATATTCTCGATGAGCGCGCCGGCATCCATCCGGACCGGGCGTGGCTGAAACAGCGCCTGCCAAATCATGGTCCGTGGCGCGAGGTGACCTATGGCGAGGCGGCGCGCATCACGCGGTCACTGGCGCAGGCGCTGCTCGATCGCGGGCTGGGACCGGATGCGCCGCTGCTGATCCTGTCAGCGAACTCGATTGAACATGCGCTGATGTCGCTGGCGGCCCAGCGCATCGGTTCGCCAGCGACGCCGATCTCGCCGGCCTACTCGATCATGTCGACGGACTTCGCGAAGCTGAAGCACTGCTTTGCCGCGGTGAAGCCGAAGGCGATCTTCGTGCAGACGATGGACCCGTTCCGCAAGGGCCTTGCCGCACTTGATCTCACCGGCGTGGCGGTGATCTCCGCGGATGGTTCGGAAGGCTCGGAGGCGTTTGCGAAACTGGCCGAGACGTCGGCGACGTCAGTGGTTGACACGGCGATGGACTGGCTGGGGCCGGATTCGGTGGGCAAGTACCTGTTCACATCGGGCTCGACCGGCATGCCGAAGCCGGCGCCGCAATCACAGGGCCAGATGACCGCCCAGATCGCGGCGCGCGGCGGCATCGAACTGCCGCCGGACGATCCGGATGAGATACCGATGGCGCTCGACTGGATGCCGTGGAGCCATATCTCGGGCGGCAATGTGAACTTCAACAATGTGCTGTCGTTGGGCGGCATGTTTCACATCGACGAGGGACGGCCGATGCCCGGCCTGTTCCAGACCACCATCGCCAATCTCAAGGACGTGCGGCCGCAATCCTTTGGCTCGGCGCCGATCGCGTTCGGCATGCTGGCGGAAGCGATGGAGGCGGACCCGGAACTGCGCGATGCGGTGTTCTCGCGCATGCGCGCGTTCATCTATGGCGGAGCAACACTGTCGGACGATGTCTATGAACGGATCCAGAGGTTGTCGATCGCGGCGACCGGCATGCGCACGCCGCTGCTGACCATGTATGGCGCAACCGAGACGCAGGGTGTGACCATGACGCACTGGATTCTCGAACGGGTCGGCATGGTGGGTGTTCCGATGCCGGGAACGAC
>CAZXJZ010000505.1:0-1580 GCA_964641065.1 uncultured Hyphomicrobiales bacterium | reverse complement strand
GCTGCTCTTCGATCGCGTTAAGGATGCGCAATGTACGCAGCCGTGTCCCGCGATCCGGAAACATCAGGATCATGCCGCGGCGCATGTCGGGCCAGCTTGCGATGAACAATACAAGCGTCGCGAAGAACACCAGCAGTTGTGCGACCGTCGGCGACAGGAATTCCAGCGCCGATTGAACCCAATCGGCCTTCGGCAAAGAAAGCACCGGAGCTGCCGCCGTCGTTTCGCCAAACATGTCGCGCAGCTGATGCCAGAGCACGAGCGGCCGGTCGAAGACATGCAGTTTCGATTTGATGGCCGCGGTGATTTCCGGAATGCGCTGGCTCCAATCCATCAGCGGTGCGGAAATCAGACCGATGACGAACAGAAGAGCGAGACAAACGCCTGAAACGATCAGCACTGCGCTGACCGTACGCGGCATCCGGTATGCAGACAGTTTTTGCGCCGCCGGCGACAACATCGTTCCGACCACGAAGGCAGTCACGATCGGAAGAAAAAAGAAACGCCCGACATAAAGCGCAGCGATCATGGCCATGACAGCGATCGCGATGGTGGAGAAGCTTGCGATATCCCGCAGCGAGAACGGAGCTGGCGGCGGGTCATCCGCCGCCAGCCGTACCGTCGGCGTGTCCTTGCGCCGTGCGGCGTCTGCTACCCCCATCGATGCACCCTCGGCGCAAGCCCTTGCGTGCGCGCGTTACAGCCGGCCCAGTAACGCCAGAACAAGAACGATAATCAGAATGGTGCCGACGATTCCGGACGGTCCGTAACCCCAGTTGCCGCTATAGCCCCAGGTCGGGATCACACCGAGCAGGATCAGAATCAAAACAATAACGAGAATCGTTCCGAGCGACATGCCAGCTCCTCAAACTCCTGCACCCAATTCCTCATCATGACCTCGAGGCGACCGCCCGATCGCTTCGCAGCCCATGCGTTGTGAATGAGCAACGAGATCGGCAGGGCAAAGTTCCATCGCGCAATGTTGATGAGGGGCCGCGCCCGGCAGCATCGCTGACGTACTTCCACGAAAGGAACCGGCGACCGCGATCCGCGTTTGCCTGACGCCGGATATGCCGGTGCCAACGCAGGGGCCTTTCATGTACGCCAGGTTGAATGTTCGTATCGCAGCGCGGCGGTCGATCTTCTCCGCTGCCGTAGCTGTACTTCCTTTCGCCATCCTTCCGGTCGCAGCAGCGCAAGCCCAGGTGCTTGGCTACGCGCCGTCGCCGTCGGCGACGTGGCCGAGCGACGCTATCAGCCGGCCGGATATCGGCGTCACGGGAGAGGAAGCTGTCGCCATGCCCGAGCGGCTTCGGCGAACCACGGTGACTTTCCCGACGCGCGAGGCCGCAGGCACGATCGTCATCGATACCGGCAACACGGCGCTCTACTTTGTGCTGGGTGGCGGCAAGGCCATCCGATACGGCGTCGGCGTCGGCCGCGAAGGCTTTACGTGGTCAGGCGTCCAGAATGTATCGCGCAAGACCGAATGGCCGGACTGGCATCCGCCGACCGAGATGATTGCGCGCCAGCCATATCTGCCACGCTTCATGGCTGGCGGACCGGGCAATCCGCTCGGC
>CAZXJZ010000504.1:0-1594 GCA_964641065.1 uncultured Hyphomicrobiales bacterium | reverse complement strand
TCCTCGATCAGCAAAACGCGCATGCCAGTCCCCTCTCTCGCCGCTGCGGGGCCCCAAAGGTCGGCACGCCGGGCCGGCGGCCTTTCAAACGCCTTGCAACAATACGATTCGGGAACAGTAGCTTCACATGGTTAACAAAAGCTGATTCCGGTTCGCAAGGCCGATCTAGGCATGAGCTGTCGAATCGGCCTAAATTCTTACCGAGATACAGTTTTTGGCTCCACGCGAGTTTAAAGTTCCACCTCAAGAGCCGGCGCTAACCGACTCCCGGGACCAGCCCTCGACATGATGTCTCCGGCGAGTCCGTCGCACCGTCACAGGAACGGTGTCGCAATGATTAACGACGCGGGTAAACACAAAGTTAAGACGGCCGCTTTGGCGGTAACTTTAAGCGCGAGTGAAGACCATTCGCCTGCTTCGCTGTGCTTTGCGGGTCACCGATGAAAGCGCTCGCCGAGCAGATCGCGGAACTGGACGGCGTCGAGATTTACGGCCGGGTAGTCGGCGTGCGCGGGTTGATGGTCGAGGTCGCGGGCCCGATTCATGCCATGTCGGTCGGCTGCAAGGTGTCGATCGAGACCGCGCCCGGACGTTCGATCGCCGGCGAGGTGGTTGGCTTCTCCGGCAACAACGCCCTGCTGATGCCGTTCGGCGCGCTGGATGGCGTGCGACGTGGCTGCCGCGCCATCGTCTCGTCGGCCCCGGCCGCGGTGCGGCCCTCGGATGGCTGGCTCGGCCGCGTGGTCAATGCCATGGGCGAACCCATCGACGGCAAGGGGCCGCTGCCGTCCGGTGCGTCGCCCTATCCGTTCCGCGCCGCACCGCCGCCCGCGCATGCCAGGCAACGCGTCGGGGCGCCGCTCGATCTCGGTGTGCGCGCACTCAATACCTTCCTCACTTGCTGTCGCGGACAGCGCATGGGCATTTTCGCCGGCTCCGGCGTCGGCAAGTCGGTGCTGCTGTCGATGCTGGCCAAGAACGTCGAAGCCGACGTGTCGGTCATTGGCCTGGTCGGCGAGCGCGGCCGCGAGGTGCAGGAATTCCTGCAGGAGGATCTGGGCGAGGAGGGGCTGGCCCGGTCCGTGGTTGTGGTCGCGACCTCCGACGAGCCCGCCTTGATGCGGCGCCAGGCCGCCTATCTGACGCTGTCGATTGGCGAATATTTCCGCGACGAGGGCCGCGACGTCCTGGTGCTGATGGATTCGGTGACACGCTTTGCGATGGCGCAGCGCGAGATCGGCCTGTCGGCCGGTGAACCACCGACCGCCAAGGGCTATACCCCGACCGTGTTCTCCGAATTGCCGCGTCTCCTGGAGCGCGCCGGACCGGGCACTGAGGCCGGCACCATGACCGGGCTGTTCACGGTTCTGGTCGACGGCGACGACCATAACGAGCCGATCGCCGATGCGGTCCGCGGCATTCTCGACGGCCATATCGTCATGCAGCGCGCCATCGCTGAGCGCGGCCGCTACCCGGCCATCAACATCCTGAAATCGGTGTCCCGGACCATGCCGCGCGCGGCCGACCCGGCCTTCCTGCCGGTGATCACCCGCGCCAAGCAGGTGATGGCCACCTATGCCGACATGGAAGAACT
>CAZXJZ010000503.1:0-1603 GCA_964641065.1 uncultured Hyphomicrobiales bacterium | reverse complement strand
TTGGCATCGCCTTCAAGCGTGATGGTCGGCACGGAAATGACCGGAAACGCACTGAGGCGCTTCTCCAGATCGTTGTATTGCGCCTCACCCTCCGCCAGGCCTAGCCGCCAGCGATAATTGTGAATCACAATGGCGACGTGATCGGGATTGTCGAAAGCCGCGGCGCTGCGGGCGAAGGTCGCGTCGTCGAATCGCCACTCGGGTGACGCCAGCCGCCAGATCAGCTTTGCGAAATCGCGCGGATATTTGTCGTAGCCGGCGCGTCCGCGCTCGGTGGCGAAGTAATATTGGTACCATCATTCGAGTTCGGCCTTCGGCGGCAGCGGCATCGCGTTGGCCGCCTGGCTTCCAATCAGATAGCCGCTCACCGATACGAGCCCCGTGCAGCGCTGCGGCCACAGCGCGGCGACAATGTCGGCGGTGCGCGCACCCCAATCATATCCTGCGATGATGGCCTTCCCGATCCGGAGCGAATCCATCAGCGCGATGACGTCGACGGCGAGAGCGGCCTGCTGACCGTTGCGTAACGTCGCCTCCGACAGGAAACGCGTCGAGCCGTAGCCGCGCAGATACGGCACGATCACGCGGTATCCGGCCTGAGCCAGCAACGGCACCACATCGACATAGCTGTAGATGTCGTAGGGCCAGCCATGCAGCAGAATGACCGCCGGTCCATCGGCGGGGCCGTCTTCCGCGTAGCCAACATCCAGGACGCCGGCCCGGATCTGCTTCAGGGCGCGGAAGGACGTCGCGGCCACCGGCGTCGCGGGGCGTGCCGGATTGTCCTGTGCATGTGAGAAACGTACGAGTAACGCGGCGGCCATGCCGCCTGCAAGTGCTGCAGAAACGTTACGACGGCTGAGCATCTGGAACCTCCCGATTGTTTTTCGGCGGCGCTTGGTGGTGCGACGTTCAGCTAACCTCCGTACGATCGCGCCGGCAGCGTCATTCCCTGCCCTCTCTTGTGCGGTCTTGCGGTGATGCGCACAGGTGCCCCCTGCCCACGTTCATTGCCGACTTTTCAGGCTTCGGCGCGCCGCCCGCTCCTGCTAGACTTCGCCTGCGAGTAGAAGCGGTCAGGGCCCAAGCGCCCGGGACATTGCTCGGCAAGGATCGATTTTATCGTTCTGGAGCCGCGCGAAAGATGCTTCATCTGAGTCCATCCGCATCCTTGGTCCGGGTTTCACCTTTGCGCGTCGAGCGCTTCGGCGTGCCCGGATTCCGGCTTCGGTGCGGCTCAGAAATTGGGCAGCGCATGCTCCGCAACGATCCTTGCTCCCCGCAACCTCGGCCTGACGCGCCGGACCTTCCGTGGAGAATGTCATGACCAAATCCGCAATCGCAGCGACCTACGACCTGCCCGAACTCAATCTTGAGACCACCTTCGGCGGCATCGGCACCACCAAGCAGCGCGATGTGCCGCGCATCGATCTGAGCAATTTCGAAAAGCGCAAGCACGAGATCGCCGACCAACTCTGGAATGCCTCGACCGAAATCGGCTTCTTCCAGCTCGTCAACCACGACATCCCGCAGGCGCAGATCGACGAGGCCTTCGAGATGACGGCGCGCTTCTTCGACCTGCCGCATGAGGTGAAGGCGAAGC
>CAZXJZ010000502.1:0-1621 GCA_964641065.1 uncultured Hyphomicrobiales bacterium | reverse complement strand
CGCGCTTCACCATGCTGGAGACGCTCGCCGACCACGATGACGAATTGATGGAGCAATTGCTGGAGGATATTCCGCCGCCGCGCGACAAGGTGTTCGACGATCTGGCGATGGAATTGCGGGACGGGCTGGTTTGCCCGGTGCTGATCGGCGTCGCCACCCGGACCAACGGCGTGTTGCGCCTGTTGAAGGCGCTGCGGCACGAGACACCGAATATCGAGACCACGGCGAAGCGGCTTGGCGTCGACGCCAGGGACAACGACGCGGTGGCATATGTGCTGAAATCCATCAACACCGCGCATGGCGGCAAGATGTCGGTTGCGCGCGTGCTCGCAGGGCAGATCGGCGACGGCTCGACGCTCAATTCGCAGGACCGCGAAGCCGGCCGCGTCTCCGGCGTGTTCAAGATGATGGGGCAGGCGTTCGAAAAGCGCGGCGCCGCGCAACCCGGCGAAACCGTCGCTTTCGGCAAGCTCGACAACGCACGGACCGGCGACACGCTGGCATCGGGGAAGGACAATCCGAAGCGGCTCGCCGAGGTGCAGCCTTATCCGCCGGTGCTCGCGCTCTCCATTGCCGCGACCGAGCGCAAGGACGACGTCAAGCTCGGCCAGGCACTGAACAAGCTCGCGGACGAAGACCCGTCGATCACCATTGTGCATAACCCCGATACCCACGAAGTGATCCTCTGGGGGCAGGGCGAGATGCATCTGCGCGTCGCGGCCGAGCGGCTGACCGACCGTTTCGGCATCGCCATCGAGAAGCGGCAGCCGAGCGTCGGCTATCGCGAAACCATCAAGAAGCAGGTGCAGCAGCGCGGCCGCCACAAGAAGCAATCCGGCGGACACGGGCAGTTCGGCGATGTGGTGCTCGATGTGAAGCCGCTGCCGCGCGGCTCAGGCTTCCAGTTCGCCGAGACCATTACCGGAGGCGTGGTGCCGAAGAACTACATCCCGTCGGTCGAGGAAGGCGTGATCGATGCGCTGAAGCACGGACCGCTCGGCTTTCCGGTGGTCGATGTGTCGGTGACGCTGATCGACGGTTCCTACCACACGGTGGATTCCTCGGATCAGGCATTTCGCACCGCCGGCCGCATCGGCGTGGTCGAGGCGCTGCCGCAATGCCATCCGGTGCTGCTCGAGCCGATCCATGCCGTCGAGATCGCGTGTCCGAACGATGCGACGGCGAAGATCAACGCCATCCTGTCGGGACGGCGCGGTCAGATCCTCGGCTTCGATACACGCGAGGGCTGGCCCGGCTGGGATTGCGTCAAGGCGATGATGCCGGAATCCGAAATCGGAGATCTCATTGTCGAGGTGCGCTCGGCCACCGCCGGCGTCGGCACCTTCACCTTCAAGTTCGACCATATGGCCGAGCTGACCGGCCGCACCGCGGACCAGATCGTCGCGGCGAGACGGGCGGCGGAGTAGGGGACTGATCGCTACGTGCTCCGATCACCTCCCCCGTGTGGGGGAGGTCGAACATTTTCGCTTTGGCGAAGATGTTCGGGAGGGGGGTAAGCCGCAAACGCAAAACCCTGTAGCTTTGCCCCCCCCCCACACCCCCCCCCCCCCGGGGGGGGGGACGCCCCCCCAGCGGGGTGGCGGGCATGGACACCCCCACC
>CAZXJZ010000501.1:0-1666 GCA_964641065.1 uncultured Hyphomicrobiales bacterium | reverse complement strand
AATGCGCCGCTCGCGCTGATCCTGCATCCGCACCCGCAATTCGGCGGGACGATGAACCATCAGATCGTCTACCAGCTGTATTATGCCTTCGTGCACCGCAACTTCTCGGTGGTGCGGTTCAATTTCCGCGGCGTCGGCCGCAGCCAGGGGTCTTTCGATCACGGGGTCGGCGAATTGTCGGATGCTGCCTCCGCTCTCGACTGGGCGCAGACCATCAATCCGGAAGCCCGCTCCTGCTGGATCGCCGGCTTCTCCTTCGGCGCCTGGATCGGCATGCAACTCCTCATGCGCCGTCCGGAGATCGAGGGCTTCATCTCGATCGCGCCGCCCGCGAACCTCTATGACTTTTCGTTCCTCGCGCCCTGCCCGTCTTCCGGCCTGATCATCCATGGCGACAAGGATGCGGTGGTGCCGCACCGGGACGTCACCACGCTGGTCGACAAGCTGAAGACGCAGAAGGGCATCGTGATCGAGCAGAAGGTCGTCACCGGCGCCAACCACTTCTTCGACCAGAAGATCGACACGCTTATGCTGTCGGTGAACGACTATCTCGACAAGCGCCTCGGCACTACCAGCAAGAAGCCGAGCGCGGCGTAACGACGCCAACACTCGCGGCCTAACTACGCCAATAAAAGTGTGGAACCGGAGTTCCACATGAGCGTTTGCCTGCGTTGCTATGTCACGGGGCAAATGAAATGGACGGCGTCGGCACTTCACGAGACAACACTGGTGCCGATGCAAAGCCGTCGGACGAAAAGTCCGCCTCGCTGAGGCCGGAAGCCCCGGCGGACGACAATCCCGCAAGCACACGCAGCGCGAAGGAAAACGCGCCAGACAAGACAACGGCTGGCGAACGCACCTCTGCGCAGCCGGACGCGTCCGCAGACGCCGCCACTACGCACGAGCCGGAGCCGTCACTCGACGATACCGCCGCCGAACCGGAGGAACTTCCTCCGGTGGATCCAAAGATCGATCCCGAGGCGGAAAGGCGTAAAGAGCACGAGCGCCGGCGCGCGTTGCGCAGCCGCTTCTGGTCATCGGCGTCCGGCTTCTGGGGACGCAGCGGCGATCGTCTCGCATGGCCGCTGACGATCGGCCTGCTCATTCTGGTGCTGCTGACGGTCGCCGCGCAGTACGGCGTCAACGTCTGGAACCGGGCGATCTTCGATGCCCTGGAGAAAAAGGAGGCGCCGCGGGTGTTCTGGCTGGCGGCGATCTTCTTCCCGCTGGCGGCGGCGAGCGTCGGCGTCGGGGTGGTGAGCGTCTATGCCCGCATGTCGACCCAGCGCCGGTGGCGGGCCTGGCTCAGCGACCATTTGCTCGATAACTGGCTGAAGAACGGCCGCTATTACCAGCTCAATCTGGTCAGCGGCGACCACCAGAATCCGGAAGGGCGACTGACCGACGACCTTCGGATCTCGACCGATGCACCGGTTGATTTCGCCGTGGGCGTGACCACCGCCTCCCTCTCCGCGATCACCTTCATCTATGTGTTGTGGACCATCGGCGGAGCGTTGAGCATCCCGCTCGGCGACACGGTGGTCACCATCCCCGGCTTCCTCGTGATCGCGGCGGTAATTTATGCGGTGATCGCAAGCGGCACGATGACCGTCGTCGGAAAGCGCTTCGTCGCCGTCTCGGAATCCAAGAACCAGGCCGAAGCCGA
>CAZXJZ010000500.1:0-1672 GCA_964641065.1 uncultured Hyphomicrobiales bacterium | reverse complement strand
TCGCATGCTGCATGTAATGGTAGATTTCGGCCGAGCGCAGCAGCGCCTTGGTCGGAATACAGCCCCAGTTATTGCAGATGCCGCCAAGGAACTGCTTCTCCACGACCGCGACCTTGAATCCGAGCTGCGCCGCGCGGATTGCGGTGACATACCCGCCGGGACCGGAACCGATGATGATGATGTCGAAGGAGGTGTCAGCCACGAAGGTCTCCGATGCCTGGGCGGCAATCCAATTATGGCAAGGCGGAATATCCGCCCGGATCGATTGTTGTCGCCGGATAGCAGGTTTAGGCTGCAAAGAAAATACGAGGGAGAATGCTCATGCGCCGGCGCTTCGGTTTCCTCTCAGGTATGGTCCTTGGCAGTCTGTTTGGAGGAATTGCGATGTTGCCGGCAGGGGCCGCGTCCGCCGCTGAAATGACCTTGTTCTGCACCCAGGCGCTGCGCACCTCGCTGCTGGAACTGGCGCCGCGTTTCGAGAAAGCGACTGGCCATAAGGTGAACCTTGTCGTCGCGCCCTCCGGCCAGCTCGTGAAGAAGGTGGAGGCCGGCGAGATTGCCGACCTCCTGATCGCCAATGCGAGCAATATCGACGCCCTCATCAAGGACGGAAAGGTGACCGGCGACCGCGTCGACATCGCGCGGGCGCAGGTCGGGCTCTCGATCAAGGCCGGCAATCCGAGACCGGATATTTCCACGCCGGAGGCTGTGCGCAAGGCCTTGCTCGATGCCAAGGCGATTTCGTATTCCGCCGGCGGCCTGAGCGGCAACAATTTCGAGTTCGCGATGAACAAGCTCGGCATCCTCGACGAAGTGAAGAAGAAGGCGAAGAATGCCTCGCCCGCCGCGAAGCTTGTTGTTTCTGGTGAGGCCGATATCGCGGTGCAGCAGATTTCCGAACTGATCGCGGTCGAAGGCTCCGAATTGCTTGGACCGCTGCCGGCCGAACTCGACCAGGTGACGCAGTTCTCGATGGGCGTTTTGTCGGACGGCAAACAGAAGGACGTCGCGCGCGCGATGCTCGATTATCTGCGCACGCCGGAGGCGCAGGCCGTGATCAAGGCGAAAGGGCTGACGCCGGGGTGATAATAGCGAAGTCGCATCGTTTCCAGCGAGGTTTAAGCGGTGCCCGCCCGGCGCAACAATTTCAATGAAACGATACTCCAGCCGATCCCGATGAGCAGCACGACTATTTCAGCCAATGGAAATCGCCAAATGTGATCGGCGAAAATATTGCCGGACAGACCTAAGTTAAAAGTCAGAAAAACCACGATTGCGGGAAGAACATTTGGTAGCGTGAACAACGCAAACCAGTATTTTGATCGATGAACGAGGAGAAAGACAATCAGGCTTGCAACTGTCGTCAAAACGAAAATCAACCCGATATATGGTGGGCCCAAAATCAGAATATAGCTTGCGCCAATGTCGTCATAAAACATACCAAAGTCGCGCATAATTCGCCGAAAGGGCTGCCAAACGAGCACCGCAAGGACGAACCATCCGACATATGTTGCGGCACAAGTAGCGATCCCGCCGACTATCGGAAGCGCGACCGCATAAGCGAAAAAGACGCGCATGTGCCCAATAGGCGCTACACCACCATCATCACCGGATTTTCGATCAGCTTCTTGAAAGCGACCAGCAGCTCTGCACCCAGCGCGCCGTCGATGGC
>CAZXJZ010000499.1:0-1680 GCA_964641065.1 uncultured Hyphomicrobiales bacterium | reverse complement strand
GGTAGATGCCGCCGGCGGTGACGAACAGCGCCAGCAGCAGCAGGATGAACGGCATGTATTCCAGCAGGGCGGTGTGGGTCAGGACGGCTGCCGTGCTTGCGGGACCGGTACTGATGAGAAGCGGAAGCACCACCAGCGCCGCGATCACAAGCGAGAACTTGTCGTAGTGATGCTCCCACAGATGCGGGTATAGAACCGGCCCGGTAGCGATGCAGAGCAGGATGGCGACGAACGGCAGCGCCCAGAGTAGCGACAGCTTCGCGCCGTCAAGCGCCTCGGCCGCGAACGCCGGGGACGGGATCAGAATGAGGGCCGCCGCCAGCGCAAGCGCGGCGGGGACGATCGGCTTTGCACGATGGATCATGATTTCTCCGCGAGGAATTCGCCGGCCTTGTAGAGCGAGCGGAACGGGACGCCGGCGTCTTTGAATGCCGCATCGGCGCCTTCGTCGCGATCGACCATGGTAAACACCAGCGCCACAGTCGCACCGGCCTCGCGCACCGCGTCGACCGCTTTTAGCGCAGAACCACCGGTGGTGGTGACGTCCTCGACGATGACGACGCGCCTCCCGGCGAGGCTCTCGCCTTTCGCCAGCCCTTCGATCGCCAGCCGCGCGCCATGCTCCTTCGGCTTCTTGCGCACGAAGAACGCTGCGATCGGGTGCCCCTTGAGCCACGAGAGCTGCGCGATCGCGCCGGCAAGCGGCACCGCGCCCATCTCGAGCCCGCCGATGTAGTCGAGCTTGTCGTCCTTCAAGGCGTCATAGGTGAGTTCGGCCAGCAGCGCCGCGCCTTCCGGGTCGAGCATCGTCGGCTTGAGATTAAAGTAGTAGTCGCTCTTGCGGCCGGAGGCCAGCGTGATCTCGCCGCGCCCGAAAGAGCGGGCGGCAATGATTCTGGCGAGACGGGCGCGGGACGCGGAAATGGACAAGGTATGTTCTTTCGATCAGAGGATGGCGTGAAAGTTACCCGGGCTGACGTGGACATTCCAGAGCGGATCGCGCACCGTCAACAGCACTCGTTCATGGATAAGGCTCTGAAATGACCATCGATTTCTACACGTGGAACACCCCGAACGGCCGCAAAATAAGTGTCGCACTGGAGGAGATGGAGCTGCCGTACAAGGTGCATGTGATCAACATCACCAAGGGCGAGCAGCACGCGCCGGACTTCCTGAAGATCAGCCCGAACAACCGTATTCCCGCGATCGTCGATCCGGATGGGCCCGGCGGCAAGCCGGTCAGCGTGTTCGAGTCGGGTGCGATCCTGCTCTATCTCGGCGAGAAGACCGGTAAATTCCTGCCGAAGGATCTCGGCGCGCGCATTCCGGTGCTGGAGTGGTTGATGTGGCAGATGGGCGGCTTCGGCCCGATGCCGGGCCAGGTGCACCATTTCCTGACGGTTGAGAAGGAAGAAGATCGCCGCTACGGCCTCGATCGCTATTCGAAGGAAACGCGCCGTCTTTACGGCGTGCTCGACAAGCGGCTTGCGGATCGCGAATTTGTCGCAGGCGATCTGTCGGTCGCCGATTTCGCCATCCTCGGCTGGGCCTGGCGGCACGAACGCCACAAGGTGTCGTTCGCCGACTATCCCAATGTCGGCCGCTGGTACGACACGCTGATGGCGCGTCCGAAGGTGAAAAAGGGTTTCGAGGCGAAGCTGGACTAACTCGTATCATCAT
>CAZXJZ010000498.1:0-1685 GCA_964641065.1 uncultured Hyphomicrobiales bacterium | reverse complement strand
ATCTTCTTGGCCGCGTCGTCGAGGTCGTCGGCCGAGGTCACGTTCAGCCCGCTCTCGTTGATGATCTTCTTGCCGAGTTCGGCATTGGTGCCTTCCAGCCGCACCACCAGCGGCACTTTCAGCCCGACTTCCTTGACCGCGGCCACCACGCCTTCGGCGATGATGTCGCACTTCATGATGCCGCCGAAGATGTTGACCAGAATGCCCTTCACCTTCGGATCGGAGGTGATGATCTTGAACGCGGCCGTCACCTTCTCCTTGGTCGCACCACCGCCGACATCGAGAAAGTTCGCCGGCTCCGCGCCATAGAGCTTGATGATGTCCATGGTGGCCATCGCGAGACCGGCGCCATTGACCATGCAGCCGATGGTGCCGTCGAGTGCGATGTAGTTCAGGTCGAACTTCGACGCCTCGATCTCCTTCTCGTCTTCCTCGGTTTCGTCGCGCAGCGCGAAGATGTCGGGATGGCGATAGAGCGCGTTGCCGTCGAAATCGATCTTGGCGTCGAGGCACAGGAGCTTCTGGTCCTTGGTGATCACCAGCGGATTGATTTCCAGCATGCTCATGTCGGTCGAGATGAACGCCTTGTAGAGCTGGTTCAGCAGCGGCCCCATCTGCTTCTGCAGGTCTGCCGTGAGGCCGAGCGATTGCGACACGTTGCGCACATGATGCGGCATGATGCCGGTAGCCGGATCGACCGCAATGGTCAGGATCTTTTCCGGCGTGTCGTGCGCGACGGCTTCGATATCCATGCCGCCTTCGGTCGACACCACGATGGCGACGCGCGAGGTGACGCGGTCGACCAGCATCGACAGATAGAATTCCTTCTCGATCGCCGAGCCGTCCTCGACATAGAGCCGGTTGACCTGCTTGCCCTTCGGCCCGGTCTGGTGCGTCACCAGGGTCGAACCCAGGATGCGCGTGGCTTCGGTCTTCACATCGTCATGAGACTTGACGACCTTGACGCCGCCGGCCTTGCCGCGGCCGCCTGCATGAATCTGCGCCTTCACCACCCAGACCGGCCCGGGCAATTCGGACGCAGCCTTCATCGCTTCATCGACGGTGAAGGCCGCTATGCCCTTCGGCACCGGCACACCGAATTCGCGCAGCACCGCCTTGGCCTGATATTCGTGGATATTCATGGACGCTCCGTTCCCAACCCTCGGATGTCATTGCCCGCGAGGGCGGGCAATCCAGCGAGCAGAATAATGGCGGGATGGCTCCCGCTTGCGTGACTGACGTGCCCCGCCTGCGCGGGGCACGTCAGCGTAGTTACTTGTTCAAGTCCGGCGCGATGGTCTTGCAGGCATCGACCAGCTGCTGAACCGACAGCGCCGACTTGTCGAACATTTCACGCTCGGACGATGACAGATCGATTTCAACCACGCGCTCGACGCCCTTGGCGCCGATCACCACCGGTACGCCGACATACATGTCCTTCACGCCGTATTCGCCGTTGAGCCAGGCGGCGCAGGGCAGCACGCGTTTCTTGTCCTTGAGATAGCTTTCCGCCATCGCGATCGCGGACGATGCGGGCGCATAGAAGGCCGAACCGGTCTTCAGCAGGTTGACGATCTCCGCGCCGCCATTGCGGGTACGGATCACGATATCGTCCAGCCGCTTCTCGGTGGTCCAGCCCATCTTGATCAGATCGGGCAGCGGGATGCCGGCGACGGTGGAATAGC
>CAZXJZ010000497.1:0-1692 GCA_964641065.1 uncultured Hyphomicrobiales bacterium | reverse complement strand
TTCGGCCAATTCCTCCAGCACCTGCGCCGATGTCGACCACGCGCCGGTCTTGGTCTTGCTGCCGCCCGGCAAACCCATCGATCCGAACAGCACGTCGCCGATCTGCTTTGGCGAACCGAGATTGAACGGTTGCCCTGCGACCTTCTGCGCTTCCTCTTCGAGCCGCGCGCTCTCGGTCGCGAATTCGCCAGAGAGACGCGCCAGGGTCTGCCGGTCGATCGAAATGCCGCGGCCCTCCATGCGGCCGAGCACCGCGATCAGCGGACGCTCCAGCGTCTGGTACACATTGGTCATGTGCTCGGCGGCGAGCCGCGGCTTCAGCGCATGCCACAGCCGCAATGTCGCGTCGGCATCTTCCGCAGAATATTCGGCGGCGCGCTCGACCGGCACGCAATCGAACGTGACGCGGGTCTTTCCCGCCTTGGTGATCTCGTTGAAGTCGATCACGCCATGATCGAAATTGCGCTTCGAGAGCGAAGCGACATCGTGCGACACGCGGCCGGAATCGACCACATAGGACATCAGCATGACATCGTCATAGGGCGCGACGTCGATGCCGCGCTGCGCGAAGATCTGCCAGGCGAATTTCAGATTGTGACCGATCTTGAGGACGCCGGTGTCTTCGAGCAGCGGCTTGATCGCGTCCAGCGCATCCCGCTCGGCAATCTGGTGCGGAGCAAGCCCGGCATCGAACAGGCCATCGCCCTCGCCGGTGCTGCGATGTGCGAGAGGCACATAGCAGGCCTCGTTCGGCGTGACCGCGAGCGAGAAGCCGCACAGCGTCGCCTGCATCGGATCGAGCGAGGAGGTCTGCGTCACGAGAGCGATCTGCCCGGCATCGATGGCGCGCACGATCCAGGCCTTCAGCCGCGCGAGATCGCGGACGATTTCGTATTTCGAGCGGTCGAACGGTAGCGCCTTCAGTCTGGCGAGGCGCGCTTCGGCCAGCGAGACCGGGGTAAAGACCGCATTGTCCGCTGCACCGCCGACACCCTTGCGCGGAATGACCGGAGAGGGTAGCGCGCCGAACATATCCGTTTGCGCTGCACCGCGCACGGCGGGCGCGGACGATGGGGGTGCACCGTCCTCCGGCCGCACCGGAGGAAGCGGAGGCGCGCCGGCACTCAATTTCGTATCCGCTTCGATCTGGCTGACATCGATATCGGCTGCTTCCGCAACGCGCCGCGTCAGCGTGGTGAACTCCATCGCTTTCAGGAACGAGACCAGCTTCCTGTAATCCGGCTCATGCACGGCAAGATCTTCGACCGGAACGGCGAGATCGACATTCTGGTCCAGCGTGACCAGCCGCTTCGAGATACGGGCCTGCTCGGCATTATCGATCAACGTTTGGCGCCGCTTCTCCTGCTTGATCTCGCCAGCCCGCGACAGCAGCGTTTCAAGATCGCCATATTCGCCTATCAGCTGCGCCGCGGTCTTCACGCCGATGCCCGGCACGCCCGGCACGTTGTCGGTGGAATCGCCGATCAGCGACTGCACCTCGATGACCTTTTCCGGCGGCACGCCGAATTTCTCGATCACCTCGGCGACACCGATCCTCTTGTCCTTCATCGTGTCGTACATGACGACGCAGTCGGTCACGAGCTGCATCAGATCCTTGTCGGACGACACGATGGTTGCGCTGGCCCCGGCCTCGCAGGCGAGCCGCGCATAGGTCGCGATCAGGTCGTCGGC
>CAZXJZ010000496.1:0-1694 GCA_964641065.1 uncultured Hyphomicrobiales bacterium | reverse complement strand
CTGTCCGGATAGGCGGTCGCAGAGCTGCGTTGCGCTTCCACGAAGATCGCCCAGCCGGAACCGAGCCTGCGCAAGGCGCTGTTCAGGCGCGCGGTCGTTCCGATCAACTCGGCTGGGGTCGCACTGTCGAGGTCGGGACCACGGAAGCGTGCGGCGCGCTGAAAGGACCCGTCCTTGTTCAACACGATGCCCGGCGCGACCAGCGCGGCCCAGGGCAGATAGTCGGCAAGGCTTGCAGTTCGGTTGCGGTACTCGGCGAGGTTCATCATGGAGCGAACCTCACGCCCGGAAATACGCGGGGTAGCGCAGATGCCGGCGCACCACTTCGACGAACTGGGTGTCGCGCCGTGTCGCCCAGACTGCCGCGAAATGGCCTGCCGCCCAGAGCAGGATGCCGATGAGCCAGAGCCGCAGGCCAAGACTGACGGCGGCAGCCAGCGTGCCGTTGGCGATCGCGACGGCGCGCGGCGCACCCCCGAGAAGGAGCGGGTCGGTCAGCGCGCGATGGACCGGTGCGTGGAAGCCTGCGATGGGTTCGCCCGGTTGCATCAGAGGAGCGCCCCGCCGCCGAACGAGAAGAACGACAAGAAGAAGCTCGACGCCGCGAAGGCGATCGAAAGACCGAACACGATCTGGACCAGCCGCCGGAAGCCACCCGCGGTGTCACCGAAGGCGAGCGTCAGGCCAGTGATGATGATGATCATCACCGCGATGATCTTGGCGACCGGTCCTTCGATCGATTCCAGGATTCGCTGTAGCGGTGCTTCCCATGGCATCGAAGATCCTGCGGCATGCGCGGCCGGTGCCGACAGCACGGCAACCGCGAGGGCGGCGAGGAGAGTGGCGGCCTGCATGCGCAGGCACAGTGCAAGCGCGCTCATAGATGGTCTCCAGTAGTTGTGGGATCGCCGCGCGTTTCGGGCGGAGTGATGAGATAATCCCCGGTCGCGCGATCGAGGCCGGTGACGCACGAAAGCCCGGCGAGTCGGCGCTGCGCTCCTCTGCCGACTAGGACGGCGATGATGTCGATCGTCTCCGCGATCAGGGCGCGCGGCACGGTAATGACGGCTTCCTGGATGAGCTGCTCGAGGCGTCTCAACGCGCCGAGCGCGGAGCCGGCATGGATCGTTCCGATCCCGCCGGGATGGCCGGTGCCCCAGGCTTTCAAGAGATCTAATGCCTCGCTCCCGCGCACTTCGCCGATCGGGATGCGGTCAGGGCGAAGCCGCAATGACGAACGCACCAGATCAGAAAGCGTCGCAACGCCATCTTTCGTGCGCAACGCCACGAGATTGCGGGCTTGGCATTGCAGTTCTCGCGTATCCTCGATCAGCACCACGCGATCGTCTGATTTGGAGACTTCCGCGAGCAGCGCATTGGTGAGCGTGGTTTTCCCGGTCGAGGTGCCGCCGGCAATCAGGATGTTGCGACGCTCGGCGACGGCCTTGCGGAGGATCTCCGCCTGCGCCGCCGTCATGATTCCGTTAGCCGCATAGTCGTCGAGGGTGAAGACAGCGACGGCGGGCTTGCGGATCGAAAACGCCGCCGCGGACACGACGGGCGGCAGAAGCCCTTCGAACCGTTCACCCGTTCCGGGCAATTCGGCAGAAACACGCGGTGCGCCAGAATGAACTTCAGTGCCCACGTGATGTGCCACCAGCCGGATGATGCGTTCTCCATCCGCGGGCAAGAGC
>CAZXJZ010000495.1:0-1704 GCA_964641065.1 uncultured Hyphomicrobiales bacterium | reverse complement strand
CCAACCCCCGGTTTTGGAGACCGGTGCTCTAGCCAGTTGAGCTACACTCCTACGGAAAGCGCCTGCGGCGGACCGCAAGGCCCGCCGCGCAGGGGATATGCCCCAGGGACCGGCACTTGGCAAGAGTTGCGGCCGCAGGAGCACGCCTCCCACCCCCCTCCCCGACAGCGTCCGAGGACCGCCGCCGCGGCGCGCCTGCCGGTTGCGTCGGACAAGAATACCCGTCACCAAAATTTGCGCGGAGGAGCCCGCTCTTGGCCCCAAATGGCATGACCGCGGAAAATCGCCCTCGTATAGGTCGCCCAACGAAAAACTGGCATTGGGAGCACTCTATGAACGTCACACGCCGTACTGCCACCCTGGGCGGCCTGAGCCTTTTTGCCAGCACCGTCATCAGCTCACCCAGCCTCGCCGAACTGGGCTCTTTCCTCGGCATCCGCGAAGGCATCGAAGATTTCTGGCTCGCGACCGACGCCTACATCTATGGCTATCCGCTGGTCACGATGGAAATGACGCGACGGATCATGACCAACGTCGCCAGTCCGCAAGGCACCCGCGCGCCGATGGGCCAGTTCGTCAAGGCCCGCAGCTACCCCGACGCGTCCTTCCGTGATGTCACCGCACCGAACGCCGACACGCTCTACACCACCGCATGGGTCGATGTCGGCAAGGAGCCCTGGGTGCTCAGCATCCCCGACATGAATGACCGGTACTACCTGTTTCCGATGCTGGACGGCTGGACCACCGTCTTTCAGGTTCCCGGAAAACGCACCACCGGGACCAAGGCGCAGACCTACGCGATCACCGGCCCCGGCTGGAAGGGCACGCTGCCGGCCGGCGTGAAGGAATATAAATCCGCCACCAACATCGTCTGGTTGCTCGGCCGCATCTACTGCACCGGCACGCCGGAAGATTACAAAGCCGTGCACGCACTTCAGGATCAGTGCGCGCTCGTCCCGCTATCGTCCTACGGCAAGCCCTATACGCCTCCGGCGGGAACGGTCGATGCGGCGCAGGACATGAAGACGGCGGTGCGCGATCAGGTCAACAAGCTGAGCGCGACCGAATACTTCACGCTGCTCTGTAAGTTGATGAAGGACAACCCGCCGGTCGCGGCAGACGCGCCGGCGCTCAAGAAATTCGAGAAGATCGGGATCGTCGCCGGCAAGGATTTCGATGCCGGCAAGCTGAACGCGGATTTCACCAAACGCATTCCGGAAGTCTCGCAGGACCGGATCATGCTGCAGTTCAAGATCAACCCGAACATCAGGGACGAACAAGGCTGGGCCTTCACCACCAAGACCGGCATCTACGGCACCGACTACCTCATGCGCGCGCTGATCACCGCCATCGGGCTTGGAGCCAATCGTCCTCAGGATGCCGTCTATCCGACCTCGCAGAAGGACGGCGAGGGCAAGGCTTATGACGGAGCCAACAAATACGTCATGCGCTTTCCCAAAGGCCAGTTGCCTCCCGTCAGAGGCTTCTGGTCGCTGACGATGTATGACGCGGACTATTTCTTCGTCGCCAATCCGCTGAACCGGTACTCGATCAGCCCGCGGCAAAGCCTGAAAACCAATCCGGACGGATCGACTGATCTGTACATCCAGAACGAATCGCCCGGACAGGACAAGGAATCGAACTGGCTCCCCGCGCCGAAGGGCAAGTTCATCCTGATGCTGCGGATGTACTGGCCCAACGAGA
>CAZXJZ010000494.1:0-1725 GCA_964641065.1 uncultured Hyphomicrobiales bacterium | reverse complement strand
GGTCGGGCACTTGTAGTGCGCCAGCCGGGCGCGGCAGAACTCGATCACCTCGTCGGCCGTCAGCGAAGCGCCCGGCTTGAGGGTCACGAAGGCGCAGGGCGTCTCACCCCAGCGGTCATGGGCGGCGGCCACCACGGCCGCCTCGAAGACGTCGGGGTGGTCGTAGAGCACCTCCTCGACCTCGATCGACGAGATGTTCTCGCCGCCGGAGATGATGATGTCCTTGGAGCGGTCCTTGAGCTGGATATAGCCGTCCGGATGCATCACGCCGAGATCGCCGGTGTGAAACCAGCCGCCGGCAAAGGCCTTGGCGGAGGCGGCCGGATTTTTCAGATAGCCCTTCATGATGACATTGCCGCGCATCATCACCTCGCCCATCGATGCACCATCGCGCGCGACCGGCTGCATGGTCTCGGGGTCCATCACCTCCAGCGCTTCCAGCGCGCCATAGCGCACGCCCTGCCGTGCTTTGCGCGTCGCCTGGTCGGCCGGTGCGAGTGCATCCCAGCCGATGTGCCAGTCGTTGACCACGGCGGGACCGTAGCTTTCGGTCAGCCCGTAAAGATGCGTGACGTTGAAGCCCGCCTCCTTCATCCCGGCCAGCACCGCTTCCGGCGGCGGCGCGGCGGCGGTGAAGAATTCCACCACATGCGGCAGCGGCTTCTTTTCGTTGGCCGGTGCGTTGAGCAGCGTCGCCATCACGATCGGCGCGCCGCACAGATGGGTGACCTTGTGCGTGGCGATCGCGTCATACATCGCCGCGGCGCGAACCTGGCGCAGGCACACATGCGTGCCGGCCACGACCGAGATCGACCACGGGAAGCACCAGCCGTTGCAGTGGAACATCGGCAGCGTCCACAGATAGACCGGATGCTTGCGCATCCCGCAGGTCACGACATTGCCGGTGGCGAGCAGGTAGGCGCCGCGATGGTGGTAGACCACGCCTTTCGGGTCGCCGGTGGTGCCCGACGTGTAATTGAGCGAAATCGCGTCCCATTCGTCGTCCGGCATCTGCCACGCGAAATCCGGATCGCCGTCCTTCAGAAATTCTTCGTATTCGATCGTGCCGATGCGCTCGCCATCGCCTTTATATTCGGGATCGTCGTAGTCGATCACCAGCGGCTTGACCTTGGCGCTTTGCAGCGCGTCCTTCATCACGCGGGAGAATTCGCGGTCGACGATCAGCACTTTTGCTTCGGCATGATCGAGGGTGAAGGCATTCACCGCCGCATCGAGGCGGGTGTTGATGGTGTTGAGTACGGCGCCGCACATCGGCACGCCGTAATGGCATTCCAGCATTGCCGGGGTATTGGCGAGCACGACTGAGACGGTGTCGCCGCGCTTGATGCCGCGTTTGGCGAGCGCCGAAGCAAGGCGGCGGGCGCGGGCATAAAAGTCGCGGTAATTTCGGCGCAGCGGCCCGTGGATGATGGCGGTGTGATCGGGATGCGTGTTCGCCGCGCGCTCAAGGAATTGCAGCGGCGTCAGCGGCTGGTAATTCGCCGGATTGCGGTCGAGATCGATGTCGTAGGGCGTGACGTTATGGGGCGTTTTCGCCATTGTTGTTGCCTCCCTTGGATGAGGTGAGGATAGGCAGCGGGGAGGCGGCGATCAATCTGATCCGTGACTAGATCGTCGCAACAAGTTGCAGCGTGTTCACCCTCCCCCTTGTGGGGAGGGTCGCCTGTTGAGCAAAGCGAAACAGGCGGGGTGGGGCCTTGGTTC
>CAZXJZ010000493.1:0-1725 GCA_964641065.1 uncultured Hyphomicrobiales bacterium | reverse complement strand
CCTAACCCTCCCCCGCAAGGGGGGAGGGTACGCACTGAGTTCGGGGAGGGATTGAGAGAATGCGTATCGTGGTTCACGGCCAGCAGGCCTTCGGCAAGGCCGTGCTGGAAGCACTGCTTAAGCGCGGCGAGAATGTCGTTGCGGTTTACGTCGCGCCGGAAAAGCCGGGTGCGAAAGCCGATCCGCTGAAGGAAGCCGCGCTTGCCGCGAAGCTGCCGGTCTATCAGCCGTCTTCCTACAAGGACGAGAAGGTCTGGGAGGAGTTCAAGGCGCTGAAGCCCGACCTGCAGGTGATGGCGTTCGTGACGCTGTTCGTGCCGGAAGACTTCCTCAACATTCCGACCCACGGGTCGATCCAGTATCACCCGTCGCTCTTGCCGCTCTATCGCGGCGCGTCGGCGATCAACTGGCCGATCATCAAGGGCGAGAAAGAGACCGGCCTGTCAATCTTCTGGCCCGACAACGGCCTCGATACCGGCGACATCCTGGTCCAGAAGACCACGCCAATCTCCGACAAGGACACGCTGGGCACCG
Organism: uncultured Hyphomicrobiales bacterium; assembly: GCA_964641065.1. Taxonomy (GTDB): domain Bacteria; phylum Pseudomonadota; class Alphaproteobacteria; order Rhizobiales; family Xanthobacteraceae; genus Pseudorhodoplanes. The sequence goes on along the minus strand of CAZXJZ010000493.1, from coordinate 1,191 downwards.
TCTATTTCGACCGGCTGTTCCCGATGGGAGTCGACGCGATGCTCGAGTCGGTCGATCTGGTGAAGGCCGGCAAGGCGCCGCGCATCAAGCAGGATCACGACAAGGCGACGTATGAAGGCATCTGCGGCCCCGGCAATGCGCATGTCGATTTCGGCAAGCCGTGGGAGCAGATCGACCGGTTGATCCGTGGCTGCAATCCGGCTCCGGGTGCGTGGGCCACGATCAACGGCGCCAAGCTGAAGATCTTCGACGCCACGCCGTTGCCCGCTCGCGATCCCAAGGGCATTGCCGGCAAGGTCGGCGAAGTCGTCGTTGTCGATGCCGATAGCGTCACGGTGGCCTGCGCCGACGGCCGCATCAAGCTCACCCGCGTGCAGGCCGATGGGCCAAAAGTGGGCGCAGGAGAATGGGCCGCGTCCGCAAAAATCGAAAAGGGTGCACGCTTTTCGTGATTTCTTTTTCTCTCACACAGTGTCATTGCGATACGCAGCGCAATACCCGCGTTACGCGCCGTCGTGACCATTTCCTGGATCGATAAACATGCCCGCCTCACAGCATCAGAAGCCGCTCTCCGATATCGAAATCGCCCAGGCTGCGAAGCCGAAGCGCATCGCCGACATTGCCAAGGACAAGCTTGGCATCGCCATCGAAAATCTCGAGCCTTACGGCCACTACAAGGCCAAGGTGTCGATGGAATACATCAAGACGCTGAAGGACAGGAAAGACGGCAAGCTCATTCTCGTCACGGCGATCTCGCCGACGCCTGCGGGCGAAGGCAAGACCACGACCACGGTCGGGCTCACCGACGCGCTGAACTTCATCGGCAAGAAGGCGATGTGCGCGCTGCGCGAGCCGTCGCTCGGTCCGTGCTTCGGCGTGAAGGGCGGCGCCGCCGGCGGTGGTTATGCGCAGGTGATCCCGATGGAGGACATCAATCTCCATTTCACCGGCGACTTCCACGCCATCACCTCGGCGCACAACCTGCTGTCGGCGCTGATCGACAACCACATCTATTGGGGCAATCCGACCGGCATGGATTCCCGCCGCGTCGCCTGGCGCCGCGTCGTCGACATGAACGATCGCGCGCTGCGCGAAATCGTCTGCTCGCTCGGCGGCGTCGCCAACGGCTATCCGCGCGAAGCCGGCTTCGACATCACCGTGGCCTCCGAGGTGATGGCGATCTTCTGCCTC
>CAZXJZ010000492.1:0-1771 GCA_964641065.1 uncultured Hyphomicrobiales bacterium | reverse complement strand
CCGCGCTTGGCGCCGCCCATGGCCTTCATCATGTCGGCCATGCCGCGATGCATTTTCAGAAGCTTGTTGATCTGTTCCGGCGAGGTGCCGGAGCCCGCGGCGATGCGCTTCTTGCGGCTGGCTTTGAGGATGTCCGGATTGCGCCGCTCCTGCGGAGTCATCGAATCGATGATCGCGCATTGCCGCTTCAGGATGGAATCGTCGAGATTGGCGGCGGCGAGCTGATTCTTCATCTTGGCGATGCCGGGCATCATGCCCATCAGGCCGCCGAGGCCGCCCATCTTCTGCATCTGCTTGAGCTGTTCGCGCAGGTCGGTGAGATCGAACGTGCCCTTGCGCATGCGCTCGGCGGTGCGCTGCGCCTTCTCGGCATCGATATTCGCCGCGGCCTTCTCGACCAGCGAGACGATGTCGCCCATGCCGAGGATGCGGCCGGCGATGCGCTGCGGATCGAAGGTCTCGAGCGCATCCATCTTTTCGCCGGTGCCGATCAGCTTGATCGGCTTGCCGGTGACGGCGCGCATCGACAGCGCCGCGCCGCCGCGGCCATCGCCGTCCACGCGGGTCATCACGATGCCGGTGAGGCCGACGCGCTCGTCGAACGAGCGCGCGAGATTGACCGCATCCTGGCCGGTCAGCGCATCGGCGACCAGCAGCACTTCATGCGGAACTGCGGCGCGCTTCACCTCGGCGGCTTCCGCCATCATCGCTTCGTCGAGCGTGATGCGGCCGGCGGTATCGAGCAGCACCACGTCATAGCCGCCGAGTTTCGCGGCTTCGATGGCGCGCTTGGCGATCTGCGGCGGGGTCTGGCCGGCAACGATCGGCAGCGTATCGACGCCGACCTGTTTGCCGAGGATGGCAAGCTGCTCCATCGCCGCCGGGCGGCGGGTATCGAGCGATGCCATCAGCACCTTGCTCTTGGAGAGATCAGTGAGGCGCTTCGCCACCTTGGCGGTGGTGGTGGTTTTGCCGGAGCCCTGCAGGCCGACCATCATGATCGCGACCGGGGCAGGCGCATTCAGGTCGATCGGGTCTGCGTCCGAGCCGAGCGTCTTGACCAGCTCGTCATGGACGATCTTCACCACCATCTGGCCGGGGGTGACGGACTTGACGACGATCTCGCCGACCGCCTTTTCGCGCACCCGCTCGATGAAGCCGCGCGAGACGTCGAGCGCCACGTCGGCTTCGAGCAGCGCGCGCCGCACTTCGCGCATGGCGGCGTCGACATCCTCGGCCTGCAGCGCGCCGCGGCGCGTCAGGTTGTCGAGAATTCCGCTCAGCCGATCCGACAGATTGTCGAACATTACAAAAACACCTTTACGCCCGAGGGCGCATAGCGCTGTCGGGCGGGGACCTCCGGCCTCATGGGACCGGTCGGCGGTTCAGACGTCCATCTCTTGCGAGAACGGGCGGAAACTAGGGGCGGGGGCCCCCGAAGTCAAGGAAACCCCGGAAATGGCCCGTTTTATTGCGCCTTCGGTTCCCCTTCGGGAGAAGCCGGCAGCGGATCCGGTGTTTTTGGCGCTTCGGCCGGAGCCTCCTCGCGGACCGGGAAAATGACCTCGATGACCAGTTCGTCTTCCGGGGTGGTCCGCGGGTCGGTCACATAGCGCTCGATGAAAAGATCGGCCGGCTGAAGATTCTTCTCGTCGAAGAAATTGGTGATCGCCTCGTATAGATTCTCCATCCCGTCATAGGCGCCGCGATGGACGAACTTGTAGGCCTTGCCGGACGGCGAGGTTCCGACCGCAATGTCCCCCTTGGGCGG
>CAZXJZ010000491.1:0-1794 GCA_964641065.1 uncultured Hyphomicrobiales bacterium | reverse complement strand
CGTCCGCCGCTTAATTGACGGGCGAAGGGTGCCAAAGCGCCAGCAGACCGTCAAGATTAAGCCGCTCCGCCGCCGCAAATGCGCCGGACTGCTCGAGGCTGCGGGCAAAGCCATCAAGGCCGGCCGCATTGAGCAGCGAAACCGCCGTCAGGTGGATGAACGAGAACTCCGAGAACCGCGGCCGCAGGCTATAGTTCCGGACCGGCGTCTTGGGGTCGATCCCCTTCTCCTTGGCGAGCCACGCGATCGCGGCCTGCTCGTCGCCGAGTTCATCGATCAGCTTGAGCTTGATCGCCTGCCGGCCGGTGAACACGCGGCCGTCCACCACGGTGGCAAGCGCCTCGCCTTCGAGGCTGCGGCGCTTGGCGACGAGGTCCTTGAACCAGTCATAGGAGTCCATGACAATCGACGCCAGCGCGGCGCGCGCCTCCGGAGAGGTCGGCTCGAAGCCGTTCGGTGCGGCCTTGAGCGGTGAGGACTTCACGTCCTCGACCTTGATGCCAACCGTCTTGAGCAGGTCGACGAAGTTCGGATACTGGATCAGCACGCCGATCGAGCCGACCAGCGAAGCGCTCTGCGCAATGATATGATCGGATGCGAGCGCCGCGATATAGCCGCCCGAGGCGCATAGGCCGTCGACTACGACCACCATCGGCTTCTTGGCCTTCAGGCGCACCAGTGAGTCATAGAGCTGCTCCGAGCCCGCCGTGGTGCCGCCGGGGCTGTCGATGTGGACGATCACGGCCTTGGCGCTGGAATTGGCCAGTTTCTCGATCGCCTCGACCCGCGCCTGATTGCCGCGGATCAGTCCGGAAATCGTAACCCGCGCGATCGAGCCCGACGTCGACCCGCTCAAACCGTCTTGCCGCGACATTGCGGCAACCGCGCCGATGGCTGCGATGACGACGAGCACCGCCAGCACCCGCCAGAAGGTCAGTTTGCGCCGCAGCCGGCGGCGATCCACGATCTGGTCCGCATCGAGCGGCCGAGAATCGAGCGACATGGCTTCGCTCCCATTTGATTCGAATGACGCGAGAGTCTAGCGCCGCGATGCGCGTTTGACCCGACAATCCTTTGCGATTGGCAAAGCAGAGGTAATCACAGGCTTTGGCGAAAAGGAGGCTCAAGCGAAAAGAAGGTTTAAGCGAAAGGACGGCTTGAGCGGACAGAAGGCCTGGCGGTGGAACCGCAAGGCTGAATCGAAAATGAAAAACCCCCGGCGCGTCCGGCACCGGGGGTTTACGTCTCAAATCGAGAGAGCGGAATTTACTCCGCCTTCTCCTTGTCACCGCGCTGCTTGAGCGCCGTGCCGAGAATGTCGCCAAGAGTCGCACCGGAATCGGACGAGCCGTAGGCCGCGATGGCCTCCTTCTCTTCCTGCACTTCCAGCGCCTTGATCGACACCTGGACCTTGCGGGTCTTGCGGTCGAACTGCGTCACCCGGGCATCGACCTTCTGGCCGGCCTGGAACCGCTCCGAACGCTGATCGCCGCGGTCGCGGGCCAGGTCGGCACGGCGGATGAAGGTCTCGAGATCGGTCCCGATGATCTTCACATCGAGGCCGCCCTCCTTCACGTCGATGACCTCGCAGGTCACGACATCGCCCTTCTTGAGGTCGCCGGCCGCGCCCTCTTCCATCGGATCGCTGGCGAGCTGCTTGACGCCGAGCGAGATGCGCTCCTTCTCGACATCGACGTCGAGAACGGTCGCCTTCACCATGTCGCCCTTCTTGTAGTCGTCGATGACCTGTTCGCCGGGGCGCTTCCAGTCGAGGTCGGACAGATGCACCATGCC
>CAZXJZ010000490.1:0-1802 GCA_964641065.1 uncultured Hyphomicrobiales bacterium | reverse complement strand
GGCTCAACACCGCGATCAAGCGCTATCCGAAGCCCTATGTCTCGCTGATCGACGGCATCGTCATGGGCGGCGGTGTTGGAATCTCGATCCACGGTTCGCATCGCGTCGCGGGTGAACGTTACGCGTTCGCGATGCCGGAGGTGGGCATCGGCTTCTTTCCGGATGTGGGCGCGACCTATGCGTTGCCGCGGCTGGCCGGCGAGATCGGAACCTGGCTCGCGTTGACCGGCGAACGGATGAAGGCGGCGGATGCGGTGCTGTCGGGTGCTGCAACGCATCATGTGAAGTCGCATCGCTTCGGCGATCTGGAAGAGGCCTTGTGCGGGACCGATCCGGTGAATGCGGTGCTCGCCGATTTCATGGAAAGTGTGGGGCCTGGCGAGGTGATGCCGCGGCGGCGGGTGATCGATCGGACATTTTCGTGGGGCAGTGTGGATGCGATTGTCGACGCCCTGCATAGGGAGTCGCAGATCATCTCCGACCAGTCGGAATGGTCTGCGAGAATTTTGCAGACCATTCGCGCCAAATCCCCCACAAGTCTTGTTCTGGCGCTGGCCCAGATGCGCTACGGGCGCATTCATTCGTTCGAGGCCTGTATGGCCGCCGAGTTTCGCATCGTGTCCCGGATCGTCTATGGTCCCGACATGGCCGAGGGGGTGCGCGCCGTCATCGTCGACAAGGATAACGCCCCGCGCTGGTCGCCGGGCGATCTGTCCGCCGTGCCGGACGATCTGGTCGCACGGCATTTTGCGGCTCTGCCCGCCGATGAACTGGAGCTGACATGAGCGAACCCGCTGCGACCGCATCACAGCAGCAGCCCGAGGAGCTTGCGCCGGTCCATGCCGACGACGAGAACAAGGGCGTCGGTCAATGGACGCGCTGGCTGATCTGGTTTCTGCGCGCGATGGCCGTCGTGTCGATGCTGAAGGGGCTTTATCACTGGTCCGTTGTTCTGGGCATCGGTGAAGGACCTGATTCACGCTTTTCGACGGAATCGATTCCGTGGCAGACGGCGACGGTTTATTTCGCGATCATCGACCTCGTGGCGGCCGTCGGGCTGTGGCTCGCGGCGGTCTGGGGCGCCGTGGTCTGGCTGACCGCAGTCGTCTCGATGGCGGCGGTGCAGGTGTTTTTTCCGCAGATCTATGGCGGATCGTGGTTTGTGGTGGTGATAGAATTGGTCCTGCTCTGCAGCTATCTGGTGCTGGCGCTGCAGTCGGCGCGCGAGCACCCGCATTGATGTCATGCTCGAAGAAGCAGGGAAGCTCGGACCGGAGGATTGGGTGAAATGGCGCAGATAGCCTTTATCGGCCTCGGGAATATGGGCGGCCCGATGGCGCAGAACCTGATCAAGGCCGGTCACGCGGTCCTGGGCTACGACATCAGCCTTGACGCGGTCGGCAAGCTCGTTGCCGCCGGCGGGGTCGCTGCCGGCAAGCCGGGTGCGGCCGCGGCCGAGGCCGAGGTGATCGTCACCATGCTGCCGTCGGGCGCCGAGGTGCGCGAGACCTATCTCGGGCCGGATGGTCTGATCGAACGCGCCCGCGCCGGCGCGCTGCTGATCGACTGCTCGACCATCGATGTCGAAACCGCACGCGAGGTTGCTGCGGCGGCCGAAGCAAAGGGCCTGCTGATGGTCGACGCGCCGGTCTCCGGCGGGGTCGGCGGCGCGCAGGGCGGCACGCTCACCTTCATGGTCGGCGGTTCGAACGCCGCCTTCGAGGCGGCCAGGCCGATCCTCGAAGCCATGGGCAAGACCATCGTACATGCCGGCGGCGCCGGTAACGGCCAGGCCGCGAAGA
>CAZXJZ010000489.1:0-1813 GCA_964641065.1 uncultured Hyphomicrobiales bacterium | reverse complement strand
GGAGCCGCCGCTCGACCATCCTGCCGCAATTCGTGGGCCTGACCTTCAACGTCTATAACGGCCAGAAGCATGTGCCGGTGCAAGTGTCCGAGGAAATGGTTGGCCACAAGTTCGGCGAGTTTTCGCCCACCCGCACGTTTCACGGTCATGCGTCCGACCGTAAGGCGAAGCGCGCGTAAGAATTGAGAGGGTTGAAGTCATGGGCAAACCGGCGCGCGAGCGTACGCTCCCCGACAACGAGGCTAAGGCGATTGCCCGCAATATCCGGATATCGCCGCAGAAGCTGAATCTGGTTGCGCAGCTCATTCGCGGCAAGAAGGTCGCAATGGCGCTCAACGATTTGCAGTTTTCGCGCAAGCGGATCGCGGTCGACGTCAAGAAGTGCCTGGAATCGGCTATCGCCAATGCCGAGAACAATCACGACCTCGACGTCGACGACCTGATCGTGGCGGAAGCCCATGTGGGTAAGGGCCTGGTGATGAAGCGCTGGGCGTCACGCGGTCGCGGCCGCTCGGGGCGTATTTTCAAGCCGTTCTCTCACCTGACGATCGTTGTTCGTCAGGTCGAGCAGGCAGCGGCCTAAGGAGATTTGGGATGGGTCAGAAGATCAATCCGATCGGGTTTCGGCTCGGCATCAACCGGACTTGGGACTCGCGCTGGTATGCCGGCAAGAACGAGTACGGCACGCTGCTGCATGAGGATATGGCGATCCGCAAGGAGCTGATGAAGCAGCTCAAGCAGGCCGCGGTATCCAAGATCATCATTGAGCGTCCGCACAAGAAGTGCCGGGTGACGATCTATTCCGCGCGCCCGGGCGTGGTGATCGGCAAGAAGGGCTCCGACATCGAGAAGCTGCGCAAGTCGGTTGCGAAGCTGACGGCGTCGGACGTGGTGATCAACATCGTTGAAATCCGCAAGCCGGAGCTTGACGCCCAGCTGGTCGCCGAGTCGATCGCCCAGCAGCTCGAGCGTCGCGTCGCCTTCCGCCGTGCGATGAAGCGTGCGGTGCAGACCGCAATGCGGCTCGGCGCCGAAGGCATCCGCATCAACTGCTCCGGCCGCCTGGGCGGCGCCGAAATCGCGCGCCTGGAATGGTATCGCGAAGGGCGGGTGCCGCTGCACACGCTGCGCGCCGACGTCGATTACGGCGTTGCGACCGCCTTCACCACCTACGGCACCTGCGGCGTCAAGGTGTGGATCTTCAAGGGCGAGATCCTCGAACACGACTCGATGGCGCAGGACAAGAAGATGAACGAGGCCGAGGCGGGACGTCCGCGGCGCGAAATGACTGCCGGATAACGAGTAAACGTCATGCTGCAACCCAAGCGAACCAAATATCGCAAGGCCTTCAAGGGACGCATTCACGGCGTCGCCTCGTCAGGCACTGCGCTCGACTTCGGCCAGTTCGGTCTGAAGGCGATGGAGCCCGAGCGGATCACCGCCCGCCAGATCGAGGCGGCACGCCGTGCTCTCACGCGCCACATGAAGCGCGCCGGCCGCGTCTGGATCCGCATCTTCCCGGACGTGCCGGTGTCGAAGAAGCCGATCGAGGTGCGCATGGGTAAAGGCAAGGGTACGCCGGAGCTCTGGGTCGCCCGCGTGAAGCCCGGCCGCATCATTTTCGAAATCGATGGCGTGCCGATCGCGCTTGCCAAGGAGGCGCTTCATCTCGCCGCCGCCAAGCTGCCGATCAAGACGCGCTTTATCCAGCGTATTGCGGAGTGAGGACGATGAAGGCCGCCGACGTCAAGGTCATGTCCGTCGACCAGATCGACGACGAGGTGCTGAAGCTGAAGAAGGAGCAGTTCAACCT
>CAZXJZ010000488.1:0-1820 GCA_964641065.1 uncultured Hyphomicrobiales bacterium | reverse complement strand
CGACGGCCCGAGCGGTGGCCGTGCATCCTTCGAGGCTCGCACGCAGCCAAGTTTACGCTGGCAGCGTGAACTTGGCCGCGACGCTCGCACCTCAGGATGACGGTTCGATCTGTTGCGATCGATGAGCGAACTTACTTCGCCGGATTCGGCCCGATGCGCTCGCCGTGCTTCACCCGCTCCGGTGCCTTGTGCACCAGCGTGTAGGCGTAGTCGACGCCCATGCCGTAGGCGCCCGAATGTTCCTGCACCAGCGCGATGGTCGCGTCGTAGGTCTTCTTGCGCGCCCAGTCGCGTTGCCATTCCAGCAGCACCTGCTGCCAGGTGACCGGGATGACGCCGGCCTGCACCATGCGGTCCATCGCATATTTGTGCGCATCGGCCGAGGTGCCGCCGGAGGCATCGGCAACCATGTAGATCTCGTAGTCGCTGTCATTCATCGCCGAGAGCGCGAACATCAGGTTGCACACTTCGGTCCACAGACCCGACACCACGATCTTCTTGCGGCCGGTCGCAGCCAGCGCATCGCGCACATTCTGGTCGTCCCAGGAGTTCATCGACGTGCGCTCGAGAATCTTGTGCTCCGGATAGACCGCAAGCAATTCCGGATAGGTGTGGCCGGAGAAGCTTTCGGTTTCGACGGTGGTGATGGTGGTCGGGACGTTGAACACCTTGGCGGCCTTGGCCAGCGCGACAACGTTGTTCTTCAGCGTCTGCCGGTCGATCGATTGCACGCCGAACGCCATCTGCGGCTGCTGGTCGATGAACAGGAGCTGGCTGTTCGCGGGGGTCAGGAGATCGAGGAAGTTGGGTGTCGACTTGGTCATGGGGTCTCTCCGTTGCGTCTGCTGGAGCCGCCATCGGCTCTTCGATTTGATGCAGAGACCTTATTCGGGTGACATGATCGCAACAATCGGTTAAAATAAAAACATATTGGTTCCAAAAAGGACGCAATATGGATCGGCTGGACGCGATGCGAGCCTTCGTGCGGGTGGTGAACAGCGGCAGCTATGCCGAGGCGGCGCGCCAACTCGGGCTGACCCGATCGGCGATCTCGAAGGCGGTGACCGAGCTGGAGCACCATCTCGGCGCGCGGCTGCTCGATCGCACCACACGGCGCGTGACGCCGACCGAAGCGGGCCGCGCCTATCACGAACGCGTCGCCGGCATCCTTGCCGACGTCGACGAAACCGAAACCGCCATTTCACGCCTGCATGATGAGCCAAAGGGCCTGCTGCGGGTCAATGCGCCGATGTCGTTCGGCACGCTTTACCTCGCGCAGGCGATTGCCGATTTCATGCTGGCTTATCCCGATCTGCGGATCGAGGCGATCATGAACGACCGCTTCATCGATCCGCTGGAAGAGGGCGTCGATGTCACGGTGCGGATCGGCGTGCTGCAGGACTCAAGCCTGATCGCGCGCAAGCTCGCGCCGGCGCGGCGCGTGCTGGTGGCATCGTCCGCTTATTTGAAAAGCCACGGAATTCCGGCCACGCCCGCCGATCTCGCGGATCATCGCGCGCTCAATTTCGGCCACGCCTCGGGACAGCAGCGCTGGCAATTGCAGGACGGGGACGAGGTGGTGAGCGTGCCGATCGACGCGGCGCTGTGCTCGAATAACGGCGATGTCCTGCGCGCTGCGGCGGTCAACGGCAACGGCATCACGTTATTGCCGACATTCATGGTCGGCCCGGATATCGCCGACGGCCGGCTGTCGATTGTGTTGCCGGATCATCCGCCGGTCGGGCTCGGCATCTACGCGCTGTATGCGCCGAACCGTTACCTGGCCGCCAAGACCCGGGTGTTCGTCGATTTCCTGTCCG
>CAZXJZ010000487.1:0-1836 GCA_964641065.1 uncultured Hyphomicrobiales bacterium | reverse complement strand
GGGCGCGTTGATGTAGTTGGCCGGCGCGATCGCTTCGGCGATCTGCTTGCGGTGCTCGGGCTTCGCCGAATAGGCGCTAGCTTCCATGATGGCGCGCAGGAGTGCCGCATAGGTGTTCGGCATCTCGCTGGCAAAATCCGCGCGGGCCGAGAATGAGCAGCACGGATGTCCGTCCCACAGTTCCTTCGAGATCAGATGGATGAAGCCGACACCGTCGAACACCGCACGCTGCACGATGTTGTCGGGGGCAAGGAAGCCGTCGACATTCCCGGCGCGCAGGTTTGCGACCATTTCCGGCGGCGGCACGACGCGGAGCTGGACGTCCTGATCGGGATCAAGGCCGGCTTCGGCGAGGTAATAGCGCAACAGGTAATTGTGGATCGAATAATCGAAGGGAATCGCTAGCTTCAGCCCCTTCCAGGATTTCGGATCGCGGCGATCCTTCATCGCCATCGACAGGCAAATCGCCTGGCCGTTGACGTTCTCGATCGCGGGTACGGTGAAGGGTATGGGTGTCGAGCCCAGCCCCATCGAAATCGCGATCGGCATCGGCGCCAGCATATGTGCGGCGTCGTATTCCTTGTTGATGGTCTTGTCGCGAATCACCGCCCAGCCGGCGGTCTTGACCACGTCGACATCCAGCTTCTGCTTCGAATAGAAGCCGAGCGGATGCGCCATGATGATCGGCGTCGCGCAGGTGATCGGGATGAAGCCCACCGCGAGCTTGGTCTTTTCCAGCGGGCCCGATTGCGCGAACGCGTCGGTGGCGGTGGCGATCGGGAAAATCTGCGACAGCGCGGCGGTGACGGTGGCGCTGCCGACGGCTGCGAGCAGGGAGCGGCGCGTCATTGCGTCGGGGAACGCGGCACGCAGAACCGCGCTCTCCACGCGGCCGCGCAGGCCGGCATCGCTCAGGCCTTCGCAGGTTAAGTTCGCATCGTGGTCCATGCCGCAGGCACAGGCGCTCATGCGGGTTGGCGATTTGTCGATCATTGCTACTGTCCCTCGATGCGGTGGTGTTCGTAAAAAAGGCGCGGCCCGCAGGCCGCGCCGGACAATCGTCTTCGTTCAGGCGGCCTTGCCCTGCATTGCCTTGGGCGCTGACGGATGGCCTTCCTCGATCGGCAGCGAGGGGTCACGCGACCATTCGTTCCAGGAGCCGAAATACATCCGCACGTCCTTCACACCGGCATTTTTGAGCGCGAGAAAGGTGTTCGACGCGCGTGCGCCCTTGAAGCAATAGAGATAGACCGGCGTGTCTTTGGTGATGCCGACGGTGGCGCATTCGGCGAGAATTTCTTCCGACGACTTGAAGCGCGGACCTTCGGCGGTTGGCTTCATCATGCGGTACCATTCAAGCCAGACGGCGCCGGGGATGCGGCCCTTGCGCGGGCAGAAATCCTTGCCATAGGGCGAGGAGCTTTCGCCGATCCATTCGTCGACGTCGCGCACATCGAGCAGCGCGATGGGCTTTCCGAGCGCGGCCAGCATCGTCTTGTAATCGATGATGATCTCGCCGGCTTCGGGCACGATCGGGAAGGATGAGGGGGCGGGTGAGGGCACCTCGGTCGTGACCTGCAGGCCCGCCATGGTCCAGGCGTCGAAGCCGCCATGTAGCACCTTGATCTTCGGGTAACCGAGCATCGATAGCAGGAAATAGCCGCGGCAGGACTGGCCGAAGCCGGAGTTCATCGATTGCTCGTAGATCACCGCGGTTTCCTTGCCGGACAGGCCGGCGGCGCCGAACGCATCCGCGAATTTCGACTTCAGCTCCGCCATGCCCTCGGGCGTGGAGGTTGCGAGATAAGTGAAGATGTCGTGGACATTGACCGCGCC
>CAZXJZ010000486.1:0-1843 GCA_964641065.1 uncultured Hyphomicrobiales bacterium | reverse complement strand
GGGCTTTCCTCCAGCACCTTCTGGTGGCGGCGTTGCAGCGAGCAGTCGCGTTCGCCGAGATGGATGGCGCCGCCGCGTCCGTCGCCGAGAATCTGGATTTCGATATGCCGCGGCCGCTGCAGATATCGTTCCAGATAAACCGCGTCGTCGCCGAAGGCCGCCTTTGCTTCCGAGCGCGCGGTGGAGAGCGCGAGGCTCATCTCCTCTTCGGTCAGGGCGACCTTCATGCCGCGTCCGCCGCCGCCGGACGCCGCCTTCACCAGCAGCGGATAGCCGATCTCGCGGCCGATGCGGAATGCCTCCTCGTCGGAGGTGACGCCGCCTTCGGAGCCCGGCACCACGGGAATGCCGAGCTTCTTCGCGGTCCGCTTGGCCTCGATCTTGTCGCCCATGGTGCGGATATGCTCCGCCTTGGGACCGATGAAGCCGATATTGTGCTCGGCCAGAATCTCGGCGAAGCGCGCATTCTCCGACAGAAAGCCGTAGCCCGGATGCACGGCATCGGCGCCGGTGATCTCGCAGGCCGCGAGCAGCGACGGCACGTTGAGATAGCTGTCGCGGGCCGGCGGCGGCCCGATGCAGACGCTTTCGTCGGCAAGCCGGACATGCATGGCATCGGCATCGGCGGTGGAATGCACCGCGACCGTCAGGATGCCGAGTTCCTTGCAGGCGCGCAGCACCCGCAACGCGATCTCGCCGCGATTGGCGATGAGGATTTTTTCAAACATGTCGGTCTCGCGTCCCGGGCGCGGTGCAGCGCGTTAGCGATGCGCCGCAGAACCGGGACCCTTAAGCCTTGGACGGATGGACCCCGGGTCTGCAGCGCAACACTGCGTATTGCGCTGCGCCCGGGGAACGGAGTTGAGAGACATGCGTGTCACTCGATAACCATCATCGGTTCGCCGAACTCGACCGGCTGGCCGTCCTCGACGAGAATTTGCGTCACGACGCCACTGCGCGGCGCCGGAATCTGATTCATCGTCTTCATCGCTTCGATGATGAGGACGGTGTCGCCGGCCTTCACGCTCTGGCCGATGTCGACGAATGGCTTGGCGCCGGGCGAGGGCGCGAGATAGGCGGTGCCGACCATGGGCGAGGGCAGCATGCCCGGATGTTTGGCGAGATCGGCGCCGGCCGCCGGTGCTGCGGCCGCGGGACCTGCGGCTGGGGCAAGCACGGGTGCACTGACGCTGACCGCGCGCGCGGCGCGTCCGATCCGGATGCGCTGGCCGTCGCGTTCGATCTCGATCTCGGTCAGCCCGGTCTCGTCGAGCAGTTTCGCCAGCCCTCGGATGGTGTCTTCGTCGTAAGCGGCGGGATGCTGGGCCGCCCGGCCCGGTTTCTTGTCTTTGTCAGACGCCACGTGTCAGCCCTTCGATGGTGTGAGCATGGCCGCGAGTCCGTCGATCGCGAGCACATAGCCGTTGACGCCGAAACCGCAGATCACGGCCCTGGCGGCAGGAGAGATATAGGAATGCCTGCGGAATGCGTCGCGGGCATGGACGTTGCTGATATGCACTTCGATAGCCGGGATGCCGGATGCCAGCAGCGCATCCAGGATCGCGACCGAGGTGTGGGTATAGGCGGCCGGGTTGATGACGATGCCGGACGCCTGCTGTTGGCGCGCCTCCTGGATCCAGTCCACCAGCGCACCCTCGTGGTTGGACTGGTGGAATACGATCGAAAAGCCATGCCGCCGGCCGGCGTCGTGGCACATGGCCTCGACGTCCTTCAGGGTGGTGCGGCCGTAGATCTCCGGCTCGCGGGTGCCGAGCAGGTTCAGGTTCGGGCCGTTCAGGACATAGACCGTCGTCGCCATCGGGCCAAAGTCGCGCCGTCACTG
>CAZXJZ010000485.1:0-1863 GCA_964641065.1 uncultured Hyphomicrobiales bacterium | reverse complement strand
CATGTCGCGCAAGTGCGACCTCACCGGCAAGGCGTTCCAGACCGGTCACAAGGTGAGCCACTCGAACCGCAAGACCAAGCGGCGGTTCCTGCCGAACCTTGTCAACGTCACGTTGGCTTCGGAAACGCTTGAGCAGTCGATCCGGCTGCGGGTTTCCGCCAATGCGCTCCGCACGGTCGATCATCGTGGCGGTCTCGACGGCTTCCTGGCCAAGGCTAAGGATGTCGAGCTGTCGCCCAAGGCGCTCGACTTCAAGCGCCAGCTCGAAAAGAAGCTCGCTGACGCGAGCTGATTTTCGCCTCCCGTCTGGTTTGGTGATCGTGGCCGGGCTCGTCCCGGCCATTGACGTTTTAGTTTCCGCATAAGGCGTCGAGGCTGGTGCCGTTCGGGGCGGATGCCGGCATGACGATAGAGAGCCTGCGGCTCAGCCGTCGCTTCACCGATCCAGCAGCGTGAATTGCAGCAAGATCGTCCGCTGGATGATCGAGAAATTGTCGTCCGACACCAGCGTCAGCACCGTCTCGCCGCTCGCGGAGCGATGCACGCTGAGGCCTTCCATATTGTCGATCTGAAAACCCATATCGGACGAAATCAGAACTGTCCCTTCCAGCACGGCGCCCGGCACGACCTCGGACAAGGCTACGCGACGCAACCGCATCGCCACGCCGCGCCGCCACGAAAAATGCCGTTCGAGGATCAAGAGATCGGAATTCGGCGCCAGCGCACAATCGACCACGTCGAAGTCATCGCTCGGCTTCACCGAGAAAAGACCTGGCTTAGGTCCGCCGATCAGAAAGGCCCGGATGTTCTTGGCCGCATCCAGACCGCGCTCCGAAATGGCGATCAGCGCGCCCGCGATCGGCGTTCCCTTCGGCGCGACCACAAGACACTCGACGCCCTTGTTGCTTGGAAGCTTCGCGAATTCGGGCGGCACCGGCACGAGTGTCGCCCGCGCCATCAAGCCGCGCTTGCCGTAATCGAACTTCAGAATGCGGTGCACGCGCTCGATCGACACATAGACAAAACCGCCGTCCTCGGCGAGCGCCTCGGTGTCGTACCAGCCCCGCGCAGTGATCGGCCGGCCATCGGCGTAGAGCATCGGCGCAATTTCGGCACCGGCAATCCCGACCGGCGCATCGCCGCGATAGACAATGCGCCCACGGATCCAGTCGGCCTTGTCGGTCACGGCGAGAAAGTTGCCGTTGTCGGACACCCGAATGCCCGAGAGCCCGCCGAACTGCTTATGCGACGACGACAACTCCAGCCCGCCGCGAAAGAACAGGTTTCCGAATTGACGGCGTTGCGGCTCGCGCGGGTCGAACGCCTCGATCGGCTTGGCCTGGATCTCGAACTTAATGGGCGGCGTTGCAGGCGGAGACGGCAAACGCTGCGCCGAGGCCGGCCAGCCGCATAGCAGAAGGCTCGCTGCGATCAGCGCACCGCAAACCCGGCTGCGATCCATCACGAATGCAGCCGCCGCGGAACGCGCCGAACGGCAGCCGCTACTGCACTGGCATCATCGTCGAACAATTCGGCAAGCTTCTCGGTCATCGCGCCGCCAAGCTCCTCCGCGTCGACGATGGTCACCGCGCGGCGATAATAACGCGTCACGTCATGACCGATCCCGATCGCTATCAGCTCGACCGGCGAGCGGGTCTCGATTTCCTCGATCACCCAGCGCAGGTGCCGCTCGAGGTAGTTGCCCGCATTCACCGACAGCGTTGAATCGTCGACCGGTGCGCCGTCCGAGATCATCATCAGGATCCGCCGCTGCTCGGGACGCGCCATCAGCCGTTGATAGGCCCAGTTCAGCGCTTCGCCGTCGATATTCTCCTTCAGCAGCCCCTCGCGCATCATCAAGCC
>CAZXJZ010000484.1:0-1877 GCA_964641065.1 uncultured Hyphomicrobiales bacterium | reverse complement strand
CTTCACGATCAGCGGCGCTAAGCCCAGCGACGGCTCATCGAGCAGGAGGAGCCGCGGCCGTGACATCAGCGCGCGCGCGATGGCGAGCATCTGCTGCTCGCCCCCGGAGAGCGTGCCGCCGCGCTGGTTGATGCGCTCCTTGATGCGCGGAAACATCTCGAAGATGCGCTCCAGGTCTTCCTCGAAATGCGCGCTGCCGATCACCGCGGCGCCCATCTGCAGGTTTTCCATCACCGTCATGCGCGAGAAGATGCGCCGGCCTTCCGGCGATTGCGCGATGTCCAGGCGCGCGATCTCGTGGGTGGGGAGATGGGTTATGTCGCGGCCCTCGAACAGAATTTGTCCCTCGGCCGCGCGCGGATTGCCGAAGATCGTCATCATCAGCGTCGACTTGCCGGCGCCGTTGGCGCCGATCAGGGTGACGATTTCGCCGGCATGCACGTCGAGATCGACGCCGCGCAGCGCGACGATGCTGCCGTATTTCGTGGTGACGCCACGAAGCGCGAGCAGGGGGGAGGAGGGTTGAGGCGATGCGGCGGTCACAACACCCTCCGCTCATTCCCGCGAAAGCGGGAATCCAGAAAAGCCGCGAGGCACGTTCTGCGTGTGTAACCCTGGGTCCCCGCTTTCGCGGGGACGAACGGGGATGGATTGGTGGAGACAAGAGTCACAGTCCCACCTCCGTGGCGACCGCTTCCATCTCTTCCTGTTCGACGCCGAGATAGGCGGCGATCACGTTCGGATCGTTCTTCACCTCCTCGCAGGTGCCGTCTGAAATCTTCTCGCCGTAATCCAGCACGATCACGTGGTCGGAAATCTGCATCACCACCGACATGTCGTGCTCGATCAGCAGCACGGCGGTCTTGTGGCGATCGCGGATCGAGATCAGCAGCTCGGACAATTCCGCGCTCTCGCGCGGATTGAGGCCCGCGGCCGGCTCGTCCAGACACAGCAGCACCGGATCGGTGCACATGGCGCGCGCGATTTCGAGGCGGCGCTGGTCGCCGTAAGGCAGGTCGCCGGCCGGATCGTCGGCGCGCTCGATCAGGCCGATGGTGTCCAGCCAGTGCGTCGCCCTCTCGATGGCCGAACGCTGCGCCTTGCGGAACAGCGGCAACCCGAAAATGCCGAAGATCGAATAGCCCGAAGCGCGCATCAGCGGGTTGTGCTGGGCGACCAGCAGATTCTCCAGCACGGTCATGCCGCGAAACAGCCGGATATTCTGGAAGGTGCGCGCCACCCGCGCGTGCCGGGCCACGGCATGATCGGCCATGCGCTCCAGCAGGAACAATCCGCCGTTGCGACCGACTCGACTCGGCACCGAACTGGCCGTCAATCCGTCGAGGTGCTGCCAGACCGACGGCTCGCCGTATTGCAGGGCGATGCGGCCTTCGGTCGGCTTGTAGAAGCCGGTGATGCAGTTAAAGACCGTGGTCTTGCCGGCGCCGTTCGGGCCGATCAGCGCCGTGATCTCGCCGTGCCGCGCGTTGAAGGTCAGGTCGTGCACGGCGACCAGCCCGCCGAAACGCATGGTCAGGTGTTCGACGCGAAGCACGTCATGCGCAGCGCTCATCCGCGGCCTTCCTTGACGAATTTCGCGGCGATGGTCTTCTTCTCGTGCAGATAGGCGGTTGGTTCGCGCGTCGAGATCAGGCCGCGCGGCTTCCAGATCATGATCAGAACCATGCCGAGGCCGAACAGCAGCATGCGGTAATGCGTGGGATCGAACTGATTGCCGAAGATCGCTTTCAGGAAATCGAGATCGCGCATCAATTCGGTGCCGCCGATCATGACGATGGCGGCGATGGCGACGCCGAGCTGGCTGCCCATGCCGCCGAGGACGACGATTGCTACGATCATCGCCGATTCCATGAAGG
>CAZXJZ010000483.1:0-1881 GCA_964641065.1 uncultured Hyphomicrobiales bacterium | reverse complement strand
GACGCTCGCGGTGTGAAGGGGCGCCATCCGAAAGGGTTGGGCGCCCCTTGGAGTTGAAGGTCCATGTTCGACTTAAGCTGGGGCGAGCTTCTCATCATCGGCATGGTTGCGCTGATCGCCATCGGGCCAAAGGAATTGCCCGGCGTGCTGCGCGGGATCGGCCATTGGATGGGCAAGGTGCGGCGCATGGCGTCGGATTTCCAGGACCAGTTCCGGGAAGCGATGCGCGAGGCCGAGGTCGCCGATCTGAAGAAGCAATTTGACGAGGCCAGCGCCAAGGCGACGTCGGCTTTCACCAACCCGCTTGAGACGGCTCACAAAGAGGTTGAAGCCGCGCTCGGCAGCGAACCCAAAGCCACTGACCGCGCCGCCGAATCGTCACCGGTCTCGACCGCCGACCCCGGCGCCATCGAGCCTTCGGCCAGTACGCCGGCGCCTGAGCCGGATCGTCCATCCATTCAAGACCTCGCGATCCCCGAGCCGGCAGCGGCCGCAGCCGACGCGCGACCCTTGGACATCACGCCAGACAGCGCAAAGCCCGGCGGTGCCGCATGAGCAACCGCAAGCCCGAGGACGAAGACGAGATCGAGCAGAGCAAGGCCCCGCTGCTCGACCATCTGATCGAATTGCGCTCGCGCCTGATAAAGGCGGTGATCGCTTTCGCCATTGCGTTCGTCTTCTGCTTCGCCTTCGCCAAGCAGATCTACAACATCCTGGTCTGGCCGTTCGTCTGGGTGGCCGGCGTCGAGAATTCGAAATTCATTTACACGGCGCTGCTCGAATACTTCCTGACCCAGCTCAAGATCGCGATGTTCGGTGCGGCTTTCATCGCCTTCCCGGTGATTGCCACGCAGATTTACATGTTCGTCGCGCCCGGCCTTTACCGCAACGAGCGCCAGGCCTTCGTGCCGTATCTGATTGCGACCCCGATCTTCTTCTTCCTCGGCTCGATGGTCGTCTACTTTGTTGTGATGCCGCTCTTGGTGCGGTTCTCGCTTGGCATGCAGCAAACCGGCGAGGGGCAGGCCGAGATCGCGCTATTGCCCAAGGTCGGCGAATATCTGTCGCTGATGATGACGCTGGTATTTGCTTTCGGTGCCGCCTTCCAGTTGCCGGTCATCCTGACGCTTCTGGCGCGCATCGGCGTCATCACCTCGCAGCAGCTGCGCGAGAAGCGCCGCTATTTCATTGTCGGCGCTTTCGTACTCGCAGCGGTGCTGACGCCGCCCGACGTGATCAGCCAGCTCTCGCTCGCGATCCCGCTGATGCTGCTCTACGAGGGCGCGATCTGGTCGTCGCGGCTGGTGGAGAGGAAGGCGCAGCCGCCGCAGGCAGCCGCCGAGGCGACACGGGCGGAAGGCGCGGGCGGGTAGGCAGTCATATGCGCGGCGTGTTGGCGAACAGCCTGAATTAATGATACGCCGCAGTCTTTCCACCGTCATGGCCTGGCTTGACCCGGCCATCCACGTCTTCTTCGATGAAGCTCCGCAAGACGTGGATGCCCGGCACAAGGCTGGGCATGATGAATCGAGATAACGGTTCGCCATGCACGACATCAAATGGATCCGCGAAAACCCGGCCGAGTTCGACCGGCGCCTGATGCGCCGCAATGCCGACTTCAAGGGCACGGCCGAACGCCTGATTGCGCTTGATGAATCGCGCCGCGCAGCCATCACCGCGGCCGAGGCGGCCCAGGCCCGGCGCAATGCGGCGTCCAAGGAGATCGGCGGCGCGAAGAAGGCCGGCCGCAACGACATCGCCGATGCGCTCATGGCCGAGGTCAACGCGCTTAAGGAAACCCAGCCGAAGCTCGAGGCCGACGCCAGGGCCGCTGACGAGGCGCTACAGAAGGCGCTGGCCGAACTGCCGAACCTGCCGCTG
>CAZXJZ010000482.1:0-1886 GCA_964641065.1 uncultured Hyphomicrobiales bacterium | reverse complement strand
CGCGCTTGCGGTGTTTGTGATCGCGGGCGCGGCCGTCGACGTCATCGAGCGGACCGGATTGTTCCGCGTGCCGTTCGGAACCGCCGTTCGGCGCGCGGCTGGCTTGCCGCGGTCGAGCTGGGGCACGGCCTTTGCGCATGCCGGGCTCGGCGTCGCGCTGATCGGTATCGTCTGCGAGGCCACCTGGAATTCCGAGCGCATCGCGACCATGAAGCCGAACGACGTCGTCACCATCAGCGGGTACTCCGTAAAGCTGGAGAACATCGTTCAGCGTCAGGGCCCCAACTATCGCGAGCAGGTCACGCGGTTCGTGATCTCCGAGGGCGGCGAAACCATCGGCGTGATGACGCCGTCGAAGCGCAACTTCTCGACGCGCGGGATGTCGACCACGGAAGCTGCGCTGCTGACGCGCGGCGGTATGAGCCAGCTTTACATTTCGCTCGGTGAAGCAGGAGCAGATGGCTCGATCGCCGCGCGCATCTACTACAAGCCGCTGGTGCTGTTGATCTGGATCGGACCCATGCTGATGGCGTTCGGCGGAATGCTGTCGCTGTCGGATCGCCGCCTGCGCGTCGGTGCGCCGAAACCGGCGAAGCCCGCGCGCGGCCTGCAGCCGGCGGAGTGACTCTATCGCTGACCGCGGCTCCGGCGCATCTCCGCGATCGCTTTCTTTCGTTTCGCGAAACGTTCGGGATCTGCTTCTTGCAGGGAGATCGCGTTTGGTGCGAGCAACTCGAAGGGAACGCCTAAACACGCTGCAATTTTCTGGTGCAGTTCAAACGGTCCCTTGCGTTTTCCAGTCTCAATATCGGAAAGATAATTCTGTGTGATCTGGACGCTCTCCGCCGTGGCGAGTTCGGCCTGGGTCAATCCTCGGAACTCGCGCAGCACCCGTACAGGATTTTCACCGGCCGCAAGGCGCTCCACGACGGCCAACGGCAAGAGCGGCGCACCGCCCGCAGCGTCACGCTTTGCGTTCGCGACGAGTCGCGCGGTTCCGGCATCTTCGGCAGCTTCGTCCGCGATCGCCTTCAGGCGCTCGTATTCCGTGCGCGGAAGAATTGCGACTTCACCCTTCGGCGTATCCTTGAATTGCACTTTCATTGGTTTCGCCTAATCATAAATTTCCCGCCGATGGCCAACCGCGACCACGACGATGGACTGTGTTTCCTGATAGAAGATGATACGCCAGTCTCCAACTCGAAGCCGTGAGCCGTCTTGACCTTTCAACTTCTTGATATCGCCTTGTCCGGTTTGCGCAAAAGCTTCAAGTTTGGCGCGGATGCGCTTGCGTGTTTGCGGCGCCAGCTTGAGCCATTGCCGGCTCGCGGCGACCGTAAAGACGACGTCGACCATGAACAAAAATATCGCATAAAGCGATATTTTTGTCAAGCCAGGCAAGTTTGCCAAGCGATCGCCATCGCATTCTTGCTTCTACTGCCGTGCCCCTTTGCTCATGCCGTTCAGCCCGACGAGATGATGAGCGATCCGGCGAAGGAAGCGCGGGCGCGGGCGCTGTCGCGCGAATATCGCTGCATGGTCTGCCAGAACCAGTCCATCGACGATTCCGATGCGCCGCTGGCGCGCGACCTGCGCTTGCTGGTGCGGGAGCGCATCGCGGCTGGTGATACGGATGCGCAGGTCACGGATTTTCTTGTCGCGCGTTACGGCGAATTCGTCCTGCTGAAGCCGCGCGTCAGCCGCGAAACCTTGCTGCTGTGGCTGGTTACGCCCGTGGTCCTCGGCGGCGGTATGCTGGCGCTGTGGCTGCACCTGCGGCGGCGCAGGTCCGGCGGGCGGGATGACGTCCTCACCCTGACGCCCGAAGAAGAAGCCAAGATCGAGCGGCTGCTCGCCGCCGAGCCTCCCGCAGGCGGGCCAAAGGC
>CAZXJZ010000481.1:0-1904 GCA_964641065.1 uncultured Hyphomicrobiales bacterium | reverse complement strand
GTAACCAAGCGTTTTCAGAAAATTGTCGTTGGCGGTGATGATGGTGCCGTCGAGATTGAACTCGATCACCGCCGGGGCCTTGTGAATCGCCGCCATCTGGCCTTCGAAATCGGCATTCCGCAGCTTCTCGGCGGTGATGTCGGTTGCGAACTTGATCACGCCGACGACTTTCCCGGAGCGGTCGAGCAGCGGGTTGTAGCTGGCCTGAATCCAGATTTCCTTGCCGTCCTTGCGGATGCGCTTGTACTGGGCCGCGTCGAACTCGCCGCGCCCGAGTTTCTGCCAGAAGGCAGTGTATTCGGGGCTGTTGCGATAGGCCGGGTCGACGAACAGACTGTGATGCTTGCCCTTGACCTCCTCCAGCGTGTAGCCGAGCGCCTGCAGGAAGTTCGGGTTCGCGTGCAGGATCTTTCCATCCGGCGAAAACTCGATCACGGCTTGCGAGCGATTGATGGCTGCAATCTGCGACGCCATCTCGGACGAGCTGAGATTACGTCCGGATGTCTGGGACTTCGATGAACCAAAAAAAGACATTGGTGTTCTCCGGCTAAATCAGATGTTTGGGGATGTTCGTTGGCGGATCAGGCGGCGGCCTGAACCGGGGTACCGTCGCTATCGGTGGCGAGCAGCTTTTCGAGATCCATCAGCGCGATCATGCCGGCCTCCGCATTGACCAGGCCTGACAGGCAATCGCTGCCGGCGCCGCTTGCAACGCGCGGGACCGGCTGCACCCGCGCGGCCTCGAAGGCCACGATGTCGAGCACGCGGTCCGCCAGCAATCCGACCTGGCGCTGCTGAACCTGCACGATGATCACGACATGCAGCGCGGTTGCATCGGTCAGCCCGCCACCGAGCCGGCTGCGCAGATCGATGATCGGCACCATGACGCCGCGCAGATTGAGGACGCCGCGAACGTAATCGGGCTGGCGCGGGAGGTGCGTGATATCCGTCCAGCCCTTGATCTCGCGCACCGCCATGATATCGACGCCGTATTGCTCGTCGCCGATCGCGAATGAAATCAGTTCGGTGCTGGGGCCATTGTCCGGGCCGGCGGCGGCCCGTGACATCACGGCCTCGGCTTCAACGCTGGATGAACCGTCGGACATTTGCTGACCTCGCAGTCGGGCCCGCGCGCGCGCAAAGGCGCGCGACCGAGGCCGCTTCGGATGCTGTCTTGGATTTCTGAGAAGGGGGCTTCGGTACGTCTTATGGGCGCCGGGTGAAATTCAACTCGGGTTCAACGTAAATTACACTCGATCAATTCATTTAATTCAGTATTAAAATTGATGGGCTTTCGCCGTTATGCAGCAAACATTTGTGGATCAGTCCGAGGCAAGGATCACGTTCTTCACCAGCGGATAAATCTGGCTTTCCCATTTCTTCCCGCTGAACACACCGTAATGCCCGACGCCCGGCTGCATGTGATGGCGTTTGCGATACGGACGCAGTCCCGAACAAAGGTCATGCGCCGCCAGCGTCTGCCCAACCGCGCAGATGTCGTCGCGCTCGCCCTCGACCGTGAGCAGCATGGTACGACGGATGGCGGACGGATCGACCCGGCGGCCCTCATAGTCGAGCTGGCCGAGCGGCAAGGTGTGCTCCTGAAACACCAGGCGCACGGTCTCGAGATAGAATTCGGCGGTGAGATCGAGCACTGCAAAATACTCGTCGTAAAAATCCTTGGTGATCCGGGCCTTTTCCAATTCGCCCTTGGCGAGATTGTCGTAGAGCTCGCGATGCGCCTTGGTGTGGCGGTCCATGTTCATGCTGAGGAAGGCGGCGAGCTGGACGAAGCCCGGATAGACCTTCCGGAATGCGCCGTCGTAGCGGAACGGCACCCGCGCGATCAGGTTCTTCTCGAACCATGACATCGGCTTGCTCTTGGCAAGCTCGTTGACCTTGGT
>CAZXJZ010000480.1:0-1910 GCA_964641065.1 uncultured Hyphomicrobiales bacterium | reverse complement strand
ATTGATCCCGCCGGGCACGCCGCCGTCCTCGAACACGCTGTAATTGCCGAGATGCGGGTCGCCATGGATGACCCCGAAGCGGCTGAACGGAAACCACCAGGCGGTGAACATCGCCTGCGCCAGCCGGTTGCGGTCTTCCAGCGGCGCATCCTTGAAAGACAGCATGCGCTTGCCCTCAAGCCAGTCGAGGGTGAGAAGCCGGGAGGTCGAGAGCTCGGACCACACGCGCGGCACCCGGATCAGATCCGTATCCGCAAGCATCTCGCGATACAGCGCAACATGCTTGGCCTCGCGCTCGTAATCCAGTTCTTCGCGGATACGCTCGCCGATCTCCTTGTTGATCTCGGAGGTATCGATCGCAGGCTCCATGCGCCGGTGCAGGGCGAACAGCAGATTGAGCTGCTTCAGATCGGCTTCCACCGCCGACTGCATGTCCGCATATTGCAGTTTGCATGCGAGCCAGGTGCCGTCATGCGCGCGCGCCTTGTGCACCTGCCCGAGCGACGCGGCGGCCGCCGGCTTGTGTTCGAACTCGGCAAATTTCGACTGCCAGTCGGCGCCCAGCTCCGCAATCATGCGCCGCTTGACGAAGGCCCAGCCCATCGGCGGCGCTTCGCTCTGCAGCTTGGTCAGTTCGGCTGCATATTCGGCGGGCAATGCGTCGGGGATGGTGGACAAGAGCTGCGCCACCTTCATGATCGGGCCCTTCAGCCCGCCGAGCGCGGCCGCAAGCTGGGCTGCATTCTTGCCGCGATCGAGATCGATACCGAAAAGCCGCGCGCCCGCGATCCGCGCGGCTACGCCGCCGACATCGGTTCCCACGCGGGCATACCGGCGGGCGCGGGCTGAGAAACGGTTGGCTTCGGAATCCGACATTGCAGGAGAGCTAGGTATTCGCGGGAGCGCTTGCCAGTGCCGCTGTTTGCGCAGCAGAGCCGTTGCCCGTCACGCCGCGGGCCAGTTGTCCCGGATCCAGCGCGTCAGGCCTTCTTCCGCCACCTCTCCGGCGGCAAGCGAGAGGATCATGGCGGTGGCATGAGCCGGGTCCGGTGCAAACGGAACACCATTCAATCGCAAAAACACGACAAGCGAATGGAAGGCAATGCGTTTGTTGCCGTCGACGAACGGGTGATTGCGGGCCAGCCCAAATGCATAGGACGCCGCGAGCGACGCCAGGTCGCTTTCGCCGTAGTGCCACCGATTTTGCGGCCGCGCCAAGGCTGACTCAAGCATGCCCACGTCACGAATCCCGTTCGGCCCGCCGAACAAGGCGAGCTGCTCGGAATGCATGTCGATGATGGTGTCCCGTTCGAGCCAAATCGGCTCGGTCATTTTGCAAGGGCCCGGAACGTGTCCTGATATTCGTCCATCACCTCCCGGGCGATCCGCATCGCCTCTGCGTGCTTCGGATCGTAGGGGCTGAGCTTGAAGCCGCGTTCCGGCTCTTCGGTGAGATGGAGCTTGTCGCCCTCTTTCAACTTCAGGCGCGCAAGCAATTCCTTCGGCAAAATCAGACCGACCGAATTACCGATCTTCCGAATCTGGATCACTTCGGTCTCGACTTGCTCTTTGGAGACGGGTTTGTTCACGGCGCCCTCCATCGTCATACATTCTGTACAACACCCTGTATAACACCGTTTTACAAAACGTACAACAACCTCACACGGTCCGATCCAGCGCCTCCAGCTCGCCGATCAGCCGCTCGATGACCCCCAGCCCGCCCTGCCAGAAATGCGGGTCGCGGGCGTCGAGCCCGAACGGCTTCAGCAGTTCCGAATGATGCTTGGTGCCGCCGGCAGCGAGCATTGCCAGATAGCGATCGGCAAATCCGGCATCCGCCTTCTCGTAGACCGCATAGAGCGAGTTCACCAGGCAATCGCCGAAGGCATAGGCGTAGACGTAGAACGGCG
>CAZXJZ010000479.1:0-1928 GCA_964641065.1 uncultured Hyphomicrobiales bacterium | reverse complement strand
TACACGAACGAGACGCCGAAGAATGAAAAGCCACGGACTACACGCGAGCGCGGCACGCTGAGCATGGCGCTCGCCAGAGGGTACGTGACCTGATCTTCAATGACTTGCGGCGCCTGACCCTGGTATTCCGTGTAGACGATGACCTGCGTATCGGAAAGATCGGGAATCGCGTCAAGCGGAATGCGCGTCATCGCGTAGAGGCCCGCCAACACGCAAAACAGGGCCGCGATCATCACGAGGACGAGATTGTCAGCCGACCATCGGATCAGCCGCGCGATCACTTGCCGTTCTCCGCAGGTGCGAAGCCCGCAAGCGCGGCCTTCAGGTTGCTTTCCGCATCGACCAGGAAGGTGCCACGGACCACCACGTCTTCGCCTTCGTCCACCCCCTTCCTAACCTCGACGAAGCCGTCACCGCGCGCACCGGTTTCGAGTTCACGCGGTTCGAACAGCCCCTCGCCTTTTGCGACGAACGCAACGCGCCGCCGACCGCTGTCGATCACGGCCGAGTCCGGAATCGCGACCACGGCATCGCCGCTGTTGGTTCCGAATGTGACTTCCGCAAATAGCCCCGGACGCAACCGGCCGTCTGCATTGGAAAGGACGATCCGGACGGGCACTGTGCGCGTGGCCATGTTCAGTTCTGGATAAATCCGCTCGACCTTTCCCTCCCGCGTTTCGTTTGGAAACGCCTTGAGCTGCACGCTGGCGGCCTGGCCTTCGCGGATCAAGGCGAGATCGCTTTCCGCAACCTGCGCGATGATCCAGACCGTGGAGAGGTCGGCGGTACGGAAAAGCGTGTCGCCCGACGAGAAACGCATCCCGACAAGCGCCGGTTTCTCCAGCACGGTTCCGTCACGGGGCACGTTGAGTGTTAGCGACCGAAGCGGACGGCCTGCTTTTCTGATCTCTTCCACCGCCTCGTCTGAGAATCCGAAAAAACGAAGATTCCGCTCAGCACTCTCATGAACCGTTCCGCCGCGCCCGGCACCTGTCATTGTGCTGGTCAGATCGGCCTGCTTCTGCAGGATGTCCGGCGACTCTATCCATACTTTCATGAGCTTCTGCCCGCGCTTTGCAAGCTCACCGACAGACGGAACATAAAGCTCTTCAACGAATCCATTGAACTTCGCGGTTACGACGCCGAGCCTTGTGTCATCGGCCACGACCGTGCCCGGAGCGCGCACGGTCCGGGAAACATTACGGCGCTCGACCTTTTGCGTCCGCACCCCAGCCCGCTGCACCTTTTCCGGAGAAATACGCACGGTTCCTTGCGGTCCGCCTGTTTCGTCCTCGTAGACCGGGATGTAGTCCATCCCCATCGAGTCCTTCTTCGGCACAGGAGAGACGTCGGGTAACCCCATCGGGTTGCGGTAATAAACAATTTTGCCAGGCCCCTCCTTTTTCGGTACGTCCACACGCGTTTCCGGTTCGACGGCGGTGAAGATCACGGTCGACGTAACGGGCTCGTTGCGGCCCTTGATGCGCGCCGTAATCGAAAACGCCCACCGGCCTGCCATGGCGAGATCGGCCTGATATACGAGGACGCCTGGTGAAGCGCCGGGCACCGGCTTTAGCGGAGCCGCCATCGCCTCCATGCCGTCCGGGCCCATATCAAGCCGCACCTTTTCGACCGTGACATCCCGCGATGCCGGCGCCGGTTCGATGCCGGCAAGCTTCAATTCGATGCGGATGTCTTTTCCGACTGAGACCTCAGATTTGACAGCTTCGAAGGCCGGCGCATCCTGTGCGCCGGCGCGGTTTAAGGGAATCGGGGCTATGGTGGTCATGCAAAAAAGCACG
Source organism: uncultured Hyphomicrobiales bacterium (assembly GCA_964641065.1). Taxonomy (GTDB): domain Bacteria; phylum Pseudomonadota; class Alphaproteobacteria; order Rhizobiales; family Xanthobacteraceae; genus Pseudorhodoplanes. The sequence continues at coordinate 126 of CAZXJZ010000479.1, read as the reverse complement.
ATCCGCAGCACTGCGGTGACGTTCATCATGTGATCCTCTTGAAGCTGGATGTTCCTGCGCGTCTCAGGGCACAACGAGCCCGCACGCGCCTCTCCAGCACGCGCGTGACCCGCGTGACGAGAGAGC
>CAZXJZ010000478.1:0-1978 GCA_964641065.1 uncultured Hyphomicrobiales bacterium | reverse complement strand
GAGCCATCGGGCGACAGCCAAGTTCGATGCACGCCGGTGATGGCGCCGGAAAGATCGGTGACGGCCGCGATCATCGCCGGCCAGGTCTCGGTGGAAAAACTGTCTTCGGAACGATAGTAGCAGCGCGGATGAAAGCGCAGCGCGCCCGCGTCGTGGACAGCCTCAATGCCACGATTGCACAGGTAGATCTCGACAAGAGTTCGCCGGATCGGCTGCGACATGACAAAGAGCCGCCGTGCGGCCTCCGGTGAGCCGGTCTGTACAAGTAGCCGTGACGGCCTCGGCGGAGGCTCCGGTTCGCTGCGCGGCAGACTGAGAAAGCGTCGCGCTTCCTCGACGACATCGCGAAAGTCGATGAATCCGCAGCTCTCGCGGATCACATCCAGCAGGTCACCATGTTCAAGCGAGGCCGCATCCGTCCAGCGCCCGGCTGCGCCGGGACCGGAGTCCGGTCCGCTAAGCCGCACGAACATCGACCGGCCGGGCGTGTTGCGCACATCGCCCACTGTCCAGTAGCGGCCCTGGCGCCGTCCGCTGGATAGGTAATGGCGGCACACCGCCTCGACGTTCTGGGCAAGGCGGCGCGACAGTTCGGACGCGTCGCGGGCCATCACACGACCTCCCGCAGCACGCCATTATGTTGCGTAGAATCGGCCAATCGGCTGCGGGACAACGCCCCCGTGCCAGGCCGCAACATAATCTTCGCCGCAACATAGTCGGTCCATTTGCCGGCGGCGCCCTTGCCGGACTCTGGTCCGCTGAGGCGCACGAACATGGAGCGTCCCGGCGTGTTCTTCACGTCGCCGACCAACCAATATCGACCGGCGCGGCGGCCATTGGACAAATACTCGCGGCACACCGCCTCGGCCTCGCGCGCGAGGCGGCGTGCCAGTTCGCCCGCATGTCCCGGCATGGTCAGGCCGCCCGGTCGGAGATGCGCGCAATTGGATAGCGTTCGAGCACTTTGGTCAGAACGCCGGCACCGACCGCATCGGCTGGGACGAACATGCGCAGCTTCCAAGAGATGATCTCGTGGAACAGGCCGTAAGCCGAGAGCCGGTCGCGCATGGCATCGGTGAAGCCGGTCAGTTCGATGCGGTTCGCACCCATGACACGCACGCGGCGCAGCTGAAGGCCTTCGGCAAGATCGAGGATGGTCTTGCCGTCGAGCAATGCCGCAAGCGCCGCATCGGGCGTGAGCGAGGACGTGCCGGTCTCCGTTGCACTCACGACCCAGGCTGGCGATACCTTGCGGCCGATAATGCGTTCGCCGTCATCGGTCTGGAGCCGATAGACGCACGTCGATTCAGTGGGCAGTCGCTTCCAGATCGGCAGCAGCAGACCGGCGACGATGTGGATCTCGCTGTCGGTGAACGCCGGCACGTCTGCCAGCTCGGCCGACCAGGTGCGCGAGAAGGTGTCGCGGTCGGCTTCGCTCCAATGGGTTTGCGGCATGGTCGCGAGCGCCATGACCGGATGCTCCATCGGCCGGATGAGACGAACGCGCCGTTCGACCTGGCCGTCGTCGAGCATGACGCTACGCGCCGGGACCTGGACGGCGGCACGGCCGGACTGCGTATTGATGAGCAGCATCGCCCGTGGATCGGAAAGCCGCTCCAGCGCGTCGTCGAGTGTGACCGGCCGGTTGCGCTGGCGCTGCGCGATGTTCAGCAAGCGGGTTTCGGCTGCGGTGCCGGGATGCGTATAGATCGTCTGGCGGGAGGTGACGGTGAAGCTCTCAGCCGTCAGCGTCTCCAGCCCGACATCATAGGTGCCCGACGCGATCGCGCCTTCGATCCGTGCTGCTAACAACTGCTCGAACGCCGCGAACAGGATATTCTGCATGTCGATGATCAGCGCGAGCAGCCGGTTGAGGAAGGTCGTGATCGGCGGCAAGACGTCCCTGATACCGCCCGCGTCGGTCAGCTTCAGCCCGGTCGCGTCCTCGAAGGTCTGAAGTGAGCAACCTTCGACCTTG
>CAZXJZ010000477.1:0-2006 GCA_964641065.1 uncultured Hyphomicrobiales bacterium | reverse complement strand
CTCGGCTCGCTGCTGATCATCGGCGCCATCGTGCTGGTTGCGAACAATCCGCTGCACATCACCGAAATCTACCTGTTCGCCTTCGTGCTGGTGGTGCAGAGCCTGCCGTTCTTGTCCGGCGCGATGCTGGCTGCGATCGAGGGCCGGCGGATCAACGAATTCGCGTTCTGGAACGAGCTGCAGCCGCAGATGCTGGCGGCTCTGCGCCGGCGTCCGGCGGCAATTGCGGCACAGGCGCCGGCGATCGCCAGCGCCATCGCCGAGGTACAGGCCGCAGGTCAGGGCGAGAAGCAGCCGGAGACGGCGCAGTAAGTCAGCCTGTTGGTCCCCGCAAAGCGGGGACCAAGGATCACATCCGCGGTCGTTCTGGCTCCCGCTTGCGCGGGAATGAACCGAGTTCGTGGCTCCGGCGCGCGGCTCCGTTATGCCGGCATCGCCTTCTCGACCAGTCGCACCCAATAGCTCGACCCGAGCGGGATGACATCGTCGTTGAAGTCGTAGGCCGGATGGTGAAGCCCGGCGCTGTTCTCCCCGTTGCCGACGAAGATGAAGGCGCCCGGCCGCGCATTCAGCATGTAGGAGAAATCCTCCGCGCCCATCATCGGCGGCAGATCGTCGTTGACCCGATCGCCGCCGGCGATCTCGGACGCGACCTGCGCCGCGAACGCGGTCTGTTCGGCATGGTTCACCGTCACCGGATAGCCGCGGTGATAGCGGATGCGTGCGGTGGCGCCGTGCAGCTTGGCGACGCCCTCGCAGATCTCCTTCACCCTTGTCTCGAGTTGGTCGCGCACCGCGTCGGTCAGGCTGCGGATCGTGCCGGCGAGCTTCGCGGTCTGCGGGATCACGTTGTTCGTCGTGCCCGCCTGGAACACGCAGATCGAGACCACGCCGGCTTCGAGCGGGTCAACATTGCGCGACACGATCGACTGCAACTGGTTGACCATCTGCGCGCCGACCAGGATCGGATCGATGCCCAGATGCGGCCGCGCCGCATGCGCGCCCTTGCCCTCGATCTCGATCGACACATAGTCGGCCGCCGCCATCATCGGCCCGACCCGCATGCCGAACTGGCCGACCGGCATCCCGGGATAATTGTGCATGCCGTAGACCTCCTCGATCCCGAAGCGGTCCATCATGCCGTCATTGACCATTTCCTTGCCGCCGCCGCCGCCCTCCTCGGCCGGCTGGAAGATCACGACCGCGGTGCCGGCGAAGTTGCGGGTCTCGGCGAGATACTTGGCGGCCCCGAGCAGCATCGCGGTGTGTCCGTCATGGCCGCAGGCATGCATCTTCCCCGGCACCGTCGACGTGTAGGGCAGCCCGGTCTCCTCCTCGATCGGCAGCGCGTCCATGTCGGCGCGCAGCCCGATCACCTTGAGGCCGCCATTGGCGGGCTTCCTGCCCTTGATGACGCCGACCACGCCGGTCTTGCCGATGCCGGTGACGACCTCGTCGCAGCCGAATTCCTTGAGCCGCTCGGCCACGAATGCCGCAGTGCGGTGGACGTCGTAGAGCAGTTCGGGATGCTGGTGGATGTCCCGGCGCCAGGCTTGAATGTCGGGCTGCAGGTCGGCGACGCGGTTGACAATGGGCATGACAGTTTCGGGTCCGTTTTGGTTGTTTTGCCATGTGTAGCACGGCACCCGCCGTCCACCCAACATCCCCGAAGTGCACGCCGCAATGCTGAATGAGCCCAAAATGCCGTCATGGCCGGGCTTGTCCCGGCCATCCACGTCTGACTATTAGGCAAGAAAGACGTGGATGCCCGGCACAAAGGGCCGGACATGACGAGTGGATGGGATGATGAAGCGGCTTGAGGGCGATTTCGACTATATCGTGGTCGGTGCGGGCACCGCCGGCTGCATCATGGCCAACCGCCTGTCGGCCGATCCGGGCAATCGCGTGCTGGTGCTGGAAGCCGGCGGCAACGACAACTGGATCTGGTTTCACATCCCGGTCGGCTATCTCTTCGCCATCGGCAATCCCCGCTCCGACTGGATGTT
>CAZXJZ010000476.1:0-2011 GCA_964641065.1 uncultured Hyphomicrobiales bacterium | reverse complement strand
TCGCTCATGCGCTTTCACACTTCGCGCATGGGGCCATGGGCTTTGGCTGAAAGCCCGGCGTTCCGCGCGCCCTTGGGTCTCCCAGGGCAAGGAATGCGAGGTTGGAATACGGGCGCGCCCGCGCCGGCTAAAAAATAAGGGACGGCGGAGCTTTGCCTGCCGGAGCGTGGTGAGCCGCCACGCATTTCGCTTTCGCTCAACGCGCGCTACGAAGCCTCGGCAGGAGGAAACAACCATGAGCACCTACGTCCTCATCCACGGCGCCTGGGGCGGCGGCTGGAAATTCGCCCGCGTTGCCGAGCGTCTGCGCCAGCGCGGGCACATCGTGTTCACCCCGACGCTGACCGGCGCGGCCGAGCGCTCGCATCTGCTGACGGGCGCGATCAATCTCAGCACCCATGTCACCGACGTGCTGAACGTGATCCGTTACGAGGATCTTTCCGACGTCGTGCTACTCGGCCATTCCTATGGCGGCATGGTGATCACCCAGGTCGCCGATCGGATTCCGGAGAAAATCGCGGCGCTGGTCTATCTCGATGCGTTCGTGCCGGAGGACGGGCAGTCGCTGTTCGATCTCAACATCCCGGCGAATACCAAAATGTTTCTCGATCGCGCCGGCCAGAATGGCGGACTGCTGATTCCGCCGCCGCCGGCCAAGGCCTATTTCGGTGTCAACGACGCCGATGCGCCCCGTGTCGATGCGCTCGCGGCGCCGCATCCGGTCGGCACCATGATCGAGAAGGTCAAGCTCACGGGCGCGTATCGCGGCGTGAAGAAAAACGTCTATGTGCACGGCGCGGTGCTGCCGCGCGAAAGTCCGTTCAAGGGATTCTACGAGGCCGCGAAGGCGAAGGGCTGGGCCGCCCATGCGCTGCCCTGCGGACACGACATCATGCTCGACCGGCCGGACGAGTTGACGGAGATCCTCGACAAGGCGGGCCAGTGAAGGGCAAGCCGATGATCGTGCGCGCCCGATCGCGCATGCTGAAAACAAAACGGCCGGAGCGTGAGCCCCGGCCGTTTGTGATCGTTTGCGATCGTTTCTTGCTTAAGCAGCCGCGGACCTTGTCCGCGTCTGACGCCCCGAGAAACCAGATGCCGTTAGCGGGTCACGACCACGCGTGTGCCGTAGCCGACGCGATTATACAGGTCGAGAATATCGGAATTGTGCATGCGGATGCAGCCATACGACACGAAGCCGCCGATCGAGCCCGGCGCATTGGTGCCGTGAATGGCGTATTCGCCGCCGGACAAGGTGAGTGCCGCGGCGCCCATCGGGTTGGCGGGCACGCCGCCCGGAATGACGTCCGGCAGGCGCGGATTGTCGCGCTTCACCTCGCGCGGCGGCGACCAGGCCGGCTTGATGCGCTTGCCGTCGATATAGCGGGTGCCGAACCAGGACTTGCCGGCGCGGCCGACACCGACGGTATAGGCGATCGCCCTGCCGCCGCCGACGACGTAATAGAGCCGGCGCTGGCTGTGCTTGATGACCACCGTTCCCGGCGCATAGTCTTCGCGGAAGCTGACCGGTTCCCGCGCATCCGCGGGGCTGGCGACCGCGAACGAGGCGGCGACGACCGAAGCGGCGATCGAAAAGGCCAAGGCAAGGCGCATGACTTCATTCCCGAATTGCGAGTGGGGCGGCATTCTGCCCGAATTGCGCCGGAAAATAGCTTAATCCGCACGGCGGCAAAAGCGTGCATTGGCAATAATGTAAAGGGTGTTGAAATTGGGCAACGGAGGTTATCCCGTTGCCGTTAGCGTCCCGGCAAGAGCGGTAAAGAGCTGTAAAGAGCCGTAAACGAGACCCTAAGCGCTCGGCCGGTTCTGCCGGTTGTTGACCAGATCGTCGACCACCGCCGGATCGGCCAGTGTGGTGGTGTCGCCCAGGTTGGAGAAATCGTCCTCGGCGATCTTGCGCAGGATGCGCCGCATGATCTTGCCGGAGCGGGTCTTCGGCAGGCCCGGCGCGAATTGCAGGAGGTCCGGTGCCGCGATGGCGCCGATCTCC
>CAZXJZ010000475.1:0-2019 GCA_964641065.1 uncultured Hyphomicrobiales bacterium | reverse complement strand
GCGCCGGATAGCCGGGTGCCGGCCGGATGCCCTGGTAGCTCTCGGCGATCAGTTCGGCCGGCGTGAAGGTCTCGTCCGGTGCATAGCCCCAGAATTCCTTGCGCACGCGCTGATGCAGGTGCTCGGCGAAGGCCTCCGCCAAGCGGTCCGCGAGCGCCGACATCATGATGGCCGAATAATCGTCGTTGGCGCGCTTGAAGCGCTCGGCAATCACGTCTTCGCCGATGCCAGCCGTAACCGCAAACGCACCGACATGATCGGTCACGCCGTCTGCTTGCGGCGCAACGAAATCGGCAATCGAGACATTGGGCCGTCCGTCACGCCGCGCGATCTGCTGGCGCAGCCCATGCAGCGTAGCGATCTGACTGGTCCCGGCATCGTCGAAAACACGGACATCGTCGCCGTCGCGTGCCGCAGGCCAGAAGCCGATCACGGCCGAGGCCTGGATCCACTTTTCGTCCACGATCTGCTTCAGCATCGCCTGCGCATCCGCGAACAGCGAGCGCGCCGCCTCGCCGTATTTCTCGTCGTGCAGGATCGCCGGGTAACGTCCGGTCAATTCCCATGTCTGGAAGAACGGCGTCCAGTCGATGTAATCGACCAGCTTCGACAGCGGATAGTTTTCGAAAACGCGTGTGCCGAGAAATTGGGGTCGCGGTGCAAGCGCCTGTTTCGAGTCGAGTACCAGGCCGTTGGCGCGCGCTTCCGCGAGCGACAGCCGCTTCTTGTCGTCCTGCCCGCGCGCATGGGCGGCAGCGATCTGCGCATATTCCGTCCGCGTATTCTCGACATAGGCAGCACGCCCGTCCTTTGACATCAGTGCCTGCGCAACGCCGACCGCGCGGCTGGCGTCGGTGACATAGACCGCCTGGCCCTTGCGGTAATTCGGATGGATCTTCACCGCGGTATGGACCCGGCTGGTGGTGGCGCCGCCGATCAAAAGCGGCAGGTCGAAATTCTGCCGTTCCATCTCGGCCGCCACATGGCACATCTCGTCGAGCGACGGCGTGATCAGCCCGGACAGGCCGATGATATCGACCTGTTCCCGCCGCGCGGTTTCGAGAATCTTCGCGGCCGGGACCATGACGCCAAGGTCGATCACTTCGTAGTTGTTGCACTGGAGCACGACGCCGACGATGTTCTTGCCGATATCGTGCACGTCGCCCTTGACGGTGGCGAGCAGCACCTTGCCGGCCGAATTGCTCTGGCCCTTGTCGTTGGCGGCCTTCTCCTCCTCCATGAACGGCATCAGATAGGCCACGGCCTGCTTCATCACGCGAGCCGACTTCACCACCTGCGGCAGGAACATCTTGCCGGAGCCGAACAGGTCGCCGACCACGTTCATGCCGTCCATCAGCGGGCCTTCGATCACGTCGAGCGGACGCTTGGCGACCACCCGCGCTTCCTCGGTGTCGACGGTGATGAAATCGGTGATGCCGTGCACCAGCGCATGCGACAGCCTTTTTCCCACCGGCCAGCTGCGCCAGGCGAGATCTGCTTCGGTCTTTTCCCGGGTCTGGCCGAAGAAACGCTTGGCGATATCGAGCAGGCGCTCGGCCGCGTCCTCGCGGCGGTTGAGCACCACGTCCTCGCAGGCCTCCCGCAGCTCCGGATCGAGATCGTCATAGACCGCCATCTGCGTGGCGTTGACAATGCCCATATCCATGCCGGCCTTGATGGCATGATAGAGGAATACCGAATGCATCGCCTCGCGCACCGGCTCGTTGCCGCGGAACGAGAACGAGAGATTCGACACGCCGCCGGAGACATGGGCGTGCTTCAGCTTCTCGCGGATGAAGCGCGCCGCCTCGATGAACGCGACGCCGTAATTGTTGTGTTCCTCAATGCCGGTCGCGACCGCGAAGATGTTCGGATCGAAGATGATGTCTTCCGGCGGAAAGCCCACCTGATTGACCAGAATGTCGTAAGCGCGCTCGCAGATCGCAGTCTTGCGCTCGATGGTGTCGGCCTGGCCCTGCTCGTCGAACGCCATCACCACCACCGCCGCGCCGTAGCGGC
>CAZXJZ010000474.1:0-2026 GCA_964641065.1 uncultured Hyphomicrobiales bacterium | reverse complement strand
GGCCGTTCAGGACATAGACCGTCGTCGCCATCGGGCCAAAGTCGCGCCGTCACTGGATGCGGAAAAACAGGGCGCGGGCGCCCCGGCGGGCCTCCTTATAGGCGGGTCGACCGGGGAGGAAAAGCCCGCTCGCGGCCGAGGCGCGAGGCCCCGGCCGGCCGGGCCGGCGCCTCAGCAGGTGGCCTTGCCGCAGCGCGCGTTGTTGATCTTGGCCTGCAATTCCTTGACGCCGACGGCGCCGACCACGGCCTCGTTGCCGACCACGTAGGACGGCGTGCCCTGGAACCCGAGCGCCTCGGCCAAGGCGAAGCTTTCCTGCAAAGCGGCCTTGACCTCGGCGCCGTTCATGTCCTTTTCGATCCTGGCCATATCGGCGCCGACTTCCTTGGCGACCGCGAGCGCGCGAGCCTTGTCGACCTGTCCGCGTCCCGAGAGCAGCTTCTGGTGGAAATCCAGATAGCGCTTGCCGCTCTTGTCCTGCATCGCGACCGCGACCGCGACCTGGGCCGCGTCCATGCTGCCCTGGCTCAGCACCGGCATCTCCTTCAGCACGACCCGCAGGTTCGGATCGGCCTTGATCAGGGTCATCATGTCGTCGAGTGCGCGCTTGCAGTAGCCGCAATTGTAATCGAAGAACTCGACCATCGTGACGTCGCCGTTCGGATTGCCGAGCGTCACCTGGCGCGGCGAGTTGAACAGCGTCTGCTTGTTCTCGACGATCGCGCGCTTGAGCTTCTCGCTCTGCGCCAGCGCCTGCAGCTCTTCGATCATTTCCGGATGCTTGATGAAATAATCGCGGATGATCGTTTCGATTTCGCTGCGCTGTTGCGGCGTAAAGCTCTGCGCCGTTGCGGCGCCGGCCGTGAACAGGGGTACCGCCACGGCGATTGCGGCGAGCAGGCGGGAGAGGATGATCATCGAAAAGGGTCCTTGTGACAGTGTCAGTTCGGGCGATTGCCCGCCGTCGGTACTTTGGCAGCAACGATATCGTCGGCGCGGACCCATGCGGGCGAGCCCACCGGGAGGCGGATCTTTGCGCGCGCGGCCAATTCGCGTGCGGTCTTGATGTCGCCGCGGGCGAATGCGGCCTGCGCGGAGGCGAGATCGGCCTGGGCGAGATCGCCCTTGCGGCCATAGGCCATCGCCAGTTGCTGATAGCCTTGCGGCGTATCGGGCTCGCGGGCGAGGCCGTTGCGCAGGATCGTGATCGCTTCATCGGCATGCGCCGGATTGTTGGTGGCGACCAGCGCCTGACCGAGCATGATCTGGATTAGCGTGGGATCCGGAGCGAGCGACACCGCACGGCGCAGCGGCGCAACCGCCTCGGCGGCGCGGCCGCTTTCGAGCAGGGCCTGCCCCTTCAGTTCGTGGAAATAGGGATTATTTGGCTGCACGGCGATCAGGGCGTCGATCTGGGCGACGGCGGAGCGGATATCGGAATGGCGATAGGTCGCGATCGCGCGCGCATAGCGCGCCGGCAGCGAGGTGTCGCTCAACGGATAGCGGCGCGCCACCGTTTGCGGCGCCTCCATGAAGCCCGACAGCTTGGCGCGCATCATGTCATGGCGCGCCTGCAATTCCGGCGGGTCCTTCTTGTCCCAAAGCGGGCTGGTGCGCGCGATCTCGGTCAGGGCTGCAATACGCTCGGTCGGCATCGGATGCGATTGCGCGTAGGGGTCGGCGAAACGCGCAGTGAACATCGACTGGTCGGCGAAGCGCTTGAAGGTCTCGTACATGCCCTTCGCGGACTGGCCGGTCGCAGCCAGGAACTTCACCGCCGCGCGGTCGGCGGCCTCCTCATGCGCGCGCTGGTAGGACAGCAGCGTGCGTTGCGCGACATGCTGGCTGCCCATGATGGCCGCCATGCCGGCCTGACCCGCGCCGTCGGCGGCGCCGCCGCCTGCCGCGCTTCCGGCCGCAATGGCGGCTGCGCCGATCAGCATGCCGATCAGGGCGGCAGTCTGCACATTCGCCAGTTCCTGGCGCAGCTTGGACAGATGGCCGCCGGCGATATGACCGGTCTCGT
>CAZXJZ010000473.1:0-2038 GCA_964641065.1 uncultured Hyphomicrobiales bacterium | reverse complement strand
CATGCCAGCCATCAGCCAGCGCGGTCTCGACCGGTTCGAATTTCTCTCCGACGATTTGCGCGCCGCGATCCGGCGCCGCGTCGGCGAGTGTTGCGGCATCGCCCTGCTGATGGTGGCGCTGCTGCTCACCGTCGCGCTGGCGACCTGGTCGGTGCAGGATCCGAGTCTCAGTCATGCGACCGATGGGCCGGTGCGCAACTGGCTCGGGCGCAGCGGCGCTATCTTCTCCGATCTGTCGGTCCAGCTTTTCGGCCTGGCGTCGATCATGCTGGTGCTGCCGGTAGCGGCCTGGGGCTGGCGGCTGGTGACGCATCGGGCGCCCGGCCGTCGCTGGCTGCGTTTGGTATTCTGGATCGTCGCACTCGCACTGTCGGCCGCATTCGCCTCCTGCCTGCCGCGCACGATTGGCTGGCCGCTGCCGGCCGGGATGGGCGGCGTCACCGGCGACGCCATCGTCAGGCTGCCGCTGTTTCTGTTCGGCTCATCGGGCACAAGCCGCTTCGTGCTGGCGTGCGTGATCGGCGTCGCGGCGGTCGCGGCGACCGCCATCGTACTGGGCTTCGGCTTCCGCAAGCGCGGCGATCTTGCCGCGGACATCCACCGCGAGGCGGAGGAATTCGAGGAGGACGAGGAGCGCGGCTCGGTGTCGCTGGGCTGGCTTGTCCATCTGATGCTGAGCGCGAAGGCGCGGCTGTCGCTGTTCATCCGGCGGCGCCTGTCGGACGATGACGAAATCGCGGTGCGACCCGCAAGGCCCGCCGCGGGCGCGGGACGCACCGAGCCCCGCATGCGCGCGGAGCCCGAGGAAGAAGCGTACGACGACGACGACGATTACGACGACGCCGCGGACGAAGAGGAAGAGGAAGCGGAGGAAGAGCCCGCACCGCGCAAGGCCCGCGCCAAGCCCGCGCCGAAGCCGGCCAAGCGCTCCGGCGCCTTCGTCTTGCCGCCGCTCAACCTCCTTGCCGCGCCGAAGGCGAGCGACAAGGCGACGATGAGCGCCGAGGACATCGAGGAGAATGCCGAGTCGCTGGAAAGCGTGCTGGAAGATTTTGGCGTCAAGGGCGAGATCATCAATGCGCGCCCGGGCCCGGTGGTGACCCTGTACGAACTCGAACCCGCACCCGGCATCAAGTCGTCGCGTGTCATCGGTCTTGCCGACGACATCGCCCGTTCGATGAGCGCGGTATCGGCGCGTGTCGCGGTGGTTCCCGGCCGCAATGCCATCGGCATCGAATTGCCGAACGAGTTTCGCGAGAAGGTCTATTTCCGCGAAATGCTGGCGGCGCCCGAATACAACAACACGCCGGCCAAGCTGCCGCTCTGCCTCGGCAAGACCATCGGCGGCGAGCCGGTGGTGGTCGATCTCGCGCGCATGCCGCATCTTCTGATCGCCGGCACCACCGGCTCCGGCAAATCGGTCGCAATCAATACGATGCTACTGTCGCTCCTTTACAAGCTGCGGCCCGATCAATGCCGGCTGATCATGATCGATCCGAAGATGCTGGAATTGTCGGTCTATGACGGCATCCCGCATCTGCTGACGCCGGTCGTCACCGATCCGAAGAAAGCCGTGGTCGCGCTGAAATGGGCCGTGCGCGAGATGGAAGAGCGCTACAAGAAGATGTCGAAGCTCGGCGTCCGCAACATCGACGGCTACAACACCCGCGTCAACGAAGCCAAGGCCAAGGGCGAGGTGCTGACCCGCACCGTGCATACCGGCTACGACAAGGAATCCGGCGAGGCGATCTACGAGAAGGAGGATCTCGAATTCGAGGAACTTCCGTATCTCGTGGTCATCGTCGACGAAATGGCCGACCTGATGATGGTGGCCGGCAAGGACATCGAAGGCGCGATCCAGCGGCTCGCCCAGATGGCGCGCGCCGCCGGCATCCATGTCGTGCTCGCGACCCAGCGCCCGTCGGTCGACGTCATCACCGGCACCATCAAGGCGAACTTCCCGACCCGCATCTCGTTCCAGGTCACGTCGAAGATCGACAGCCGCACCATTCTGGGCGAGCAGGGCGCCGAACAGCTG
>CAZXJZ010000472.1:0-2047 GCA_964641065.1 uncultured Hyphomicrobiales bacterium | reverse complement strand
GCTGGACGCTATGCAAGCGGGCGCTGAAGTCGCCGTCGAAGGGAATCAGGAATGCTGAGCCACGCCTACGAAATCCACCAGCGAACCAGAGCCGATGGCGTCCGGTCGGATCGTTGAGCAGAACGTGCCAGCCATCGCGCGTTTCCACGCTCATCAGCACGGGCGAAAGACCGTCGAAGTCGATTGAATAACCGGCGTCGAATCCGCTTGGCCCTGCGGTGACCATAACGGTGGACGGAGAATGCTCCGGTCGCCACAAGCCAGGAGAGACCCATGCAGGTATATCCGGCGCATGCGGGAAAGGCCAAACCCCAACGGCGGGCGAGCCCCTCCATCGCGATTTCGGTTGCGGATGGATTAGGAGGCGTTCGATCCAAGGTATTGCAATAATCTTCCGCGTAAGCAGGATTGCGGCGAAGAAACTCGATTGCGAACTGCTCGCGATCGAGCTGCATCAGTTGTTTGGCCGCGGTCGGAGACCGCCAGTCATACGCTTGTGACATTGATACTCTCGCTGTTTATCGCCAACGGATCGCCGCCGATGATTATCCGCGAGGCTGCAACTAGAGATAGATACTAAAGTGGAATGACACGATAGAACATACGATGCTTCGCAACCGAACATTGTTCCACAGAGGCAAGCCAGTATAATGTTCCTCTTTGCCGCGCTTCAGGAACGTCACTGAAGCCGGGGTTCAAGAAGATGACGATAACCCTTCTCCGTCATCCAATGAGCACGCGCGAGATGGCTGTCATACATGCGCTTTGCGCGCTCGGGTGCTTCATTTGGATCGAGTCCGAAAATGATCGCGGCGACCTCGCGCCAGTCAGCGCCTTCGGCTTCAGCGTCAAGCAGGCGGGCATAGCTGGCGAGATGCGCCTCATCATAAGCGCTGACACGATCAAGTTGAGGCGGCTCGTCCTTAAAGGTGGTCATTGGATACTCGCCGCTCGGAGTTCGCAAAGCGAGAGTCGATAATCTGGTAGGCTCGTACAGTCATGTACAGGTCGTGCGGCATCGCCTATGTGCAGGTTTGCTATCGTAGATCCGAACTTTTGACATCCTGCCGTCGGGAATTTGCCAGTATACAAATAGGAAGGAAGGCATGTCTGGCGCAATCAGGCCTTTCGCCGAAAGAATTCGATCGGATCAACATCGAGAACGCCGGCAAGTTTCTCCAGCATGTCGATCGTGGCTGCGTGCTGCTCTCGTTCGAGCATGCCGACATAGTTGCGATTGACGTCCGCACGATCGGCAAGTTCCTCTTGGGACAGGCCTTTGGCCTGCCGTATCCGGCGTAGGTTCTTGGCGACGGTCTCCCGCAAGCTCATGCGAGAGAGGTCACCGGATCACTAATATACTGCCACCTAGTATACTAGTGAATCGACATTTCCGCCAGCCTGTCCACGGCAATCATGGGCTTATCCGCCGAGGGCGTTATCGCCGGCGCCCTTGCGGAAGCACGCAAAAACCCCGCCCGGCGTACCGGGCGGGGTGTCGGAAACCGGCTCAGTCGGCGTTGGCCTTGCGGCCGCGGGACCAGATGAGCGCGTAGCTCTCGCCGCCTTCTTCGTCGAAGAGGTTCGCGTAGATCGGAGCGTTGAAGCTCGGGTCGTCCAGCTTGACCGACAGGTAGTTGCGGCCTTCGTTGGAGCGCTTGGCCCAGGCGGCGCCGATTTCGGCCCGGCCGACATAGACGCGGTGGCTCGGGGCGTTGTCGTTGGTGCTGGCTTCGGGAACCAAGCGGACGTTCCTGGCCTGGAAGCTGAGAGTGACGATTTCGCCGACGAAGCCCTGCTCGGTCTTGGTGAAGGTGCCGATGTTCGCCATGATAGCTCTCCTTGCTGTCTGTTTCCGAGCCGCGACCATCGCGGTCTCGATGGCGACCGGCAGGCCGGAGACGATCGACGCCGCATCCTTAAGGACCGAAGCGCAGCGGAGGATGCCAGGCGGGCAACTTTCTTGTCTCGCGAGGAATGGCCGCGTAGCGGCCAGGGGAAGAAAGTTGAACGCCGGCATTGCGGCTAGTCGAACGAGGCGAAGCCG
>CAZXJZ010000471.1:0-2060 GCA_964641065.1 uncultured Hyphomicrobiales bacterium | reverse complement strand
GATGCCGGCCAGCGATTCGACGCCCTTGTCGTCTGAGATCACGCAGATGCTGTCGTCGAGTTTGTATGTCTTGCCGTCGAGCGCGAGCAGTTCCTCGCCTACCTTGGCGCGACGCACCACGAGATTCCCGTGCACTTTCTTCGCGTCGAAGACATGCAGCGGACGGCCGCGGTCGTAGGTCATGAAGTTGGTGATATCGACCAGCGCATTGATCGGCCGCAGCCCGATCGCGGTCAGCCGCTTCTGCAGCCATTCCGGCGACGGGCCGTTCTTCACACCGCGCACCAGCCGCAGCGCAAAGCCCGGACAGAGCGACGGCGTCGATCCGAAATCGAGGGCCACCTTGACGGGACACGGAAACGTACCCTTCACCGGCTTCGGCGTGCGCTCGAGGAACTTGCCGATACCGGTGGCGCCAAGATCGCGCGCGATGCCGGAAACGCCGGTGCAGTCGGCGCGGTTGGGCGTGAGATTGATCTCGATGATCGGATCGTTAAGGCCCAGCACTTCCGCGAACGGCACACCTACCGGTGCATCCGCCGGCATTTCGATGATGCCGGAATGATCGTCGGAGAAGGCAATCTCGGCGCCGGAAATCAGCATGCCCTGACTTTCGACGTCGCGAATCTTGCCGACCTTGAGCGTGATGTCTTTCGCCGGAATGTAAGTGCCGGGAAGTCCGAGCACCGCCTTCATGCCGCCACGCGCATTGGGCGCGCCGCACACGATCTGCAGCGGCTTGCCCTCACCCGTATTGACCATGCAGACCCGTAGCCGGTCCGCATTCGGATGCTGCACGGCGGAGATGACCTCGACCACCTTGAACGGCGCGTATTTCTCGGCCGGATTCTCGATCTTCTCGACCTCGAGTCCGATCATGGTGAGCTTGTCGGCAATCGCCGGCAGCGGCTCGTCGGTCTGGAGATGCTCTTTCAGCCAGGACAGGGTGAATTTCATCGGGTCAACCCTTCGGCCGTATCCACCACAAGACAGGCAAGCTTAGGAAAACGGCGGTCGTAAAGTAGATCGAGACTTGATTGCACAGACGATAGAGTTCGTGCCGGATCACCAGTTCGCGCTGCACAGTCTGCCTGAAATCGCGGCCGGATCCGTGCAGGGGCAACGAGCGCGCCACCGAAAGGCAGCGCAGACAACCGACAGCGATGAGGAGATAAATCGATATCTCCAAAATGATCACCGCCTCTTCGATCCAGTGCTGCGCCAGCAACGGCATGCAGATGCCCAGACCTGCGATCATCATCGACACATGGGTCAGAAGTCCCGTTGCCTTTGTGTCGATGGTCTGGAACGTCGCCGTAGTCGCTGCCGTCTCCGCGGCGTCATGGTTCTCGAGAGCGCTGGTGAAGGATGCGAGTGTCTTCGCATCCCACTTGCGCGTCAGCGCCGCATAAAGCGCACCGGTGCTGCCCTCGCCGCTTTTCTCGGCCATGACTAGCTGCTCAAGCCTCCCGCGAGCGTCGGGAAATCGAGCGGGCGGAATCCATAGTGCGACAGCCAGCGCATGTCCGCTTCGAAGAACGGCCGCAGGTCAGGCATGCCGTATTTCAGCATGGCGATGCGGTCGATCCCCATGCCCCAGGCAAAGCCCTGATACTCGTCGGGATCGAGCCCGCAATTGCGGAGCACATTCGGATGCACCATGCCGCAGCCGAGAATCTCCAGCCAGTCCTCGCCCTCGCCGAAGCGGATCTCGCCCTTGTCGCGCCGGCACTGAATGTCGACCTCGAGCGAGGGCTCGGTGAACGGAAAGAACGACGGCCGGAACCGCATCTTCACGTTGTCGACTTCGAAGAATGCCTTGCAGAACTCCGCCAGGATCCACTTCAGGTGGCCGAGATGCGCGCTCTTGTCGATGACCAGGCCCTCGACCTGATGGAACATCGGCGTGTGCGTCTGATCGGAGTCGCTTCGGTAGGTGCGGCCGGGACAGATCACGCGGATCGGCGGCTTTTGGGACAGCATCGTGCGCACCTGCACCGGTGAGGTGTGCGTGCGCAGCAAGAGCCGCGAGCCATCCGGCTTCGGATTGAAATAGAAGG
>CAZXJZ010000470.1:0-2067 GCA_964641065.1 uncultured Hyphomicrobiales bacterium | reverse complement strand
GTCGACGCCGACCCGCGCCAGCTCGGTCGACAGCTGCTCGAAGTGCTCGCCGATTATCAGGTCACAATTCCCGAACTCGGCACGGTGAAGGCGCCGCATCCGCCGATCGTGATCATCACCTCGAACCGCACCCGCGAAATCCATGACGCGCTGAAGCGCCGCTGCCTGTATCACTGGGTCGGCTATCCGGACGCCGAACGCGAACTCTCGATTGTGCGCACCAAGGTGCCGGGCATCGCCGCGGCGCTGTCGGCCGAGATCGTGCATTTCGTGCAGCGGCTGCGCAAACTCGAATTGTTCAAGGCGCCGGGCGTCGCCGAGACGCTGGATTTCGCGACCGCCTTGTCCGAACTCGATGTGGTGGCGCTTGATCCGTCGACGGTGTCGGACACGCTCGGCGTGCTACTCAAGTATCAGGACGACATCGCGCGGCTCGATGGCACCAAGGTGAAGGAATTGCTGGACGACGTGCGCGCGCAGATGAAAGCGGCGGAGTAGTTTTGTGAGCGCACCGGGGCAAAGCGTGGTCGCCCCCGCGACGGCGGGGGCCCATAACCACCGCTCTGGTATATGGGTCCCCGCCTTCGCGGGGACGACGATCGATGGATAACGTGACGACGCAATCGGAAACACCCGGCCGGCTCGCGGAAAACATCGTCTATTTCGCGCGCGCTCTTCGCGCGGCCGGCATTCCGGTCGGGCCCGGCTCGGTGATGGATGCGCTGGAAGCGTTGCGCGTTGCCGGCATCACCAATCGCGAGGATTTCTACTGGACGCTGCATGCGGTGTTCGTGAAGCGGCACGAGCATACGATCCTGTTCGACCACGCCTTCACGATTTTCTTCCGCAAGCGCGCCTATTTCGACCAGCTGATGGCGATGATGCTGCCGCAAAGCGTGCCGCAGCCGGACAATGCACCGCCACCGCCGGCGGCGAAGCGCGTGCTGGACGCCATGTTTAAAAGCCAGCAGAAGCCGCCCGAGGAAAAGAAGAAAGAAGTCGAGATCGACGCGCGGCTCACCGTCTCCGACCGCGAGGTGCTGGAGAAAAAGGACTTCGCGCAGATGTCGGCGGCCGAGATCGCCGAAGCGAAGCAGGCGATTGCGAAACTCGTGCTGCCGCTCGACGAAGTGAAGACAAGACGGCTCAAGCCCTCGCGCCACGGCCACATGATCGACCTGCGCCGCACGCTGCGCTCCAGCATGAAAGCGGGCGGCGCGGTGATCGACCTGAAATATCTCGGGCCCAGGACGCGGCAGCCGCCGATCGTGGCTTTGCTCGATATTTCTGGCTCGATGAGCCAGTACACGCGGCTGTTTCTGCATTTTCTGCATGCGGTGACCGATAACCGCAAGCGAGTCTCGACCTTTCTGTTCGGCACGCGGCTGACCAATGTCACGCGCGCGCTGAAACAGAAGGACCCGGACGAGGCGCTCGCGGCCTGTTCCGGCGGGGTGCTGGACTGGTCGGGCGGAACGCGGATCGCGCCGTCGCTCGCCGCCTTCAACCGGCAATGGAGCCGGCGGGTGCTCGGGCAGGGTGCGGTGGTGCTGCTGATCACCGACGGGCTGGAGCGCGAGCCCGGCAACGAACTCGGTTTCGAGATGGACCGGCTGCATCGCTCCTGCCGCCGGCTGATCTGGCTCAATCCGCTGTTGCGGTTCGAGGGTTTCGAGGCCAAGGCCAGCGGCATCAGGGTGATGCTGCCGCATGTTGACGAATTGCGACCGATTCACAATCTCAATGCGATGAAGGATCTGTGCCGCGCGCTCTCGGCGGACGGCGACGGCAAGGCCGAGGCGAAGTATTGGTTGAACAAGGTCGCGTAGAACATGAGCCCGAAAAGTGCGAAGCGGTTTTCGGACAAGCTCATGTTTTAAACAAATGGCATGAGCCCGAAAAGCCTGCCCCCGGCCCGATCCGGGTGCGCAGCGGTTTTCGGACAAGCTCATGCTCCACTAGAGATTCAAAAGCCGGTCTGAGAGGATCCAAATGACTCAACAATCGCTGGCGACGGACGAAGACATTCTCAAGGCCGCGGAGGACTGGCGCAAGTCCGGCAAGGGC
>CAZXJZ010000469.1:0-2100 GCA_964641065.1 uncultured Hyphomicrobiales bacterium | reverse complement strand
GACGGCATCGCCGACATGATCCACGACATCCAGGTCGAAGCCACCTTCCCCGACGGTACGAAACTCGTCACTGTGCATGAACCCATTCGCTGAAGGACGAACCATGAAGATATCGTTGATCGTAGCAAGCGTCGTCCTGAGCGCTGGAGCGGCCTTCGCACACATGTCGCTCGTGCCGCACGAGCATCCGCATCATTCCAGCATGCTGCCGGATGCGCTCGCGCTCATGACGGCTGCGTTGCTGGTTGGCGCCGGCGTCATTGCGTATCGCCGGTTCAGGAAGGGATAGCGCCATGGACGAGTGGGCCCCCGGGGAAATCCTGGTCAAGCACGGCGAGATCGAACTGAATGTCGGCCGCAAGAGCATGACGCTGTCGGTGTCGAATACGGGTGACCGGCCGATCCAGGTCGGCTCGCATTATCATTTCTTCGAAACCAATCCCGCGTTGAAGTTCGATCGCAAGAAGGCGCGCGGCATGCGGCTCGACATCGCCGCCGGCACGGCCGTTCGGTTCGAGCCCGGACAGACCCGTGAGGTGCAACTCGTCGCCTTCGCCGGCAAGCGCGTGGTCTATGGTTTCCGCGGCGACGTCATGGGCAAGCTCTAGCGAGCAATGCATGCATGGTGTGCCCGCAAAGCGCGTTGAAATCGGTGTCGTGCTCCAGGGCGGCGGCGCGCTGGGCGCGTATGAATGCGGTGGCATGTCGGCCCTGCTGGAGTTGATGGACGAGGCGGAAGCAGCCGGATATTGCCCGACCTTGCGTGCGGTCAGCGGCGTGTCGATCGGGGCAATCAACGCGGCCTGCGTTGTCGGCGCACACGATCGCAAGGATGCGCGCCGGCGCTTGAATGGCTTGTGGGACGATCTGACCCTGCATGCACCGGAATTCTGGCCGAAACAGGCGCAACGCGATCTCTCGCTGTTCGGGCTGCCGGGGTTTTACCTCCCGCGCTTCGACCTGGTCGGGTTCGGAACCTGGACCGCCTATTACAGCACGCGTCCGCTGCTCAACACGCTGAAGCGCCATGTCGACTTCGCGGTGATCAATCGCAGCGAAACCACCTTCGTGATCACGGCGGTGAATGTCGAAAGCGGCGAGTTGAAACGGTTCTGCAATCGACGGCTCGGTTCGGACGATCCGTGCCAGATCACGCCGAACCATGTGCTGGCCAGCGGCAGTCTGCCGCCGCAGTTTCCGTGGACCGAGATCGGGCACGAATCCTATTGGGATGGCGGGCTGGTCGACAATGCGCCGCTCGGTGACGCGATCGATGCGTTTTCGAGCGAGGAGGGCGTCGAGCGCTTGCTGGTGGTGCTCAATCTCTATCCGCTCCGGGCTCGCAAGCCGCGGACGCTTGCCGATGTCGAAGACCGGATGCACGAGCTGAGTTTCGGTAACCACATGAGGCAGGACCGCCGTTCGGCCGAGCGCATCAACGATTTCATCGAGACCATCGAACAACTGGCGGCACTGGTGCCGCCTGACGCGATCGGGGCCGACCTGCAGTTGCGCATCGACCGCGCGCGGCGGTGCAAATCGATCCGTATCGTCGATATCGACGTACAGGGCGTGCATGGGCCGGGTGAAGCGCCAGGCGAGCAGCATGACACAGACGGCCAGTTCGGGCTGCGGGATTTTTCGCGCGCAACAGTGCGCCGTCGTCGCGACGAGGGTTATCTGATCGCGCGCACCTGTCTGTCTCCAATCTTCGCCAGTTTCGCGCAGCGTCGCAGCAACAACCTCACGCACGATACCAGGTCGGTCTAAGCCGTTATCGGGAGCCACCATGTCGATAAAAATCTCGCGCTACGTCTACGCCAACATGTTCGGCCCCACGACGGGCGACCGGGTTCGGCTTGCCGATACCGACATCATCATCGAGGTGGAGAAGGACTTCACAGTCTACGGCGAGGAGGTGAAGTTCGGTGGCGGCAAGGTGGTCCGCGACGGCATGGGCCAGTCGCAGCTCACCAACAAGCAGGGTGCGGTCGATACCGTCATCACCAATGCGCTGATCCTCGACCATTGGGGTATCGTCAAAGCCGATGTCGCGCTGAAGGACGGCAAGATCCACGCCATCGGCAAGGCCGGCAATCC
>CAZXJZ010000468.1:908-2100 GCA_964641065.1 uncultured Hyphomicrobiales bacterium | reverse complement strand
CCGTCGACCTCCCCTGCAAGGGGGGAGGTGGAGCAAGAGCCGATACCTCCGGAGTTGAGGCGAGCGACGTCACTTTGAAAAGCCTTCCGCGAGCAGCCTCTGCAATCCCGCCTTGTCGTATCGGCCGAGCCCCATGCCCTTCAGCGTGCGGCCGGTCACCATGAAATCCTCGCCCACCACCGCGCCGCCGATGGCAAGGAAGGCGCGAGCCAGCGGCGTCGGCACACCGGCAAGTTCACCGACCGACGCCAGGAACGACAGGCCCATGCGGGTGTCTTCCAGCATGTAGCGATGCTCGGTCAGGACGATGTGCTCGCGCCAGTCGCCGGAGTCCGTCAGCTTGTCGTGCGAGCCGCGGCCATACATCCATTCGTCGCCTTCCTTGGCGTAATGGTCGGCCAGCGGGAAATGCGGCGCGCGGTAGCCCAGCGCCTCGCGCACCGCGATCCGTTCAGCGTCGAGTGCGTCAGTCACGCGGCGGATCGAAGGCTGGGTGCCTTCTTTGTGAATGTCCCAGCGATCGAAATGCTCCAGCGGCCCGGCATTCATGGTGATCAGTGGCGGATGGATAATCCCGCCGGCATTCATCAGCGCACCGGAGAGCGCGTCGCCGCAATCCTCGATCACGCCGGGGAACGCTTCGCCGATCACCTTCAGCGCATGATCCTTTAACGTCAGCGGGAACACGCCGGTCGGCAGCCGCTTGGCGCGCACCGTCACCGCGGCTTCGAAATCGCTGTGCTTGCGGGTGAGCCACGGCAGGGTGCCGGTCTCGGCGAACGCGACTTTCGCCTTGTTGCCCGCCGCTTGCATGGCCTGCGCGAACAGCATCGAGCCGAAAGTGCCGGGCGGCAGGAACACGACCTGTCCGTCTTTCAGGTGCGGCGCCAGCACCTTGGCAATATCGGGTTGCGCATGCGCGGGCGCGGGGCAGACGATCAGTTCGGCATCGCCTACGGCTTCGGCGATGTCGTTGGTGACGCGCGAGAGCTTGGCCACGCGTTGCCCGGAGAAATCCTTGATCAGGATGGCAGACCCGGCAGCGCGGTGCGCTTCGACCGCGGCCTTGTCGCGCCGCCAGAGCCGCGTGTCATGGCCTGCGAGTGCGAAATCTCCCGCCGCCGCGAACGAACCGTTGCCGCCACCCAATACTGCGATACGCATTTTTTAAACTTGCTCCGTGTGCTCCCTC
>CAZXJZ010000468.1:0-898 GCA_964641065.1 uncultured Hyphomicrobiales bacterium | reverse complement strand
CCCCCCCCCCCCCCCCCCCCCCCGGGGGGGGGTTGGGGGGGGGGGGGCCCCACCGTCAATTTTAATGTGACCCCCACCCGATTGCCTTCGCACGCGAAGGCAATCGACCTCCCCCTGAAAGGGGGAGGTGAAGAAAGAGAGAGGGCTTCGCTCACTGCTGCTCCCGCAGCATGAAATGCTGCACCTTGCCGAGCGCGGTGCGCGGCAGCGATTCAACAAACACGATCTCGCGCGGGATCTTGAAGCGGGCGAGATGCTGTCCGACGAACGCCTTCACGTCGTCCGCCCCGATCGTCATGTCCTTGCGGCAGACGATATAGGCCACCGGCACCTCCTGCCATTTCGGATCGGCGCGGCCGATGACCGCGGCCTCGGCGATGCAGGGGTGATCATGCAGCACGCGCTCCACTTCGGCAGGATAGATGTTCTCGCCGCCGGAGATGATCATGTTCTTCTTGCGGTCGTGGATATAGAAATAGCCGTCCGCATCGCGGGTGCCGATATCGCCGGTGTGATACCAGCCATCGCGCAGCGCTTCGGCCGTAGCATCTGCATCGCCCCAATATTCGTACAGGACGTTCGGCCCGCGCACGATGACTTCGCCAGCCGTGCCGTGCGGCACTTCGCGGCCATCATTGTCCACCACCTTCGCGTCGCAGAACAATCCCGGCAGGCCGGTCGATGTCATGCGCGAGAGATCGCCGCCGACACGCGTATACACCGCGGTCGGCCCGGTTTCCGTCGAACCGTAGATTTGAATGACCGGGATCCCGCGCGCGTTGAACGCTTCGATCAGCGGCACCGGGATCAGGCTTGAACCGGTGGCGACCGCGCGCAGCGACGTGAGGTCGGACGCAGGCCAGAGCGGGTGCCGGCTCAGCGCCTGCATCACCGCCGG
>CAZXJZ010000467.1:0-2168 GCA_964641065.1 uncultured Hyphomicrobiales bacterium | reverse complement strand
TGTGCCAGAACCAGTCGATCGACGATTCCGATGCGCCGCTGGCGCGCGATCTGCGGCTGCTGGTGCGCGAACGCCTGACCGCCGGCGACAGCGACAAGCAGGTGATGGACTTCCTCACCACGCGATACGGCGATTTCGTGCTGCTCAACCCGCCGATGAATGCCAAGACCTTCCTGTTATGGGCGTTGCCCTCCGGTTTGCTGGTCCTCGGTGGAATCGTGATGGTGCTTGCGATGCGCCGGCGCAGCGTTGCTGCCGATTCCACCGGCCCGGCTGCTGCTTTGACCGCGGAGGAAGAGCGCAA
Source organism: uncultured Hyphomicrobiales bacterium (assembly GCA_964641065.1). Classification (GTDB taxonomy): domain Bacteria; phylum Pseudomonadota; class Alphaproteobacteria; order Rhizobiales; family Xanthobacteraceae; genus Pseudorhodoplanes. The sequence continues at coordinate 1,864 of CAZXJZ010000467.1, read as the reverse complement.
GATTGCCTCGTTGCTCGATAGCGACCCACGGACTCGGGGCTAGCCGAACGCATCGATATGCCGGTTGGAAAATGTCGCCGATCTCGGGCGAAACCGTATTCTCCTTCGCGATCGCGCGGCTTTCGGCAATAAAATTGTTTCCGGACCGGACGATAACACCCTCGGATTCATTTAAGCTCTTGATATAGAACACGTTTTTTGTTTTCGGCCATTACCAAAGTTTAATCCGCCCGACAGGTGGCTGTAAGGCGCGAACCCCCATCTTCACTCACGAACGGCGCCGGGATTCGTCCAGTCGAGGCCCCCGGCACGTCGCGAAATTAGGAAGATGGAGTGAACCCTATGACCTCAACAACGCCTCCCAGCCCGGGCGGCTTCTTGCGTGGACGCCGGGCCTTGTTGCTCGGCACGACGATTGCGAGCCTCGGTGCGGCGGCCCTGTTTGTTGCGCCCGATGCGGCGCGCCATGCGGCCGTTGCGCAGAACGTGACCCAGCAGGCGCAGACCGTGCAGCGCCCCGTCGGTTTTGCCGACATCGTCGAGAAGGTGAAGCCGGCTGTTATCTCCGTCCGCGTCAAGGTGAACGCAGGCACGCAGAATTCCTCGTTCGAAGGCGCGCAAGGCCAGTTGCCGCAGGGCTTCGAGCGCTTCTTTCGCCGCTTCGGCGAAGACATGAACCCGGATATGCCGAACCGCGGCATGCCGGACATGCAGCAGCGCGGTCCGCGTCAGCGCACCTCCGGCCAGGGCTCCGGCTTCTTCATCTCGGCCGACGGCTATGCGGTGACCAATAACCACGTGGTCGATCGCGCTGAAGAGGTCGAGGTCCAGACCGACGACGGCAAGACCTATTCGGCGAAGGTCATCGGCACCGACCCGCGTACGGATCTGGCGCTGATCAAGGTCGACGGCAAAAACTTCCCGTTTGCCAAGCTTGCCGGCCACGCGCCGCGCATCGGTGACTGGGTGCTGGCTGTCGGCAATCCGTTCGGCCTGTCCTCGACCGTGACGGCGGGCATCGTGTCGGCACGCGGCCGTGACATCGGCGCGGGCCCGTATGACGACTTCCTGCAGATCGACGCCCCGGTGAACAAGGGTAACTCGGGCGGCCCGACCTTCGACATCGACGGGAACGTCGTCGGCGTCAACACGGCGATCTTCTCGCCGTCGGGCGGCAACGTCGGCATTGCCTTCGCGATCCCGGCATCGACCGTGGACTCGGTGGTGACACAGCTGCGCGACAAGGGCTCGGTGACACGCGGGTGGATCGGCGTCCAGATACAGCCGGTGACCAAGGATATCGCCGACAGCATGGGCTTGAAGAACACGGATGGTGCGCTTGTCGCCGAACCGGCGCCGAACAGCCCGGCGGTGAAGGCCGGCATCCAGTCCGGTGACGTGATCGTTGCGGTCAACGGCGAGCGTATCGCCAATGCCCGCGAGCTCTCGCGTCGCATCGGTTCGATGTCGCCCGGCAACTCCGTCAAGCTGACGCTACTGAAGGGTGGTTCGGAACGGACCGTCAACCTGACGCTCGGTGAATTGCCGGCTCAGGCGGGTCTCGACCGCCGCGGTGGCGAAGAGCGCGGTGGTCCGGCTCAGGAAGAAATGACGCTCGGTCTGCAGCTTGCGCCGGCCGCGTCGGTTGCCGGTTCCGGTGACGAGGGTGTTGTTGTCACCCGCGTGCTGCCGAACAGCCCCGCCGGTGAGCGTGGCTTCAAGACCGGCGACGTGATCCTCGAGGTCGCGGGCAAGGCGGTGTCCAACCCGGCCGATGTCCGCAAGGCGCTCGAGAGCGCGCGGACTGACAACAAGCGCACCGTGCTGATGCGCGTGAAGTCGGGTGAGGGCACCCGCTTCGTCG
>CAZXJZ010000466.1:0-2178 GCA_964641065.1 uncultured Hyphomicrobiales bacterium | reverse complement strand
ACCTCTGACCCCCAGATTCGTAGTCTGGTGCTCTATCCAGCTGAGCTACGGGCGCATTGTCACGAGAGAGACGGCCTGAGGGTCAATCCGGAACCGCCCCGGATATCGATCCGGAATTGAAGGCTGATCTCGGAAACGGCCACCCAGGACGCAAGGCCGACGCAACGGCGGATAGCTATCGCTCCCCTTCCCCGATGGCAAGGCTTTTTGCCCGGAATCCGGCCTCAGGCGCTCACCCTCTCCTCACGCCAGGAATCGAGATCGACAGCCTGATCGGGGATCGTCAGGTGGAAGGTGGCGCCGATCGTGCCCTCGACGAGGCGGATTTCGCCGCCATGCGCGCGGACCAGTTCTGCGGCAATGGCCAGACCAAGGCCGGTTCCGCCCGGCCGGGCCGATCCGGAAAAGGCCTGGAACAGATGCTCGCGGGCGCGCGGCGGGAAGCCGGGGCCGGTGTCGGACACCTCGATCACCACAACGCCGCCTTCGCGCCGGCCGGTGACACGGATCTGATCGCGCAGCGGGTTGTTGGGCGCGCGCGCCTCCAGCGCCTGCATGGCGTTGCGGGTGAGGTTGAGCAGCACCCGGAACATGTGATCGTGGTCCGCGTCCATCTCGAGCCCGCGCTCGATCGAGACGATCCAGCCGACATCGCTTGCCGGATTGAGGCCGAGGGTCTCGTGCACCTCATCGACCAGCGCCTCCACCGAAATCATCCGGCGATCCGGCGGCGCTTCCTGCGCGCGGCCATAGGATAGTGTCGACTGACAGAACTCGATCGCGCGCTCGAGCGTGCGCAAGAGCTTGGGAGCGAAACGCTGCACCCGCGGATCGCGCACGCTCGACAGCTGATCCGAGACGAGCTGCGCCGAGGCCAGCATGTTGCGCAGGTCATGGTTGATCTTCGACACGGCCAGCCCGAGCGCGGCAAGCCGCGCCCGCTGGTGCAGCATCGAGGTCAGATTGCTCTGCATCGACGCGAGTTCGCGCTCGGTAACGCCGATCTCATCGTTGCGTTTGGACACCCTGATCGTGCGCGAGGGATTTTCCGGGTCGGCCCGGAACGCCATGATATTGCGGGTGATGCGCCGCATCGGCCGCACGAACATGAAATGCAGCGCAAGGTAGACGAGCGCCAGCGTGGAGGCCGAGATAATCAGTGACGCCACCACGACATTGCGCGAAAAGCGCAGCATCGCCTGCTGCAGCGGCTCGTTCCGGATCAGGATTTCGAGGAATTCGCCGTCGCGCGGCGCCGTCCCGATCACCCGCAGGATCGAGTCCTTCGGATCGAACAGTCCGTGATAGGCGCCCCGGACGGCATCGAACCAGCTCACGTCACGCAGATCGAAATTGCGGTGCATCTCCGCCGGCATCTCGGTGACCGCCAGCAGACGCCTGGTCTGGCCGGTCTTCATGACGACCGCCTGGGCCCCGATGCTGGCGAGGATGTCGCGAGCCAGGTCGTCGGGGACCATGCCGCTCGGCGCGGCATAAAGAACGAGCGCGGCAGTCCGCGCGGCGGCAAGCCGGTCGTTGAGCCAGTTCAGCCGAAAGGTGGAGACGGACGGGACGTAGATCAGCACCTGCACGATCATGACGAACAGAATCGTGAGAATGAGGAGCTTCCCGGATAGCCCGAAGCGCGGCGCGCGGACCGGGCCTTGATCGTCCAGATCGGTCATCAATGCTGCCTGTACGGGCTCGGCTGAATCGGGCGAGCCTCCGTATTAGGCCCATGATGCGGCAGTAGCATGAACTCGTCAAACCGGGCGCAAAAATGGCCGCCTGAACCGTCCGGATTGGTTAAGAGCGCCGCAGGGGGACTTTGGCGGAACCCGCGGACAGGCGAAAGTTCCCCGCCGTTCCAGCCGATGGCCAATCCCCGATCCTTTTAGGGATCGAGCGGCCCTCACCGGGCCCCCGATCCGGAGACCGGAGGTCGCCAGACGGTCCAGCTGTCGCATTGACGACAGGCCGCCCGGTCCCGTATAAGCGCCCGGAAATCCGGCATCGGCGGACTTTTGCGGCGAGACTTAATCGCGGCGCGAGTGTTGCAGCCTTTGTGCCGGTGCGCACCAACCGAAGCATCCGGCATTGCGCCGCGACCAGCGGAGACTTTCCCCGTGAAACGGACCTATCAACCGAGCAAGCTCGTGCGCAAGCGCCGGCACGGCT
>CAZXJZ010000465.1:0-2196 GCA_964641065.1 uncultured Hyphomicrobiales bacterium | reverse complement strand
GTGCTCACCGTGAAGACCGACAAGGGCGAGTTCATTCTCGACAACCAGCATCCCGACATCCTGCTCTGGTCGGATACCGATTACCGTTTCGTCAAGCGCCAGTCCCAGCATGATCAGAATGTGTGGATTTCGCTCGGCGACCCGCGACCGACGCTCTCGACCGCAACCTCACGTTAGCTCAATCAATCAGAGCTCAAGGAACAGAGAATAGCGAACACACGATCCCGGTCACGTCCCCACCCCTCCCCGTCCCAGACCGGGCTCGTGGCGGCCGGCTCTCCCCCCAAGAGCCGGTCGCACCTTTTTTGGCGAAGCGCGTCACGCGCGAACGCGGGAATCGCAGAAGCAGCTACGGACTCGCGACGGCAGGCGCGGCCAATGACCCTGGCTGACCAGGGCAGTCCGGAACATCAGGCGCGAATCCTGGCATTGTGACGCACCAAGAACTCTTGGAGCGCCGACTTGATGTCGCCTTGCGCACCGATAGCGGCCCAAAAATCGGGGAAACTTTCCGCCGCAATACTTATATCGATCGCCATCCTGTTCGGCTTGTCGCGCAGAAAGTGTTCGATGTTCGCGGTAACCGTATCGACCAGATCGAGCGCAACGGAAACGTCAGGAGCGCCATCGGGAGCAGGCGAGATAGCCGTCCGGTAAGCCTGCATGATGCCCATGTCCCATCTTGCGGCGAAGCTTCGGCGGCCTCCCTCCGGTTTCGGGTCAGATGCACATAGAACGCATCCCGGCCGAATGCGCGATCCAGCCGCCCCAGAAACCAGCTCAGGCGATTGTCGACCTCAATGTGTCTCGGCGGATAATCCAGACGGCCGACACCGTTTGTCGCGATGCGGCTTTCATGTGCAGCGGTGAAATTGCTGATGTGCGAGCACGCCTTCGCAAAGGTTGTCGAGCCGCACCGCCCGGTGCAAAGCACAAACACATTCATCCGGAGCTCCGTCGCGACGCTGCCTCGATCATCGCAGCCGCAACGACGTAACGGAAGCCCTCCCGCGCCCGCCGGCACGACCGGCGACGAATTCGGATCAACGCTCGAACCGCGATGGCGGGACGCGCGTTCAGCGCCGGCGCATGAACTCGACGCCGACGCGGCCACCGGCCTGCCAGGCAACCCGGCACGCGCGGCGGATATATTCCGGCTTGATCACCATGGAAAAATCCCTTGGCAGTATCGGCCGGCAGGGAAATTCGAGACAGGCGCCTGCGCTCGACATGTTGCGGATGGTGCAATCGACGATCGCCACCACGCCGAAGCTGACGGCGCCGGTTTTCAGCGTCTTCATTCGCTGCGCTTTGCGGCGTTCGACCATGTCAGCCCCCGGTCGCGAAGCGAATTCCGACCCGGTAGGCGGATTGCCACACCATTTGACAGCGGCGTCGCGACTGATCGGACGCAACGGCCAGCGAGAATTTCTCCGGCAATGCCGTGCGCCGGTTCGCGAAGACCAGGCAGGCGCCCTCCTCCGATACATTGCGGATGGTGCATTCCAGCCCGCGGCGAAATCCGGCTTTCACCGTTCCGGCGAAGAGAGCGCGCGTTCGTTCGGTTTTTCGTCGTTCGGCCATGGGGCGCCTCGATAAGTTGAGCGCACCGTAACCGCGATCGTTCTAACTCGATATAAATTGCCATCCCGAAACGGCGGCGATCGCGTTCAGGACTCGTTAACCCTGCCGGGCTGGAAAACTGCCGCAGGACAGGCTTCAATCAGCCTATCCGCTTCAGCCCTTTCGCATAGTCGCGCGAACGCTGGACATAGATGTCGGCGCCGGCACGGATCTGCGCGGTCGCCTTGTCGTCGAGCGTGCGGATCACGCGGGCCGGCGATCCAACGATCAGCGAATTGTCCGGAAACGATTTTCCCTCGGTGACCAGCGCGCCCGCACCGACCAGCGAATTGTTACCGATGCGCGCGCCGTTCAGGACGATCGCGCCCATGCCGATCAGGCTGTTGTTGCCGACGGTACAGCCATGCAGCATCACCTTGTGGCCGATGGTGACGCCGCGCCCCAGGATCATCGGAAAGCCCGGATCCACGTGCAGCACCGAGCCGTCCTGGACGTTGGTCTGCGCGCCGATGTGGATGCGGTCGTTGTCGGCGCGGATCATGACGCCGAACCAGATGCTGACCTCGTCCTCCAGCACGATGGAACCGGCGAGCGTGGCGTCGTGCGCGATGT
>CAZXJZ010000464.1:0-2217 GCA_964641065.1 uncultured Hyphomicrobiales bacterium | reverse complement strand
CGTGCCATGCCGAACTACAACGTGATGGGCCTCGCCAAGGCGGCGCTGGAATCCTCGGTGCGCTATCTCGCAGTCGATTTCGGCGATCAGAAGATCCGTGTGAACGCCATTTCGGCTGGCCCGATCCGCACCCTGGCCGGCGCCGGCATTCACGACGCGCGCTACATGTTCGCGTTCCAGCAACGGCATTCGCCGCTCGGACGCGGTGTGACGCTGGAAGAGCTTGGCGGCGCCGGGCTGTATCTGTGTTCGGATCTGTCAACCGGCGTCACCGGTGAAATCCATTTCGTCGATTCGGGTTACAACGTAATCGCGATGCCGCTGCCGGAGGCGTTGCGTGCCGAAGCGGGTGGAAAAGACGGCGAGTAGCTGAGGCGGTTCTCAAGATCAGCCTGTCACATATTTTTTCCGTCGTGCCGACGGCTCCTGGACGATACATTGCGTGAGAAGGGCGGCGGCCTGCCGGTGGCTGCCGTTCGTTTTTGGAATGCATTCCCGATGCCTGAGGCTTTCTTTACCGAGCCAACCACCGGCTATTGGCAGGAGATCACGGCGGATATTCCGCCCCGGTTTACCGACGCGCCACCCTATCGCTACGGCTATCCGGTGCGCCTGCCGGACGGCCGGATTCTGGTGCTGCCGCTGCGGCAATTGCCGTCCGGCGAGAATGCCGTCGCGTCGCTGATTGCCAACCAGGCCGCTCATGTCGTGATTGCCGCGCTCGCCGACGCGATGGTCGAGCAAGCGCGCGCTCTCGAAGCCGACATGGTTGTCGGTCTACCGACGCTCGGCTTCGCGTTCGCCGATCGTGTCGCCGAACGGCTCGGCCATCCGCGGTTTGTGCCGCTCGGTTATTCGCGCAAGTTCTGGTACGACGACGCGCTCTCGGAAGCGGTTCAATCCATCACCAGCCCCGAGCCCGGCAAGCTGCTGCGGCTCGATCCCAACATGCTGCCGCTGCTCGATGGTCGCCGCATCGTGCTGGTGGACGACGCGATTTCGACCGGCGCGACGGCAGTCGCCGCCGTGCGGTTGCTGCGGCGGATCGGCGTGCAGGTTTCGGGCATCGTGTTGGCGATGAAGCAGACCAATCGCTGGCAGGCGGAGCTTGCAAGCTTGTCCGCGCCACCGCAGGTCAGGGCCGTGTATGGCTGTCCGCTATTTGAGCGCGGCGATGGCGGCTGGTGGCCGCTTGCCGAGACCCAGCCGGAGATTCCCTGAGAGTCTCTGCGTCACTTAAAAAAGGGCGGCCGTTCGGCCGCCCTTTCGTATTGTTGCATGAGTGCCCGGCGTTACGCCGCTTCGCGCAGCGAGTCCTTGTGGAGATCGAACCGGTCCGCGTTCATGACCTTGTTCCACGCCTTGACGAAGTCCTTCACGAACTTCTCCTTGGAATCCGCGCAGGCATAGACTTCCGCGAAGGCGCGGAGCTGCGAGTGCGAACCGAAGATCAAGTCGACGCTCGTTGCCGTCCACTTCGGCGCCTTGGTCTTGCGGTCGTGTCCCTGGTAGATGCCTTCGGCGTTCGGGGCTTCCCACTCTGTGCTCATATCGAGCAGGTTGACGAAGAAGTCGTTGGTCAGCTTGCCCGGTTGCTTGGTCAGGACGCCATTTTTGGAATCGCCGGCATTGGCACCGAGCACCCGCAGGCCACCAACCAGCACCGTCATCTCCGGCCCGGTCAGTGTCAGCAATTGGGCCCGGTCCACCAGCGCTTCCACCGGCGACAGGAACTGCATCTTCTTGTCGTTGATGTAGTTGCGGAAGCCGTCCGCACGGGGCTCGAGCGGCGCGAAGGATTCGACGTCGGTCTGCTCCTGCGACGCATCCATGCGACCCGGCTTGAACGGCACCTTCACATCGACGCCCGCATCCTTCGCAGCCTTTTCCACGGCCGCGTTGCCTGCGAGCACGATCATGTCGGCGAGCGATACCTTCTTGCCGAAGCCCTTCTGGATCTCCTCGAGCTTCGCCAGCACCGTCTTCAACTGAGCGGGTTGATTGACCTCCCAGTCCTTCTGCGGAGCGAGACGAATACGGGCACCGTTGGCACCGCCGCGCTTGTCGGAGCGGCGGAACGTCGAGGCCGATGCCCAGGCCGTCGAAACCAGTTGCGGCACCGTCAGACCGGAGGCGAGAATCTTCGCCTTCAGCGCATCGGCATCCGTGTCGCTGATCAACGGATGATCGACCTCAGGGATCGGATCCTGCCAGATC
>CAZXJZ010000463.1:0-2263 GCA_964641065.1 uncultured Hyphomicrobiales bacterium | reverse complement strand
AGCAGGCGCAGCGCTGCCGCGACATTCTCGCCAAGCTCAACGAATTGCAGGCCGAAGGCGTCCCGTTCGACGGCCTGCCGCTGTTGAACCTGCTGGAGGAGGTCGCGGAGCCGCACCGGCATTTCGGTATCGCCATCGACGTCAAATTGCCCACCGGCCAGCCTTCGCCGGTCGCCGCCCGCAATCCGGCGATCGTCTACGGGCTGGGAAACCTGGTCGAGAATGCCGTCGATTTCGCCCGCGAGCGCGTCGAGATTGCAGCGGATTGGACCGCCGACACCGTGACGGTCGTCGTCAGCGACGACGGCCCGGGCTTCGCTCCGGAGGTCATCAGCCGCATCGGGGAGCCCTATGTCCGCAGCCGCAGGCTGCGCCGCATGTACGCCACCGGCGAAACCGGGATGGGGCTCGGCTTTTTCATCGCCAAGACCCTGCTGGAGCGCACCGGTGCCAAATTAACTTTCGTCAACAAAGCCTTGCCCGAGAGCGGCGCCGTGGTTGCCATCCGCTGGCCGCGTTCGGTTTTCGAGTTTACCGGCCCGGCCGAGCTTGAGCAGAAGGCTGCAAGTACCTAATTATGGAAGATTGGCGGCTTCGGAGAGTTCCATGACCCTGCAACCGGCCATTTCGAGCGAGCGCTCGCTCCTGATCGTCGAGGACGACAAGTCCTTCCTGATGCGGCTTGCCCGCGCCATGGAAGGTCGCGGTTTCACTGTCACCACTGCGGAAACGGTGTCGGAAGGCCTGATGCAGGTCGAGCGCTCCGCGCCGGCCTTCGCCGTGGTCGACATGCGGCTCGGCGACGGCAACGGACTCGACGTCATTTCGGCGCTGAAACGCCGGCGCCCCGATGCGCGCGGCATCGTGCTGACCGGATACGGCAACATCGCCACCGCGGTGAATGCGGTGAAGCTTGGCGCTGTCGATTATCTCGCCAAGCCGGCCGACGCCGACGATGTCATCAACGCCCTGCTCTCGATCGAGGGCCGCAAGCCCGAGCCGCCGGAAAATCCGATGTCGGCCGATCGCGTGCGCTGGGAGCATATCCAGCGCATCTACGAATTGTGCGGCCGCAACGTCTCCGAAACCGCGCGCCAGCTCAACATGCATCGCCGCACCTTGCAACGCATCCTGGCGAAGCGCGCACCGCGGTAGTCTCGCTTGGTCATTCCGGGGCGCTTGCGAAGCAAGCGAACCCGGAATGACAGCGGGTTACATCTCATTCCCATAAGGCCCGGCCGGATCGATCAGCGATTGCAGCCGCAGCGATGCGCATTGCGCGACCCGCAGCGTCATCACCTTGCGCGTCGGTGCCGGCAGCTTGTGCTCGGGCGCGTCGCAAACGAATTCCCCGCCGAAGCCGTCGGCGACGATCAGCCCGGTATCCTTCGGAAAAATCTCGCAGGGCACCTCGACCGTCGTTGCAAAGAACAACCGGTCGCAATGCATGCGGTAATCCATCCATTTCTGGTCCGCACGAAAATCCGCGATCGACGACTTGATCTCGACGATCCAGATTTCGCCGCTGCGTCCGATGCCGACGAGATCGGCGCGGCGGCCCGACGGCAGCGGCAATTCACTCACGCAGGTGAAGCCGTGCGAGAGCAACAGCCGCATGGTGCCGCGCGCCACGGTGAGCGCGGTCTGCGACTGCCGGCCGTCCACCGGCATCTCGGCGATGCGGCGGATCAGCTCGCTCATTCGGCGGCCTGCCGCGGCTGTTGCATCGACGGATGTTCCGGAAATGCCGCCTCCAGCGCCTCGCGCGAGGCGGCGAGCACGCCGCGCTCGGTGATGAGCCCGGTGACAAGCCGTGCCGGCGTGACATCGAAGGCGTGGTTGGCGACGGCCGAGCCGTCCGGCACGATCGTTACCGTTTCGACCCGGCCATCGGCGGTGCGGCCGGTCATGGTCGCAACCTCCGCCGCGTCGCGCTGCTCGATAGGGATTTCGGCCACGCCGTCGCCGAGCGAGAAATCGATCGTCGGCGATGGCAGGCCGACATAGAACGGCACGCCGTTGTCGCGCGCCGCCAGCGCCTTCAGATAGGTGCCGATCTTGTTGCAGACATCGCCGTCGCCGGTGGTCCGGTCGGTGCCGACGATCACCATGTCCACCTGGCCATGCTGCATCAGATGCCCGCCGACATTGTCGGCGATGACGGTGTGCGGCACGCCATGCTGACCCAGCTCGAAAGCCGTGAGCGAGGCGCCCTGATTGCGCGGCCGGGTCTCGTCGACGAAAACGTGAACGGCAATACCCT
>CAZXJZ010000462.1:0-2268 GCA_964641065.1 uncultured Hyphomicrobiales bacterium | reverse complement strand
AGCATGCGACTGAAAATCGCAGTGTCGGTGGTTCGATCCCGCCCCTGGGCACCATTTCCCTAAGCTGTTGAAATCGAAAATTTTCTTCGTTTTAGCGGCAGTCCCGAGATGCGGGATTCTGCCCGGGCAGCGCTCGCACGCCCGCAAGCCACAGCGGTCAGAACACGCCGAGCTGCTGCGCAACCAGATCGTGATCACGCTTCACCGCGTCCGCGGGTCCGTCGAAGGCGATGCGCCCGGTATTGATGATCACGACCTCGTCCGCGAGTTCGAGCGTCAGCTTGATATTCTGCTCGACCAGGATAATCGACAGCCCCTCGGACTTCAGCAGCGCAATGGTGCGTCCGACCTCGGCGACGATCTGCGGGGCCAGTCCCTCCGATGGCTCGTCCATCAGCAGGACGCGCGGATTGCCCATCAGCGCGCGTGCAATCGCCAGCATCTGCTGCTCGCCGCCGGAGAGCGAACCGGCAATCTGCTGCTGGCGTTCCCGCAGCCGCGGGAACAGGTCGTAGACGCGCTCGAAGGTCCAGGCCGGGCGGCCGTCGGTGCGCTTCCGGCGCTGTTCGGCGACGCTCAGATTTTCGCGAACGGTCAGCGACTTGAAGACCCGCCGCCCCTGCGGAACGAGGCCGATACCCCGGTGCGCGATCGTTTCGGAGGCCAGTCCCGCAATCTCTTCGCCGAACAGCGTGATCGAACCGCGCCGCGGCTTCAGGAAGCCCATGATCGATGACATGCAGGTGGTCTTGCCGGCGCCGTTGCGGCCAAGCAGGCCGAGCAAATGGCCCTCCTTCAGCGCAAAGCTGACGCCGTGCAGCACGTGACTGTTGCCGTAATAGGCGTCGATCCCCGAGATCGTGAGCGCCTGCGCGGCCGGATCAGTCGCCAAGATAGACCTCCCGCGTACGCGGATCGGCCACCACCTCGGCGCGGCTGCCTTCCACGATCACCTCGCCATAATGCAGGAGCGTGATGCGCTCGGCGAATTCCAGGGCCGTGTCCATGTCGTGTTCGATCATGACGATGGTGACGTCGCGCGGAATGGTCTTCAGCAACGCACTCAGCGTCTTGCGTTCTTCCTGCGACAATCCCGCCAGCGGCTCGTCGAGCAGCAGCACCTTCGGCTTTTGTGCCAGCGCCATCGCGAATTCGAGCCGCCGCAATTCCCCATACGAGGTTTCCGAAACGATCCGCTCGGCGCTGCCGTCGAGTCCGACCTGGGCCAGCGCCGCGTGAGCCGCCTCCGTCATCGCTGTGCGCGCCGACAGCACCGTCCACGGATTCCAGCGCACCGGATCGAGACCCAGCAGGGCGAGCTTGACGTTGTGGAGGAGCGTCTCCTTCGGGAACAGTGTCAGAATCTGATAGGTGCGGGCGAGACCGAGATGCACGCGCTTTTCCGTCGGTATGCCCAGCAGTTCATGCCCGAACAGCTTCACCGATCCGGAATCGGCGGTGAGATCGCCGGTGATCAGATTGAAAAGCGTGGTCTTGCCGGCTCCGTTCGGGCCGATGATCAGCCGGCGCTCGCCGGGCATGACCTTCAGCGACACATTCCGGGTCGCGGGCAGGCCGCCGAACCGCTTGCTCAGGCCATCGATGGCGAGCGCGGGAGTCATTCGGCGGGCTCCGCAGCGGGCGAAGGCGTCTTCGGCTTGTTGCGGTTGGAGAAGCGCAGCCACAGCGCGCGGAATCCGGGCACCAGTCCAAGCGGCATGAAGATGATCACCGCAATGAAGATCGCGCCGAGCAGGGTGTTCCAGCGCTCGACATAGGTCGAGGCGACGTTCTTGATAAGCGTGATGATAATCGCGCCGACGATCGGACCGGTCAGCGACGATGCGCCGCCGAGGATCGACATCAGCAGGATTTCGGCGGATTGCTGCAGCGTCAGCGCGTGCGGCGACAGGAACACGTTGTAGTAGACGAACATCAGTCCGCCCACCGATCCCCAGAAGCCGGCGATCACGAAGGTCAGCCACTGCACCATCCACACATTGTGACCCAGCATGCGCATGCGGCGCGGCTGATCGCGCGTGCCCATCAAGCTTGCGCCGAACGGCGAGCGGGCGAAGCGCCACATGCCGAACAGCGCGAATGCAAATACGATCAGCGTGAAATAATAAAAAGCCGGTGCGCTCGTGATGTCGAAGCCGAAGGGCTTCGGCCGCGCCGGCAGGCTGATGCCGTTGTCGCCGCCGGTCAGCGTATTCGCGCGATAGGCGATGCCCCAGACGATCTGGCCGAGCGCCAGGGTGATCATCA
>CAZXJZ010000461.1:0-2316 GCA_964641065.1 uncultured Hyphomicrobiales bacterium | reverse complement strand
CGGTGAGCAGATACATTGCCATCACGTCGGCTTTCGACAGATCCTGCTCGAACAGGTTGGCGATCTTGAACTCGACCTTGTCGGTGACTCCCGCCTTGGCGGCGTTCTCGTTGGCTTCCTTGATGCGCTGCGGGTTGATATCGACGCCGAAACCGCGGGCACCGAGCTTGGCGGCCGTGACCACCATGCGGCCATCGCCGCAGCCGAAATCGATCATGTAATCGCCCGGACCGACCTTGGCGAGCTGAAGCATCCGATCCACCACTTCCTGCGGGGTCGGAACGTAAATCACATCGAGGCGCGGTTCCTGTTGGGCGTATGCGCTGCCGGCTACGGCTAGGCCCGCGGCAACGGTCAGGGCATAGACGGTCGAACGAAACGATACCAAACGCGAAATCATCAGCAGGCTCCCTGTGGGCAATGTGCGGTGGACGTCCCGGCCGTCGCCCGGGTTGGAACGCGTACACCTTAGGGCCGTTCCTTATTCCCTTTATGGCGGTTTTGGAACCGTTTGCGGCAGGGCGGGAAATAGAATGCCGTGCGGCAGCTTGCCTCAAGCCGGGGGAGCGACTATAGGGGCGCCTCGGTTTCGCAAGCGAAACGGGCGCGTAGCTCAGCGGGAGAGCACTACCTTGACATGGTAGGGGTCACAGGTTCGATCCCTGTCGCGCCCACCATTCGCAAAAGCCGATAAACGTCAATCGCTTAATCGCTCTCCAAGGTGGCGGCGGTTGGTGATTGCCCGGATTGCAGTGGCAGAAAGTCCGCCTCGGGCGAGTCGGATCCTGACCAGACTCTTGTCGTCGTCTCGGGCTTCTGACCGAACGAGTTAGTTACCGCCGCGCCTCCCGCTCAGGCCGTAGCCTGGAAGCCTAGCGCTCGCCCATTTTCTTGATCGCGTCGGTCCCCGATTGAAGCATCAGGTCGTAAAGCTCTCCGTACCTGTCCATGGCGCGTTGGAGCAGATCGATGGTCCGTTGGTGATAATCCTCAATCGTCGGATCAGGATCAGTATAGGCGCGACGGATTGTTGCGATTTCGCCCAGTCGACCCTTGGCTTCATCAAGATCGCCGTCCAACCGGCCGAGCAGCTTTTCAGCGAGTGCGTACTGAGCCTGTAGTCTGGACAGATCGATTTCACTCACGTGCGTCTCCTGTGGTGCGCAGTCAACGACGACCGTCGCTACAGTCCCATGAACTGGGTGCGGCCGTTTATAAGACGTTTTTCTTCGTATTGCCGACCAACGCGATTCGAACAAATCGCGGGTTAGGATCCTAAGCTGGTTTCCGATCGCTATGTCTGAATTGCTGCGCTGCATCACACGCTCCGCGGTTCCCGACATTCACTCGCGGTTCATCGCGTCTTACCCACAAATGGAACCGCTGCGGGCGGCCTGCCAATTGGGGGCGCCGCCTGTTGCCTGAAAAGCGATTTGCGGACGGAAAACGCCGCATCTAGGGGAGGTTTCCATGATGAAGATGGTGTCGAAGATCGCTCTTGTGGCGGCGGTCGCTGCGCTCGCGATTGCCGGTTCGGCTGGAGATTCGATGGCGAAGGGCAAGAAGAAGGCAATGGCAGCCTGCATGCCCGGCGCGCTGAAGACCGCGGCCTGCGGTCCGGCCGGATGCACGATGCAGCGCTGCTGGGCCGACGGGAAATGGTATCCGTCGCTGTTCGTGTGCATGCAGCCTTGGTGCCCGAAATAACAGGCCTGTCATCCCGAGCTGATTGAAGCAGGTCCGGCGCCTTGTCTCCGCGCCGCGATCAGCGTTCAGAACTGCCGTGAATCGTTGACTGTTGAACCGACTGGGGAGTCAATCAATGCTCAAGGTCTTGTCGAAGCTTGCGCTTGCGGGCGCTGTTGTGGGTCTGGCGATGGCCGGCACCAGCGGGGAGTCGATGGCCCGCGGCGCCAAGAAGGCGCCGCCCGCCTGCGTGCCGGGATCGGTACGGGTGACAAAATCCACCTGTGGCAAGTGGGGCTGCCATTATCAGCGTTGCTGGTGGACCGGCACGCAGACGGCCTGGCATCCCTCGGCGGCGTTCTGCGTGACGCCCTGGTGCCCGAAATACTGAGATTTTCGGAAGGGCCGCGTGCCTCCGGGCAGGCGGCCCTTTTTTCCGGGGTGACGACGGTAATAAAACACCTAACTCTGCCCCGTTTGCGTTGACTTCCGTCCGTCACGTCCCTAGTTTCCGCGCGAACCCGAAATGACCTTGGCCGCGCTTTCGCGGCCATTTTTGATGCGGCCCGCCCGCCGCCCGAGTTAGAGAACGGCCATGAAAGTCCGCAATTCGCTTCGCTCCCTGCGCGC
>CAZXJZ010000460.1:0-2320 GCA_964641065.1 uncultured Hyphomicrobiales bacterium | reverse complement strand
ATCGACATAAACACAAAGCGCTTGTCAGTTCGACATTGGATGCCCGAAGTGAGCGCGTCTTTCGGACGGATCGCTTATTGCGGAAGGATCACGGTGTCGACCACATGGATCACGCCGTTGTCGGTCGCGATGTCGGCCGTCACCACCTTCGCGTTGTTGACCATCACACCGCCCTTGGTGGCGTCGACCTTCACCGTCTGGCCCTGAACGGTCTTGGCGTCCGTCACCTTGCCAGTCAGTGCGGAGCTCATCACTTTGCCTGGCACGACGTGATAGGTCAGCACGCCGACGAGCTTGGCCTTGTTTTCCGGCTTCAGGAGCGTTTCGACGGTACCGGCGGGAAGCTTCTTGAACGCTTCATCCGTGGGCGCGAAAACCGTGAAGGGTCCGGGGCCTTTCAGGGTATCGACCAGACCGGCAGCCTTCAGCGCTGCCGCCAGCGTGTTGAACTGGCCGGCCTTGACTGCAGTATCGACGATATCTGCAGCGGACGCTGCGCCTGAGCCGAGCGTCAGGGCGGCGCATACAGCCAGGATGTGACGGGAAACACGACGAGTCATAGCGGCTTTCCTGTTTCTCTCTGTGATTGGATTGTTCGACGAAAACATCCGGGCTCGACTCCTGCCGCAGCGAGCAAGCGATGCTCGGAACAAGATCGAACGGACGCGCGAGATACGTGCGCGATCCTGAAGGGGTTTTCGCGATCACAGGATCGTTATTGCGGACTGCGTTACCGGCTCAGGTTGAGCGCGCAATGTGTGAGCGTGCATGCACGCTGCGGCGTCTTATCGCAGGCGCCGCGATGACGCAGGTGATGCGTTTTGCAATGTTCGTGTTGCGCTTATCAGCGCCCGTCGCGCCGCGCCATGAATGCCAGCCGTTCGAACAGATGCACGTCCTGCTCGTTCTTCAGGAGCGCACCGTGCAGCGGCGGGATCAGCTTCTTCGGGTCGCGCTCGCGCAGCGTTTCCGGGCCGATATCCTCGACCATCAGAAGCTTCAGCCAGTCCAGCAATTCCGAGGTCGACGGCTTTTTCTTCATGCCCGGCACGTCGCGGATCTCGTAAAATAGTTTGAGCGCCTCGGCGACCAGCCGCTGTTTGACGCCCGGAAAATGCACATCGACGATCGCGCGCATCGTCTCCGGGTCCGGAAAGCGGATGTAATGAAAAAAGCACCGGCGCAGAAATGCGTCCGGCAATTCCTTTTCATTGTTGGACGTGATGACCACGATCGGGCGCTGCTTTGCCTTCACCGTCTCGCCGGTCTCGTAGACGAAGAATTCCATCCGATCGAGCTCCTGCAGGAGATCGTTCGGGAATTCGATATCGGCCTTGTCGATTTCGTCGATCAGCAGCACCGGCCTGGTGTCGCGGACGAAGGATTCCCAGAGTTTGCCGCGCTTGATGTAATTGCGGATGTCCTTGACCCGCTCGTCGCCGAGCTGGCTGTCGCGCAGGCGCGAGACGGCATCGTACTCGTACAGACCCTGCTGCGCCTTGGTGGTGGATTTGACATGCCATTCGAGGAGGTCTGTCCCGACCGCCTTGGCGATTTCCTGCGCCAGCACGGTCTTGCCGGTGCCGGGCTCGCCCTTGACCAGCAGCGGCCGCTGCAGAGTGATCGCCGCATTCACCGCGACCTTCAGATCGTCGGTCGCGACATAGCCTTTGGTGCCTTCGAAACGCATGAATTGTCCCTGGATGATCAGCCGGATCGACATTAGAGCCTGATCTCGCAGGTGCAAACCGTCCCGGAAAAATTTGCCGGGCCCGGCAAAGCTGGCCGCGTTCCGCAACCGGTGCTCCGACTCAACATATTGATTTTGCAAGACAAATTATATGGCACGCCGCTTGCGATGTTCCTGTCGCAAGCTTGCGGCCGTCCGTCCAGTCGGTCGCCCCGGCCGTTCTGGAGGAATAGGTAATGGGTATCTTCGGCGCACTGAATACCGCGGTCACCGGAATGCGCGCGCAGTCTTACGCGCTCGAAAATGTCTCCGGCAACATCGCCAATTCACAGACCACCGCCTTCAAGCGGATCGACACCAGCTTCCAGGATCTGATCCCGGACAACATCCCATCCAAGCAGCTTGCCGGCGGCGTGATCGCGAGCGCGCGCGCCACCAACACCGTGCAGGGCGACATCCAGGGCGCCTCGGTCGGCACTTTCATGGCGATCAATGGCGACGGCTTCTTCGTGGTGCAGAAGCCGACCGCGGTGCAGGACAACACGCCGGTCTTCGGCGGCGCCGATTACTACACCCGCCGCGGCGACTTCCAGCCGGACAAGAACGGCTATCTCGTCAACGGCGCGGGCT
>CAZXJZ010000459.1:0-2323 GCA_964641065.1 uncultured Hyphomicrobiales bacterium | reverse complement strand
AATAGACGCGGGTATAGACCTGCCGCAGCATGCCGCGCGCGAAGATCGCGACCACAATATGCGGCGCCTGCGCCTTGCCGTCGGGACCGGCCACCGCACCCGGCTTCACCGTGTCGAACTGAAACACGCCCGACCCGTCGCAGGCCGAGCGACCGTGGCCCTTGAACGCGGTGTTCGGCAGCCGGCGGCTGCCCGGCTCGTTCGAGTATTTTCCATTTCCGTCGGCCTGCCAGATTTCCAGCATCGCGTCGGGAATTGGCTTGCCGTCGCCGTCATAGATGCCGCCTTCGATGCGAATGCGGTCGCCGACAACATCGGCGGTGACGAGGTTCGAGCCGATGGTCTCCTTCCAGGAATAGGTCCCGTCCGGATCCCAGTGGGCGCGGCCCTTGGGGGTGAGGCCGTAGGCGTAGAACGGGCCGACGGTCTGCGAAGGTGTGAGCACTGACATGGTGTGAAATCCCGTTCGTTTTAATCGAGATCCGGAGGAGTCTGTTCGCGACCGCGCAGCACGATGTCGAAGCGGAAGCACAGCGCCCAGTCGGGGATGGTGTTTTCGAGATCGAAGGTCGAGACCATGCGATCGCGGTCCTTCGGGTCGGTCACCGAATTGAAGATCGGATCGAACGGGAACAGGTAATCGCCCGGGAAATACATCTGCGTTACCAGACGCGACAGGAACGAATGGCCGAACACCGAGAAATGGATGTGGTTCGGCCGCCACGCATTGTGGTGGTTGCCCCAGGGGTAAGCGCCGGGCTTCACGGTGATGAATTTGTAATAGCCGTTCTTGTCGGTGACGGTGCGGCCCGCGCCGGTGAAGTTCGGATCGAGCGGCGCCGGATGCTGATCGACGATATGCACGTAGCGACCGCAGGCATTGGCCTGCCAGATTTCCACGAGCGAATCCGCGACCGGCCGCTTGTCCTCGTCGAGCACGTAGCCGTGCACGATGATGCGTTCGCCAAGCGGTTCGCCGCCCTTGCCCTGCTTCGTCAGGTCGTTGTCGTTTTCCTGGATTGCATCGTGGCCGTAGACCGGGCCGGTCAATTCCGACAGCGTATGCGGCGCCAGAATGAGCGGCTTGGTCGGCGAGCGTTTGACCGTGCTTTTGTATTCCGGCGTCAGGTGTTTCGGATAGGCCGACAGGCCGTCCAATGGATAGATCAAGGACATCGTTTTACTTCCCCTCGTATCTCGCCCGCTCATTCCCGCGAAAGCGGGACTCCAGTCTTTTGACTTACGGTCCCCGCCTTCGCAGGGACGAGCGGAGTTTTTCTCAAATCTTTTCCAGCGCGAGCGATACGCCCTGGCCGACACCAACGCACATGGTCGCCAGCGCCTTCTTGCCGCCCCGCTTTTCGAGCGCATGCGCCGCCGTCATTGCAATCCGCGCGCCCGACATGCCCAGCGGATGGCCGAGCGCAATCGCACCGCCATGCGGATTGACCTGCTCGGCATCGTCCGGCAGACCGAGCTGGCGCATCACCGCCAGACCCTGCGAGGCAAAGGCTTCGTTCAGTTCGATCACGTCGAAATCCGTGATCTTCAGGCCGAGCTTGTCCATCAGCTTGCGCGTGGACGGTACCGGACCGATGCCCATGATGCGCGGCGGCACGCCGGCCGACGCCATGCCGAGAATGCGCGCGCGCGGCGTCAGGCCGTATTTCTTCACCGCCTCTTCCGAGGCGAGGATCATCGCCGCCGCGCCGTCGTTCACGCCCGACGCATTGCCGGCGGTGACGGTGCCATTTTCGCGGAACGGCGTCTTCAGCTTGGCGAGCTGTTCCAGCGTAGTATCGGCGCGCGGGTGTTCGTCCTTGTCGAAGATCGTGACCTCGCCCTTGCGCCCGGCAATCTCTACCGGAACGATCTCCTCGGCGAAGAAACCGGCCGCCTGCGCCTTGGCAGCGCGCTGCTGCGAGCGGTAAGCGAAAGCGTCCTGGTCGGCGCGCGTCACCTGATAATCTTCCGCGACGTTCTCGCCGGTCTCCGGCATGGAGTCGACGCCGTATTGCTTCTTCATCAGCGGATTGATGAAGCGCCAGCCGATGGTCGTATCGAAAATGTCGGCCTGCCGCGCGAAGGCTTCCTGCGACTTGCCCATCACGAACGGGGCGCGGGTCATGGATTCGACGCCGCCCGCGATCGCAAAATCGATTTCGCCGGCGCGGATACCGCGCGCGGCATCGCCCACCGCATTCAGCCCTGAGGCACAGAGCCGGTTGACGGTGATGCCGGGCACGGAATCTGGAAGCCCCGCCAGCAGCAGCGCCATGCGCGCAACGTTGCGGTTATCCTCGCCGGCCTGATTGGCGCAGCC
>CAZXJZ010000458.1:0-2337 GCA_964641065.1 uncultured Hyphomicrobiales bacterium | reverse complement strand
CGCGGCTGACCTTCGATACTTTCGTGGTCGGACGCTCCAACACCCTCACGCATGCGGCCGCCAAGCAGGTCGCCGCGGCGCGGCGTGGCGATCTCGTGATGTTCAACCCGCTCTACATTCATGCGGGCGTGGGCCTCGGAAAGACCCATCTGCTGCAGGCCATCACCTGGGCCGGCAATGCGAGCGGCGATCGCAAGATCCTGTATCTGACGGCCGAGAAGTTCATGTACGGCTTCGTCTCGGCGCTGAAGAGCCAGACCGCCATTGCGTACAAGGAAGCCTTGCGCGGCATCGACGTGCTGGTCATCGACGATCTGCAATTCCTCACCGGCAAGAGCATGCAGGCCGAGTTCTGCCACACGCTCAACGCGCTGATCGATGCCGGCCGTCAGGTCATCATCGCCGCGGATCGCCCGCCATCCGAACTCGAAACGCTCGACGATCGGGTGCGCTCGCGTCTGGCCGGCGGCCTGGTGGTCGAAATGGGCCCGCTTGGCGAGGAACTGCGCTTCGAAATCCTGAAGAACCGGATTCTGGCCGCACGCGCGCACCATCAGGGCTTCGAGGTTCCGGATACCGTGGTGTCCTACATCGCGAAATCCGTCACCCATAACGGACGCGATCTCGAAGGCGCGCTCAATCGCCTGCTTGCGCTCAGCAAGCTGACCGGCCAGCCGATGACCATGGAAGTGGCTGAGCGCGAGGTCCGGGACCTGATCCGTCCGCAGGAGCCCAAGCGCGTCAAGATCGAGGACATTCAGCGGGTGGTGGCGCGGCAATACAATGTCAGCCGTTCCGATCTGTTGTCCTCGCGCCGGACCGCCAATGTGGTGCGTCCCCGCCAGGTCGCGATGTATCTTGCGAAAACCATGACGCTGCGGTCGTTGCCGGAAATCGGGCGCCGGTTCGGCGGCCGCGACCACACCACCGTCCTGCATGCGGTGCGCAAGATCGAGAACCTGATCGGGAATGACGCCGCCTTGGCCGACGAGGTGGACACCCTGAAGCGGCAATTGCAGCAAGAATAGATGGGGCTTGCCGAAACCGTTCCAACACGGCAGTTTCGCGTCCCCCGGTCGTCCGGCACCCGCCGGCGGCCGGGCATCGTCACAGTGCCGCCGTTCCCGGCGCCTCAGGGTTTTGCGAGATGAAGGTCACCGTCGAGCGTGCGCAATTGCTCAAGTCGCTCGGCCACGTGCATCGCGTGGTCGAACGCCGGAACACCATTCCGATCCTGGCCAATATTCTGCTGCGCGCAGAACGCGGCAAGCTGGTCCTCAAGGCGACCGACCTCGATCTTGAGGTCAACGAGACGATCGCGGCCGAGGTCTCGCCCGGCGGCGCAACCACGGTTCCTGCGCATATGCTGTTCGACATCGTGCGCAAATTGCCGGACGGCTCGCAGATCGTGCTCGAAGCGTCCGGTGAACGCGGTGTGCTGACGATCCGCGCCGGCCGCTCGCGCTTCACGCTGCAGACCCTGCCCGAAAGCGATTTCCCGGATCTGAATGCCGGCGACATGACGCACAGCTTCAGGATGCCGGCGGCCGACCTGAAGAAGATGATCGACAAGACCCAATTCGCGATCTCGACCGAAGAGACCCGCTATTATCTGAACGGGATTTTCCTGCATCCCGCGACGAACGCCGCCAGCAAGGCTGAAATGCTGCGAGCGGTCGCGACCGACGGTCACCGTCTGGCGCAGTTCGAAATTCCGTTGCCGTCCGGCGCCAACGGCATGCCCGGCGTAATCGTGCCGCGCAAGACGGTGGGCGAGGTCCAGCGCCTGATCGAGGACACGGAAGCGGAAATCCTGATCGAAATGTCGACGGCAAAGATCAGGTTCACCATCGGCGACGTGGTGCTGACCTCGAAGCTGATCGACGGCACCTTCCCGGATTACGGCCCGGTGATCCCGCTTGGCAATTCCAAGATCCTGCAGGTCGACAAGAACGAGTTCGAGCATGCGGTCGATCGCGTCTCGACGGTCTCGAGCGAGCGCGGGCGCGCGGTGAAGCTTGCCTTGGCCGGCGGCAAGCTGACCTTGTCGGTCAACAATCCGGATTCCGGCAGCGCGACCGAGGAACTGGAAGTCGAGTACGATTCCGATCCGCTCGATATTGGCTTCAACTCACGCTACCTGCTCGACATCGCGTCGCAGATCGAAGGCGAAGTTGCGATGCTGAAGCTTTCCGATCCGGGCTCGCCGACCCTGATTCAGGACAAGGACGGCGGCAAGACGCTTTACGTGCTGATGCCGATGCGGGTGTAGTCAGTTTCGGTCCGTAGCCCGGATGAGCGAAGCGATATCCGGGACCATGCCAAGCCCCGCATATC
>CAZXJZ010000457.1:0-2360 GCA_964641065.1 uncultured Hyphomicrobiales bacterium | reverse complement strand
CCTCAACCCATGCTTGGCCAAGTAGACACCGGGAGCGAGTGGCGTTTTAGCAAGTAAGTAATCTTAAGAAGCAGCTACCGGTGTAGGCGAGAATAGTCTGGAACGGGTTTTGGCGTCACGGTCTCGCGGGGACGCGGAGGATCAAAACCGTCAGGAGTATTTTGATCCAGCCAACGTTAGGCGTGGCGCAACTCGGAGCGATAGGAATAACGCGTCAGACCTCAGCGAGTGAGCCCGCGCCGGACCGCGAAATTCCAATCCACACCCCCGTCGCCACGGGCTATGCCGGAAACATGCTTGCCGAGGTTGCGTTCGAGCGACGGTGACCAGGGTACGAGTTGAAAACCTAAACCATTGTCGATCATGGCGAAGCGGCCGGACGCGAGCATCAGGCGCTGACGATAAAGGCCGGCGATATAGTCTCCAGTTGCTGAATTGCGAAATGGCATGCCCATTTCGGCCGTGAGTTTCTCGGCAATGGAATCGAGCTCCTTCCGCCGCAACGTCTCAATCAGGTTGCGCGTATAGATGACCTGTTGGCCCTGCCGGCGAGCCAAACCCTGGTCGATCAGATGCTCGGCGCGGCTCTCCATCGCCGCACGAACCTCCGCTCCGAACCCGCCGCTGCCGAGCGGCACGGATTCGCGGGCGACGAGCTGGCGGTCAATCCAGGTCGCGCCGGAGGCCTTCACCTGCGCATCGAGATCGAGATCGGACCGGACTGCCAGTGCACTGCGCTCGCGTCCACGGGTGTCCTGGAACCGGCGCAGCTCGACGATCGAGCCGACAGGTCCGTCCCCGGCGGCATCGAGATCGGGCAGCTTGATGTGATGAGTGCGCCCATCGGTGCCGTCGACGACACCATAGGCGGTGCCCTTCAACTCGTCATCGAGGTCGCGGTCGATCAGGCGCCCGATAATCGGATCGGTAAGGCTCTCTCCGGCCAGCACATAGCTCGATGCGTGGCGCTCGACACCCCGCCCGCTAAGCGCCCGGTTCATGCGCTTGATGATGTCGCCGCGCTCGGCAAGCGCGCGCAGGGTCGACTCCGCCTCGTCAAGGATCACCCATTGTCCGGGTGCGATCTGGTTTGCGAGCCCGAGTGACTGAAGCTTGCGAAGGCGGCCAACTTTTTGCGGCAGGTAGTCGTCAGGCTTTTGGCCTGCCATCGGGGCGACGTCGATGACGCCGTGCCGGTTGGCATCGCGGACAAGCTGGCGATCGAGCCGCGTCCAGCGTTCGGCTTCCACCTGGCTCTCGAGGCTGCGCCGGATGTCGAGATCGGAGCGCGGCCCGAGTTCCTGCGTGACGAGGTCCTGTGCCCGCGCCCGCATCCCGTTGCTGATGTAGTCCCGTGCAATGACGAGGTCTTTGCCGTCGTCGCCGCGCCCACGCAGGATGACATGGACGTGCGGATTCTCAGTGTTCCAGTGATCGACCCCGATCCAGTCGAGCCTCGTACCGAGGTCTTTCTCTACCTGCCGCATCAGCTCGCGCGCAAAGCCCTGTAAGTCGCACATCTGCGCGGCGTCCTCGGGCGAGACGATGAACCGGAAGTGATGACGGTCGTCCTCGCAGCGCTCGGTAAAGCCTTTGACGTCGGCCTCGTCGGTGTCGGAACCGAACATGCGCGCGCGCTCGCCGTCGCGGGTGACGCCCTCACGGCGCAGGTAGTTGAGATGTGCCCGAAGCGTCGCGCGACGGCCGGTGTTCCGGACGATGCGGGTCTTGACCGTCGCAAGCCGTGAGCGGCTCGTGAGAAGATGGTTGGCCCGCACGCTGGCGACGCGGCCGCGTCCGAAGCGGGACCGCCGTGATGCCGTGATCCGGCCGCTCCTGCTGACATGGCCGCCAGCGCGTTCGGCGGCGGCGAGCGCCTGGGCGATGAAGGGCTTGGTCCGCATGTTCGGCCTCGAACGGATCTTGCCGGGTCTGATGCGGAAGTCGTCCTCATTGTTCATGGCCCGCACTCCGCGATGTGCGATATTCGTTGAAAGGGTGGCGGAATTGTCGCTTGCGCGATGTGGTTGTCGCTCGCGCACATCGCGGCGTACCTGACGAAACATGTGCAGAAACAATGCCCCGACCGTCCTCCAACAGGGCCGCACCTCGCGGCCTTTTATCTTGCCCTCTTAATCGGTCGGGACGTTGATGCTGTGTTCGCCATCGTCGCTGTCTCCTTTCGCTACTCAAATCCACTTCGCTGTTCGTTGCAACACGCCACGCTTCGCAAGACGAGAGTTCCGGTGCGCCGTGCACTCTTCCGCGCTCAGCAACGGGGTGTTTCGGCTGCACCAAGGCAGCGCGCGAACCGTCGCGGCGCATCTCTCCATCGGATTCACGGGGCAGCATCACAGGCA
>CAZXJZ010000456.1:0-2373 GCA_964641065.1 uncultured Hyphomicrobiales bacterium | reverse complement strand
GTGAAGAAGGGCCTCGCCACCATGCCGGTGAAATTCGGCATCTCGTTCAACCGGCCGGCGCTCAACCAGGCCGGCGCACTCGTGCATGTCTACATGGACGGCAGCGTCACGCTGAACCATGGCGGCACCGAAATGGGGCAGGGGCTGTTCATCAAGGTCGCGCAGGTGGTGGCCGAGACCTTCCAGATCGATATCGACAATATCAAGATCACCGCGACCACCACCGGCAAGGTGCCGAACACGTCGCCGACAGCGGCCTCGTCCGGCTCCGATCTCAACGGCATGGCGGCGCAGCATGCAGCCGAGCAGATCAAGGATCGCATGGCCGATGTCGCGGCCGAGCAGTTCAACGTGCCGAAGGGCGAGATCGTGTTCTCGTCGAACCGCATCTATGCCGGCAACCGTTCGATCTCGTTTGCCGAGCTTGCGGCCCTGTCATGGGAGAAGCGGGTGTCGCTGTCGGCGACCGGCTTCTACCGCACGCCGAAAATCCATTGGGACTTTGCCAGCAACAGCGGGCGGCCTTTCTATTATTTCACCTATGGCGTGGCCGCGGCCGAAGTCGCGATCGACACATTAACCGGCGAGATGCGAGTGCTGCGCGCCGAGCTTCTGCAGGATTGCGGAGAATCTCTCAATCCGGCGATCGATCTCGGTCAGATCGAAGGCGCTTTCGTGCAGGGTATGGGTTGGCTCACCACCGAGGAACTGGTGTGGGATCACAAGGGCAATCTGCGCACGCACGGGCCGTCGACCTACAAGATCCCCGGCAGCCGCGATGTGCCGCCTGTCTTCAACGCGCGCATTTTGCAGAACGCGCCCAACAAGGAAGAGACGGTGTTCCGTTCCAAGGCGGTTGGCGAGCCGCCGCTGATGCTGGCGCTGTCGGCGTGGCTCGCGGTGCGAGACGCGATCTCGTCGTTGTCGGATTACAAACTTGCACCCAGGATCGATGCGCCGACCACGCCGGATCGCGTGCTGGCAGCGGTGGATGAGATCAGGGTGAGGGCTGGCCGCGGGTAAGGTCTTCCCTCTCCCCGCAGGCGGGAGAGGGAAGTCGCTCGCGGCGATGGCACCTTACAACGTCAGCTGACGCACCGCGTCCTCGGCTGCCTTCGTCTTCGCCTCGATCTCCATCTCCAGCCTTGCATCGAGCGTGCCGATCTCGGCGAGCCGGTCCTCTTGCGTTTTCAGCGTCGCGAGATAGCGACGCCCGAGATCGGAGCCCTGTCCGACCGACCTCAGATTCTCGCGCACGCGAGCCTGATCGCGCACGATCCGCTCGCGCTCGCTCTCGAGCTGGCTGCGTTGCGCCCGCGTTTTGTTCATCTCCTCCACCAGCGCCGTGAGTCTGGCGATCGTCGCCTTCAGCGCCGGGCTTTCGTTCTCGAGGCCGCGAATCCGGACCAGCATGTCGTCGACATCGAGTTCGGTCAGCACGATCCGCTCACTGTCGAGACGTTCGGTGGTGAAGCTCGCCTTGGTGGTCGTGCCGCGCGGCGCTGCGATCGTGTGCCGGTAACGGGTCGGCGTCTCCTCGATGTTCTTGGTGCCGGCGACCGGAGTCCAGCCGCCAATGCGCTCTTCTTCCACAACGATCTCGCGGTCCTCGTCCGGTGGTGTCGTGACCTCATAATCGATGGTGCGGGTCGAGCGGGTCTGCACCGTCAGCGTGCCGTTCAGCGCCTTGCCGAGCGCGGTCTGGCGGATGCCCCGGTCGTCGCGGCGGATCGCCGTCTTGGTGTCGACCGCGAAGGTCGCCAGCCGCGTCGCATCCTTCGGCGTCAGCGGCAGCAAGGCGTCGCCGACAAAGCCCGTGCTGCCGTCCGCGTTCGTCTCGAACGCGGTGACAAGCCCGGCCGGCAGCGCGCTGGCGCCGTCATTCTTCAGCCGCACCGCCGCCAGCGGGCGGTTCGGTGCAACATCCGGCTGATACAGCCAGACGCGCGTCACCGGCACCTCCCGGTCGACGAAGGGCACCATCATGGTGTGTCCGGTCGCGAGCGAGAGCTTGGCCGGAAAGCGATAGAGGAGCTGTGTCGATGCCTCTTCCGCAGTTGCGGCGTTGGCGGGCGCGGCGGCCGCGATTTCGGCAGGCATTGGCGCAACCGGCGCCGGTGCAGCCATCGCGGGAGCGGAGCGGGTCGGTCTTTGCGGCGCCGCGAGCGCGCCGGCGATTCGGTCGGCGTCGAATCGAGCCTGCGGTGCCGGTGGCGCGGCCTTCTCCTGAACATCGTCGCGGCGTGGCACGACCCGCGTATTGGTCGAGACAGGCACTTCCGGCCGGTTTGCGAACAAAGCAGTATAGAGCGGCTGGCGCAGCGCCACCGGATTGCCGGAGACCAGCGTCAGATCGACATCCTTCCAGTCGCC
>CAZXJZ010000455.1:1310-2403 GCA_964641065.1 uncultured Hyphomicrobiales bacterium | reverse complement strand
ATCCGAGCCGGATTCCCGGCCGCCGCCGGTCTCCTTCTCGCCGCCAAACGCGCCGCCGATCTCCGCGCCGGACGGGCCGATATTCACATTGGCGATCCCGCAATCCGACCCGCGCGCGGACAGGAACAACTCCGCCTCGCGCAGATCGTTGGTGAAGATCGAGGAGGCAAGGCCCTGCGGCACCGCGTTGTGCAGATCGAGCGCGGATTCGAGATCGCTGTAGCGCATGACCCAGAGCAGCGGCGCAAACGTCTCGTGCTTCACAAGATCGGTTTGCTCTGCGGTTTCGGCCAGTGCGGGGCGCACATAATAGGCCTCCGTCCATCCGCCGACATCGACGCGCTCCCCGCCGGTCACGACAGCGCCGCCAGCTTTTGCGTCCGCCAGCATGGTCTGCATGGCGTCGAATGCCCCGCGGTCAATCAGCGGGCCGACGAGGGTGCCGGCCTCAAGCGGATTACCGACAGCGACAGATTCATAGGCGCTTTTCAGCCGTGGCAGGAAGCGGTCGTAGATTGAGTCATGCACGAACAGGCGTCGGAGCGTGGTGCAACGCTGGCCCGCCGTGCCCATTGCGGCGAAGGCGACGCCGCGCAGCGTCAGGTCGAGATCGGCCGATGGGCAAACGATGGCGGCGTTGTTGCCGCCGAGTTCGAGGATCGCGCGCGCGAAGCGCTGCGCCAGACGCGGCGCGACCTGACGGCCCATCGCGGTCGAGCCGGTCGCCGACACCAGCGGGACCTTCGGATGGTCGGCGAGCATTTCGCCAAGTGCGCGTCCGCCGATCAGCACCGCGGACAACCCCTCCGGCGCGGTGCCGCCCTCGGCCTTGAAACGTCCGAGCGCGCGCTCGAACAGCGCCTGCGTCGCCAGCGCGGTCAGTGGCGTCTTCTCCGATGGCTTCCAGACGATGCTGTTGCCGCAGACCAATGCGAGCGCGGCATTCCACGACCACACTGCGACCGGGAAGTTGAACGCCGAAATGATGCCGGTGACGCCGAGCGGATGCCAGGT
This sequence comes from uncultured Hyphomicrobiales bacterium, assembly GCA_964641065.1. Classification (GTDB taxonomy): domain Bacteria; phylum Pseudomonadota; class Alphaproteobacteria; order Rhizobiales; family Xanthobacteraceae; genus Pseudorhodoplanes. The sequence goes on along the minus strand of CAZXJZ010000455.1, from coordinate 1,389 downwards.
CTCCATCATGCGGTGCTCGGGGCGTTCGGTCGCAATAGTCAGGCCGTAGAGCTGGCGCGACAGGCCGACCGCGAAGTCG
>CAZXJZ010000455.1:0-1300 GCA_964641065.1 uncultured Hyphomicrobiales bacterium | reverse complement strand
CACTTCGCCGAGACCCTCCGACACGATCTTGCCGGCTTCGATCGACACCAGCCGGCCGAGCGCGGCCTTGTTCGCCCGCAATTCCTCGCCGAGCAGCCGCACCAGTTCGCCGCGCTTGGGTGCCGGAACGTTGCGCCAGACGAGGAAGGCCGCGTGCGCGCGTTCGATGGCGTCCCGGGCAGCGTTGGGGGAGGTCTCGGCAAGCTCGGCAATGGTTTCGCCCGTGATCGGCGAACGGGCCTTCAGCGTCCCATGGTGGCGGTCGAAAGGCACGCCCAGCCTGGCCAGGAGGGCTGCGGCGTCGTCGGCAAGGCTTCGAGATTTTGCAGCGGTCATGGTCCCGGTCCCGGTGCGGTCGTGAGAGTGCGACTTGCAGCATAATGAGCCGCGAATGTCATGAGGGCCCTGTTCTGAGGGGAGATGGCGGCAGGTGTCGCTGGCAAAGCCCCCGCCGATCCCATATTTGCGTGGATATCGTCCGGAAATGGCTCGTTTTGCGGGCGATTGGCGCTACCCCTTGAACGGCCGGACGCCACAAAGGCGGTCTCAAACCTTGATTCACGCGTCTCGACAGCACCCGAATCCGTCTCTAGAACCCGCCATGGCGCACGCACCCCAGCACGACAAGCTCCTCATCGTCGATTTCGGCTCGCAGGTCACCCAGCTCATCGCGAGGCGGGTGCGCGAGGAAGGCGTTTATTCCGAGATCGTCCCCTTCCAGAGAGCCGAAGAGGCCTTCCGCGCGATGAAGCCGAAGGCCGTGATCCTGTCCGGCGGACCGGCCTCGGTCCACGAGCAGGGCGCGCCACTCGCACCGCCCGCGATCTACGAGGCCGGCGTGCCGGTGCTCGGCATCTGCTATGGCGAGCAGGCGATGGCGCAGCAGCTCGGTGGCAAGGTCGAGGGCGGACATCATCGCGAATTCGGCCGCGCCGAGGTCACCGTGACCGACGATACGCCGCTGTTCGAGGGTGTGTGGGAGAAGGGCCAGAGCTATCCGGTGTGGATGAGCCACGGCGACCGCGTGACCGTGCCGCCGGTAGGCTTCCGCACGGTCGCGACCTCGCCCAATGCGCCGATCGCCGCGATCGCCGACGACGCGCGGAAATTCTACGCCACCCAATTCCATCTCGAAGTGATGCACACGCCGCATGGCGCGGCGCTGATCCGCAATTTCGTGCGCAAGATCGCGGGCTTCACGGGCGACTGGACCATGCGCGCCTTCAAGGACGAGGCGATCGAGAAGATCCGCAAGCAGGTCGGCAACGGCAAGGTGATCTGCGGGCTGTCCGGAGGCGTC
>CAZXJZ010000454.1:0-2410 GCA_964641065.1 uncultured Hyphomicrobiales bacterium | reverse complement strand
GCCGAATTCCTTCACCCGGCCTTCGTCCGGGGTGATGGTGGCGCATTTCACCGCGACGCCGACCTCCCTTGTCTTGAGGGCGGCGTCGATGGTGATCTGGTCGTTGGTCTCATCGCGCTTCTGGACGCTGAGATCGTAATAGAGCAGGTCGATATCAAGATAGGGGTGGATCAGCTTGTCCTTGATGAACTGCCAGATAATCCGGGTCATCTCGTCGCCGTCCATTTCGACGACGGGATTCGTCACCTTGATCTTCGCCATTTCAGGGAGCTACCTTTTGTATCCTCGGCAATCTTCGTCGGGCCGACGGGAGAATCGGCACGCCGCATCGCACAGCCCGGCCGCTGCAACGGCCCTATAGCATGCCACCGGCGGCCAGGCGAAGCAGGCCAGAAGTAGCATGGTGGCTTGGCCGATGCGTGCTTGAGGCGATTGCGACCGCCGGCAGGGAATATGAAATCCGTTCCGCGGTTTGCCATGGTGCGACCCCCGAACGATCGTCGTGCGTTCACAGAACTGTCATGGCGGATCGCCGGGTTTGCTGGACTGGCATTTGGTCGCAACCGGGTAGATTCGCGGCGTTCCGCGTCTAACTGGAGTTATCGGATGTCGACCGGAGGAACACACATGCCGACCGCCTTGCTCAACCGCCGCGCACTTCTGGCCGCCGGTGGTTCCGTCCTTGCCAGCTCCGTGCTGGCAACCGGCGTGTCCGTAGCGCCCGGATTCGTGGTGCCGGCGCGCGCGCAAGGTCTCGCACCGACCCAGACGATGCGGGGCGGAGCAAATAACTACATCAAGGGTGCGGCGATCGTCGATCGGATCGGCAAGGGCGGTTTCTGGATGAGCGGCACGGTGCGCCGGGCCGGCGACGGGGCGCCGCTGGCCGGGCAGCGGATCCAGATCTGGGCGCACACGGTCGAAGGCCAGGAGCACGAGCCGCAAAGCCACGGCGCCACCCTCACTGACAAGAACGGGGTGTTCCGGCTGGAGATGCCGCAGATCGTCCCGATCTTCGGCCAGCCGCACGGCCACCTCGCCTATGACAGCGGTGCGTTCAAGACTGTGTTCCTGCGTCCGCTCATGCGCAGCGCCAAGGATAAGAGCCTCGAAGCGCATTTCGTGCTGGAACCGGTCTGAGTCGGCCTGAGCGGGTCGGACGCCGCGCATGAGGCTGGTCCGCGCGACCCTGATCTGGGCGGTCGTGCTCGCGGCCATTCTTGTCCCGCTCGCGCTCGCGGGGACCAGCGAACTGCTCGCCTATCGCGGTCCGGTCTATATCCTTGCCTGCTTTGCGGGGATCGTTGCGCTGGCTCTGGTGCTGGTTCAGCCTTTGCTGATCGCCGGATATTTGCCGGGCCTGTCGGGTTATCTCGGACGGCGTGCCCATGTCTGGATCGGCGGCGCGCTGGTTGCAGCGGTCGCGGTCCATGTCGGCGGGCTCTGGATTGCCAACCCGCCGGACATGGTCGACGCGCTGCTGTTGATGTCGCCGACGCTGTTCTCTCCCTTCGGCGTGATCGCGATGTGGACGATCTTCGCGACAGCGCTGATGGCTGCGTTCCGCCGCCGCTTGGGACTGGCGCCACGAACGTGGCGCACCGCGCATATGTCTCTGGCGGTTGTCATCGTTATCGGCAGCGTGGCGCACAGCCTGCTCATCGAGGGGACAATGGAGACGATGTCGAAAGCCGTGCTTTGCGCTCTGGTTGCCGGCGCGGCCGCGAAAGTCATCGCGGATAGGGTGTGGCGAAAGCGGGCGTCGACGGGCAGAGAGAGCACGGTGAGCTCGCGTTAGTCCGGCCTTTATTCAAACTCAGCTCATGCCCGCACCGGCGCTTCGCGCCGCCCGAGTGCGGGCATCCAGTTCATTATCGGAAGCGCTGGGTCCCCGCTTTCGCGGGGACGAGCGGCATAGGGCCTAGTTCAGAGCGCGTCGAGTGCCGCGTTCAGCGTGGCGCTCGGCCGCATCGCCGCCGACGTCTTGGCGTTGTCCGGCAGATAATAACCGCCGGTATCGACCGGCTTGCCCTGCGCGGCGATCAATTCGGCATTGATCTTGGCCTCGTTCTTCTCGAGCGTCTCGGCCAGCGGCTTGAAGCGGGCGGCGAGGGCGGAGCTGTTGTCGCGCCGCGCCAGCGCCTTGGCCCAATAAAGCGCCAGGTAGAAATGGCTGCCGCGGTTATCCAACTCGCCCACGGCGCGCGCCGGCGAGCGGTTATGCTCGAGAATCTCGCCATTGGCTTCGTCGAGGGTCTCGGCGAGGACCTTCACGTCCTCGTTGCCGCTGACCTGCGCCAGATGCTCAAGCGAGGCACCCAGCGCCAGGAATTCGCCGAGCGAATCCCAGCGCAGATAGCCTTCGCCCTTGAACTGTTCGACATGCTTGGGCGCGGAGCCGCCGGCGCCG
>CAZXJZ010000453.1:0-2436 GCA_964641065.1 uncultured Hyphomicrobiales bacterium | reverse complement strand
GCACGAGCCCGGCCATCTTCAGCGCCGGCATCCACCCGTCGATCGCCGCATAGCCAAGGAATCCGGCCGCCGCGAGTGCGATCGCGATCGGCACCCGCATGAAGATCATCACCAGAAGCAGAACGACCCCGGCGATCCCGATCGTAGTGATGCTCATACGCGGTCTTCCAGACGGTCCTCGGGACGCTGCGGCCCCTTGTCGTCGCTGCGAAACAACATGAACAGCGACGCCAGCGCGGCAAGGCTCATACCGAACAGCACGATCGTCCAGTGCCAAAATTTCGGCAAACTCAGGTCCGCCGTCACATCATGGAATTCGTAGGAATCCCAGGCCGCGTCCCAGCCCTGCCAGACCAGCACCGCGAATGTCAGCACCGACAACAGCAGCGCGATGCGCTTCAGCGCCGGCACGATGCGCGGCACGAATTCATCGATGGTGTTCACCAGGATGTTGTCGTCGCGCAGGAAGACGCAGGGCAATGCCAGAAAGAAGGAGCCCGCGAGCATCAGCTCGATCAGTTCGTAGACGCCGCGCAGCGGATAATTGAAGACCGTGCGCAACACCACGTCCGCGACCGTCAGCAGGAGCATCCCCGCGAGAAAGATCGCGGCCACGGCCCCGCAGGTCACCGACGCGATCGTGCCGAAGCGTTTCACCGGACCACCAATGGGCGATGACGAACCACCGCGTCAGCCGAAACCGCGGTCGGCTCCCTCTTCCCGCCCGCGGGAAGAGGGGTGGGGTGAGAGGCATATGTCGAATACGCGATCAAAGAGTTTAGCCCTCACCCGCCCGCCTTCGCTTCGCTCGGCGGACGACCTCTCCCCGCGCGCGGGGAGAGGTAAGACCGCGAAACGATCTCCACGTCAATTCCAGAAGTTCTTGGAGTCCTTCGCGTGCTTCTCCGAGAGCGACTTCATCATGTTGTGAACGGCGGTGGCCGGCAGCCCCTTGCCATCCAGTTCCTTCACCTTCGCGGCCGCGACATCGGCACCGATCTTGCGGAACTTGGCGTTCTCTTCCGGCGACAGCTTGATCGCCTCGGCGCCGCCGTCGAGCAGCGCCTTCTTGCCGGGCGCATCGAGCGAATCCCATGCCTGGCCGACTTCCGCCTCCACGTTCTGAAGCGATTTCACAATCAGCTGCTGCAGATCCGGCGGAAGCTTCTTCCAGGTGTCCTCGTTCATCGCGAGACCGAAGCTTGCGACATAGGAATACATCTCGGTCGTATGCTTCACGGTGCCGCCCATTTTGAAGGCGATGCCGGCGCCGCCATAATCGATCACCACGCCGTCGATCGTGCCCTTCTGCATCTGCTCGACCTGCTCGGTCGGCGCAACGCCCACCGGGGAGCCGCCCAGCGCGGCGACGAAGTCGCGGATTTCAGGCGAGGCGAAACGGAGCCGCAGCCCCTTCACATCGTCGACGCTCTTGATCGGCTTCTTGGTGGTGTGGATCTGGCCAGGCTGATGCGTGAACAGCAGCAGCAGCTTGACGCCCTTGTGTTCCGCGTCGAGATATTTCGAACGCAGCTCCGGATCGTTCAGCACCTTGGTGCCGATCTCGGCACTGCCGACCAGATACGGCACCTGCACAATTCCGGTCAGCGGGAAGCGGCCGGGCGTGGCGCCGTGCAGAAACCACGAGATGTCGGCCTGGCCGGTCCGCGCGAAATCGTAATGCTGCGGCACCGGGCCCATCTGCGCGCCAGGGAAGCGCTTGAACACCAGACGTCCGCCGGAATCCTTTTCGAGCTTGTCGGCCCATTTGATCAGCCATTGCGACATCGCGTGCTGATCGCCGACATAATAGGCGAGCTTCAATTCGATCGGCTTCTGGTCCTGCGCAATCGCGGCGCCGGTCCCGATTGCGAGGGCGAAAGCGGCCGGCAGCAAAGCCCGCCTGGTCAATCCTGTCATGATCGTAATCCTCCCGATCGGCTCGTTAAGGGGCCGATGTCTGTGGTGTGCGGCTAAGCTGCCAAAACGGGGCGTCACGTGCAAGCCAAGCCCTGCCGAAAGCGGCGAGACACCGTAAATGCCAAATAAAAATGCCCGCCGTCCGGCGGGCATTTTCGCGATCGAAGAGGCGAATGCGGATCAGTCGAGGCTTACGCCGCTCGCCTTGATGGTTTCGCCCCATTTGGCGATTTCGCTATCGAGAAAGCTCTTCAGATAGGCGGTGGAGCGGCGGTCCGGCGCCACGAACGTCGACCCGACCTTCGTCAGCTTCTCGGAAAGTCCCGGCGTCTCGATCAGCGCCACGGTCGCCTTCTGCAACTTGTCGACGACCTCCTGCGGCGTTCCCTTCGGCACGAAGAAGCCACTCCAGAACGGCGCCTCGAAGGTCACGCCCTGCTCGCTTGCGGTCGCGATCTGCGGCAGCAGCACCGAGCGCTCCTTGGTCAACGCCGCGAGCGGCTTGAGGGTATCACT
>CAZXJZ010000452.1:0-2465 GCA_964641065.1 uncultured Hyphomicrobiales bacterium | reverse complement strand
CGCGACGTGATCGGCCTGCTTGCGGCCGCGGTGCGCGATCCCGATCCGGTGATCTTCTTCGAGCACAAGTCGCTTTATCCGATGAAGGGCGAGGTGCCGGACGGCGAAATCGTCGATACCCTCGGCACCGCCAAGATCGTTCGGCCCGGCAAGGACGCGACCATCCTTGCGCTGGCGCTGATGGTGCCGCGCGCGATCGAGGCGGCGGACAAGCTGAAGGCGGAGCACGGCATCGATTGCGAAGTCGTCGACGTGCGCTCGCTGGTGCCGCTCGATACCCAGACCATTCTCGGTTCGGTCGGGCGCACGCACCGTCTGTTCACCGTGGAGGAAAATCCGAGGCTGTGCGGCTGGGGCGCGGAAATCGTCTCGATCGTCGCCGACGAGGCCTTTTACGATCTCGACGGGCCGCCGGTGCGCATCACCACGCCGCATATCCCGCTGCCGTCCGCCGATCTGCTGGAGGACGCCGTGCTGCCGAATGTGGACCGCATCGCCGAGACGGTGCGACGCTCGCTCGGATCCTAGGTGGGATGATCCTGGAGATGACAACCAAGTACGACATCAACACCCTGAAGCTCGGCCCCATCGGCGATACGGTTATGTTCGAGAACGATCGCGTGCGGGTGTGGGACTTCACGGTCGAGCCCGGCAAGAGCAAGGGCTGGCACAAGCACGAACTGCCGTATGTGATCATCCCGATGACCGAGGGTGAGATCGAGATCGAATCCGCGCTGACCGGCCAGATCGAAAAGCCGAAGAGCGTGATCGGTAGCCCGATCTGGCGCGAGGCCGGCGAGGTGCACGATTTGCGCAATGTCGGGGCCACGACCTATCGCAACATCCTGATCGAGCTGAAGCGGCCGGATTGAGTCGTGCGCTGCGGTGCGGCGGGTCTCCCGCCGGCGCCGCGCGTAGCACAAGGAAGCAATTCATGTACGAAAATCTCCTCGCCAATGTCCCGACCGATCTCTGGATCGGCGGCCAGTGGCGCAAATCCTCCGACGGCCAGCGCTTCGATGTGATGGATCCCGCGACCGAGAAAAAGGTCGCCTCGGTCGCCAGCGCGACGGTAGACGACGCCATTGCCGCGCTCGATGCAGCGCAGGCCGCCTTTCCCGCATGGGCCGCAAAGAAGCCCAGAGAGCGCGGCGAAATCCTGCGCAAGGCGTTCGAACTGATCATGCGCGACGCCGAGCGGCTGGCCAAGCTGATCACGGTCGAGAACGGCAAAGCGCTGCCTGATTCGCGCGGTGAAGTCGCCTACGCAGCCGAGTTCTTCCGCTGGAACGCGGAAGAAGCCGTGCGCAATCTCGGCTCACTCTCGACCGCACCCGCGTCGGGCGCGCGCATCCTGGTGCAGCACAAGCCGGCCGGCATTGCTGTCCTCGTGACGCCGTGGAATTTCCCGGCGGCGATGGCGACCCGCAAGATCGGGCCCGCACTCGCGGCCGGCTGCCCGGTGGTGCTGAAGCCCGCCTCCGATACGCCGCTCACCATGCTGGCGTTGATGCCGATCCTCGAGGAAGCCGGCGTGCCTGCGGGCGTGGTGAATGTCATTCCGTCGCGCTCATCCGGGAAAGTCGTGAGCGCGATGCTGCATGACCCACGAGTTCGTGTGGTCTCCTTCACCGGATCGACCGAAGTCGGACGCGTGCTGCTGCGCGAAGCCGCCGACAACATCATCAAGCCGGCGATGGAGCTTGGCGGCAACGCGCCGTTCCTGGTGTTCGAGGACGCCGATATCGATGCGGCGATCGAAGGCGCGATGATCGCCAAGATGCGCAACATGGGCGAGGCCTGCACCGCCGCGAACCGCTTCTACGTGCACGAGAGCGTGCATGACGAGTTTGCGAAGAAGCTTACCGGCAAGATGCAGTCGCTGAAGATGGGCAATGGACTCGACGACGGCATCAATCTTGGCCCGCTGGTGAACAAGGAAGGCCGCGACAAGGTGATCGAACTGGTCGAGGACGCAGTGTCGAAGGGCGCCAAGGTGCTGACCGGCGGCAAGACCCCGGACGGCCCGGGCTTCTTCTATCCCGCCACGGTGCTGACCAACGTGCCGGACGGAGCGAAAATGCTGAACGAGGAAATCTTCGGCCCGGTCGCATCGATCCAGACCTTCAAGACCGAGGATGAGGCGATCAAGCGCGCCAACGAGACCGAGTACGGACTGGTCGCCTATCTCTACACCAGGGATCTCGGCCGCGGCATGCGGGTCTCGGAGAAACTCGATTTCGGCATGATCGGTCTCAATCGCGGACTTGTCTCCGACCCGGCGGCGCCGTTCGGCGGCATGAAGCAGTCCGGCATCGGCCGCGAAGGCGCGCATGAGGGGCTGATGGAATTTCTTGAGACGCAGTATGTGTCGGTGGCTTGGTGACGTTTCGCATAATGTGCCGCAGTCTCAGAATGTGCCGCAGTCTCAGACGAACTCCCTCCCCCCTTGCGGGGGAGGGTTG
>CAZXJZ010000451.1:0-2480 GCA_964641065.1 uncultured Hyphomicrobiales bacterium | reverse complement strand
GGCTCGCCGGTCCAGTTCACCGGCTTCGATGCGCCGGAAATGTAATGCGAGCAGGCCATGCCCAAGCCTTTTTTCAGGCTCGTCTTGTTGCGCAGCCTACCTTTCCGGGCTTTCCAGCCGCTCGCCTCTTCCACCAGATCGAGGCATTCGGGCAGGCCGTAGGAATTGATCATCAGGTCGTTGTCGGTGAAGGTCGGCGCGTGCAGCAGGTTGGCGCGCCGCACGAGGAACGGGTCGATCCCCATCTCGTGCGCCATCTGGTCGAGCAGGCTCTCGAACGCGAAGCGCACATCGACGGTGCCGTGGCCGCGAAACGCGCCGCAGGGCGGCGTGTTGGTCAGCACGCGCTTGCCGACATACTTGACGTTCTTGAGATCGTAGATCGCGTACAGCATCGAGCCGGCATAGAGGATCGTGACCACGCCGTAGCCGGAATGCGCGCCGCCGCGCTGGATCGCCTCGCATTCGACGCCGGTGATGCGACCATCCTTCTTCAGGCCGATCTTCAGCTTGATATCGGTCTCCGGCCGGCCGCGATGGGTGATGAAGGTCTCCTCGCGGTTGACGACCGTGCGCACAATGCCGCCCGCCTTGCGCGCCAGCAGCGCGGTGATCAGCTCGACATTCAGCGTCTCGGTGCGGCAGCCGAAGCCGCCACCGACATGCGGCTTGATCACCCGGATGCGCGACATGTCCATGTCGAGAATGTCGGACAGCATCATGTGCACGTAATACGGCACCTGGGTGGAGGCATGCACGGTGATGCGGTCGCGCACCGCGTCGTAATCGGCGATGGCCGCATGCATCTCCATCTGCACCTGGCAGACTTCCGGGCAATTATAGACGCCCTCGCGCACCAGATCGGCATCGGCGAAGGCATCTTCGACATTGCCGAGTTCGAAAAACACGTCGCGCTCGAGATTGCCGGGCTTCTTCTCGTGCAATTGCGCGGCGTCGGGCGCCAGCGCGTCCTGTGATTTGTAATAGGCGGGGAGTTCGCGCGCCGTCATCTTGATCCGCCGGATCGCCTCGCGCGCCGCCGCGTCATCCACCGCAGCCACCGCCGCGACCGGCTCGCCGCGATAGCGCACCTTGCCGCGCGCCAGCGGATGTTCGCTGCGCGCGATCGGCAGCACGCCGAAGGTCTTGTCGCAATCGGCGCCGGTGACGATCGCCTTCACGCCGGGGACTTTCAGCGCTTCGGAGATATCGACGTCCAGAATCTCGGCATGCGAATAGGGGCTGCGATAGATGCGGCCAGCCAGCATATTGGGTGCGAGAATGTCGGCAGTGTATTTGGCGCGGCCTGAGACTTTTTCAGGGCCGTCCACCAGCGGGACATAGTCGCCGATATTGTGCGACGGCACGACCTCATGCGCGAGCGCGTCGCGTGCGGGAACCGGCTTGTTCATGGCGCGACTCCTTCGGCCTGCAATCCCGCGGCGTATTTCACCGCCTCGATGATTTTCACATAACCGGTGCAGCGGCAGATGTTGCTGCCCAGCGCCTCCAGGATCTCGTCGTCGGTCGGGTTCGGATTGCTGCGCAGAAGGCCGACCGAGGCCATGATGAAGCCCGGCGTGCAATAGCCGCATTGCGAGCCGAGCTTTTCGTGGAAGCCGCGCTGCACCGCCGAGAGCTGTCCGTCATGGCCGAGCGATTCCACGGTCTCGACCTTGCGGCCGGCGGCGCTGGCCGCGAGCGTCAGGCAGGACAGCACCGGCTTGCCGTCGACCAGCACCGTGCAGGCGCCGCATTCGCCGCCGTCGCAGCCGGTCTTGGTGCCGGTCAGCCCGGTGACTTCACGCAAGTAGTCGAGCAGCAGCAGGTTGTCCTGGACCGCGTCCACGCGCTTGCGGCCGTTGAGCACGAGCTCGAGCAGTCTCGCCATCGATGCGTTTCCCGTGGTGCGTTTCCAGCAATCGTTTCTTGGCCGGCCGGTGGTCCGGCGCGGTGTTTTGAATCGCTACAGTGTAATAGTTTGATCCCCAACTATGCAATCCGAAGAGCCGGGAATCGCTGGCCACTTTTTCGCGCAGTCGTTCCGCGCGCACGAGCCGGACCCGCGTCGGTGGAAAAATGCCGGTCTGGATGCGTTCTGGCGAAGCGGCCGTCCGCAGCGGTCCGGAAACGCCCCGCTCAGGGCGTCTTGAATTTCGCGATCACGTCGGCGGGGATCGGCTTGGTCTTCAGCTGGCCGTGCTCGTCCAGCATCGCCCAGACGCGGGTTTCGGAACCGTCGACCGCGAGTTGCCCATCCACGAAGATGCGATGGCAGACCTCGAAGCTGGACCGGCGGATCTCGCCGACCCAGGAATGCATCTCGACCACGTCGCCGAATTTCGCCGGCACCATGAATTTGGCGCGCGCATCGACCAGCGGCACGCCGAGGATTTCGAAGGTTTTCGCCATCTCCTGCGGCTTGACGCCGAGCGCGGCCTCGAACAGGCGCCAGCTCGAGGTATCGAAAAATTCGAAGA
>CAZXJZ010000450.1:0-2481 GCA_964641065.1 uncultured Hyphomicrobiales bacterium | reverse complement strand
CGGCACCGTGCGCAGCACCGCGTCGAGCTCCGCCACCGAGCCCAGCACCTTGCCCTTGAGAGCCGCAGGAGAAGACTCGTTCGTGAAGCGCAAGAAGCCGGCAACGTGGACGCGGCGCAATCGCCCGAGGTCCTCCGCGGTCGCGCGGCCCGTCCAACGCGCGATCGACAGGAGAGTGGTGATCAGGAGGCGGATCACCTGGTCAGCCAGCAGAAAGAAGATCGAGGAAACCGCGACCATCACGAATACCATGACGGTCGTGATCGCGGTTTCGCGCCGGGTCGGCCACGTGACCTTGTCGGTCTCGTCGCGCACTTCCTGCAGAAACTTGAACGGGCTGAACTTCGCCATCGTCAAAAATATCCAAACGAGCCGTCCTGCCGCCGATCCCATGTATAAGGACAAGCCGGATTTTGGCCCTGTTTTTTGGGTGTACCGTCGCCGCGGATGTCCGTTTCCGGGCCGCGAAGCGTGGCGCCTAGCTACTGCCAAACCGGCCGGAAATCAAGGTTTGCTTATCCCGGCGGCAGCAAGGTGCAGGAACGGCCCCAAATTATCAACCTCAGGTTGAAAAAACTATACCGGCCGCTTCGCGGTATCCTGCGGACGCCCATCAATGGCCCGAGAATACCAGCGCCTTGACCGGCAGAACCAGAGCCTGCACCCGCAGCAGCATGGCATGCACCATGCCGACGGCGTCGACCATGTGCAGAAACAACCATGATCCGAGGCCCAGTTTTCCGCTCGAAAGCCGCTCGTGGTTACTCGTATAGGCATTGGCCATGCAGCTTGAGCCCCGCGTCACGCCGTCCAGCCCACCCTCAAACATCGGCTCCAGGAAGACCGTGATGGTGCCGGGCTTCGCCGCCTGCTGCGCATCGATGAGCTGCTCGCCGCCCCTGAACTGGCCGCTGGCGATATATTCCTGAACGTCGGTGACGACCATCGGGATGATGGTCATGGGCTTCGACGCGCAGGTCACTTCCGCGGTCATGCCGACCTTCATGACCTGGGCCTCAATCTGCGCAAAACCGGCCTGCAGGCCGGGCCGCCCGATCTGCTGCGGAATAAGCACGCCGGCCGCTCGCATGAGCGGATTGACGATATCGCCCACCCGCAAAGCGAACTGCTCCACCTGCCCGGCAACTCCCGCATAGATCACGGTCTTGTCGAGATCGATCTGCGCCTGCCGAAGCGTCGCCTCCGCGGTTTCCTTCTCGGCTGGCAAGAGGGTCGACAGACGGAGCTGCGCAGCCTGCTTTGCTGCCTCGGCCGAGGCCACCTGTCCCCTTCGCCCGTCGACGGCGGTCTCCAGTTTTTCGATCTCGCGCGCCGCGACGACATTCGGGTTACGTTGCACAAGCTCCTGCTTGGTCCGCAATTCGTCGGTCGCCTGCTCGAGCGCGCTTCTGGCCTGCTGTATCTGGCCATCCGCAGCCACGATGTCGGCACCGGCGACCAGCATCTGCGCCTCGATCTCCTTGATGCGCCGGCGCGCGACGTCCACCGCCGCCTGCTGCTTGACGCTGTCGAGTCGCAGCAAGGGCTGCCCCTGTTTCACGAGGTCGCCGTTCTTGATCAGGACCTCGCTGACCCGCCCGCCGGTTTCCGGCAGGATCGGAATCGTCCGGAAGAACGACGTCACGAGGTTGGTAGACGGATGATAGTAGAAGATGACCGTGATTAGCGCGACCGTCAGCATCAGACAGGCCGTGATGCCGTAGCGCAGCTCGAACCAGACCGAGAACAGCGTGATCTCCTTGCCGATCCGCTTACGCTGCACATAACGGCGGTACAGATAGTCCGGCAGGACGGTGAAGATCGAGCACAGCACGATTTCAAACATGATCGCGCCTCACGCTGTCATGAGCGCGCATGATCTCCGATTCCGGCATTCGTTCGGGTTCGGGAGGCCTTTCGATATGCGCGATCGATTCAACCCCGCGTGCGATGCGTTGAAGCGGCGTGACGATGTCCGGAAAGTCGATCAGCGCCAGGATAAGGCCAGCGACCCAGAACAGATGGACGTGCGTGAACAGCGACAGCAATCCGAGCACCGCGACAATCTCGAATTGCAGCTTCTTGTGACCGAGCCGCTCCGGCAGCGAATGCAACCGGAAGAAAACGACGCCGATTGCAAACACTGTCGCGATCATGACCAGCGTCGTGATCACGAACAATGTGTCGGTCTGCCCCGGCGCGGTGATGAACCACGGCAAGTGATGAGACGCCGCAGGATGCTGCGATGCTGACACGATCCGGTCCCTCCCCAGGGGCTGTCGACAGTCTTACGAACGCTTTGAAATTTCGAAACGCGGCTCAGTGAAATCCGGCGCGCGATCGCGGCGCTGCAGCCGCCGCGCAAACTTAAAATCGTAAATTTTGTCGTCTTTTTCCCGCTGGCAGGAGTGGAGGGACTCGAACCCCCAACCCCCGGTTTTGGAGACCGGTGCTCTAGCCAGTTGAGCTACACTCCTACGG
>CAZXJZ010000449.1:0-2488 GCA_964641065.1 uncultured Hyphomicrobiales bacterium | reverse complement strand
GAAATACCGTGAGATCATGGGCGCGACGGATCCGGCCAAGGCCGCCGACGGCACCATCCGCAAGCTGTTCGCGAAGTCGGTGGGCGAGAATTCGGTTCACGGTTCGGACGCGGCGGACACGGCCGCCCAGGAAATCGCCCAGTTCTTCTCCGGAAACGAGATCGTCGGCTGATAGGAGTTTCCTATCGGTCGAGACGAGACAGGGAGTTGCCCTCGTAGATATACAGTCGTAGATACCCACAAGCTTGTTTTCGCAAAAGGGGTATCTGGGTGGGATCGCTGTGGGCGGACATGCTGTCGCCGGCCTTCTGGGTGGCCGCAGGGCAGATCATCGGAATCAACATCATTCTGTCGGGCGACAACGCGGTGGTGATCGCGCTCGCCTGCCGGATGCTGCCGCCGAAAGAGCGGTTCTGGGGCATGGTGCTCGGCGCCGGCGTCGCGGTGCTGCTGCGTATCGTCTTCACCCTCGTGGTGGCGCAGGCGATGGGCTACCCGTTCCTCAAACTCGTGGGTGGCATCCTGCTGGTCTGGGTCGCGGTCAAGCTGGTGGTCCCGGAAGAGGATCACGGGGACGGCAAGATCGCGGCGGCCGACAATCTCTGGCGCGCGGTACGGATCGTGGCCATCGCCGATATCGTGATGAGCCTCGACAACGTGATCGCGATCGCGGCGGCGGCGGAAACCGCCGGCATCCGGGTCGACCCGGCGCATGCCGAGCAGATCAAGACCGCGCTGATCATTTTCGGTCTGGTGACCTCGGTCCCGCTTATCGTCGCGGGTTCGGCCTTGCTGATGTCACTGCTCGACCGGTTCCCGATCCTGGTCTGGGCCGGCGCCGCCTTGCTGGGCTGGGTCGCGGGCGACATCATGGCCAAGGATCCCGCGCTGGAGCGCATTCTGACACCGGACCAGATGCACAGCCTGCATTACTGGGCGGCGGCGGCAGGTGCCCTGTTCGTGCTCGCGTTCGGTTACTGGCTGCGCCAATACCAGCACAAGAGGCTGCTGGAGGCGCCGCTGGTGGTCGACCCGCCCGGACCGGAGGAATTTCCGCACAAGCGTTAGTCAACCGATGGCGCGCAATCGGTTTTGATAAAAGGCGCGCATTAAACTAGAACGAGAGGCAGGATGAACATTCACCCTGCCTCTCTTGTTGTCCGGGCCTCGGCCTGTCCGCACGACTGCCCGTCGACCTGCGCGCTGGAGGTCGAGGTGCATGACGGCGCGCGCATCGGACGCGTGCGCGGCGCCGACGAGAATGCCTACACCGCCGGCGTCATCTGCGCGAAGGTCGCGCGCTACGCCGACCGCATCCATCATCCCGACCGGCTGACCAGGCCGCTGCGCCGGAAGGGTGCGAAGGGCGAGGGCAGCTTCGAGCCGATCGGCTGGGACGACGCGCTGGACATCACCGCCGAGCAATTCCTGAAGGCGGAAGCGCGCCACGGCTCCGAGACCGTGTGGCCTTACTTTTATGCCGGCACCATGGGCCTGGTGATGCGCGACGGCATCAACCGGTTGCGCCACGCCAAGAAATATTCCGGCTTCCAGACCACGATCTGCGTCAACCCGGCCTGGACCGGTTTCATCGCAGGCACCGGCAGACTCGCCGGCGCCGATCCGCGCGAGATGGCGAAGTCCGACCTGATCGTGATCTGGGGCACCAATCCGGTGTCCACCCAGGTCAATGTGATGACGCATGCGACGCGGGCGCGCAAAGAGCGCGGCGCCAAGATCGTCGCGATCGACATCTACATGAACGGCACCATGGAAGCGGCCGATCTGCCGGTGCTGGTGAAGCCCGGCACCGACGGCGCGCTCGCCTGCGCCATCATGCATTGCCTGTTCCGCGATGGAGCGGTCGACTGGGATTATCTCAACCGCTACAGCGACGCGCCGCGTGAACTGCAAGCGCATGTGAAAACGCGCACGCCGCAATGGGCGTCGGCGATCACCGGCTGTCCGGTCGAGACCATCGAGGAATTTGCCCGGCTGGTGAAGGAGAACAGGCGGGCGTTCTTCCGGCTTGGTTACGGCTTCTCGCGTTCGCGCAACGGCGCGGTCAACATGCACGCGGCAAGCTGCATTCCGGTCGTGACTGGCGCCTGGCAGTACGAGGGCGGCGGGGCGTTCCACAATAACGGCGCGATCTATCACTGGAACAAGGACCTGATCGAGGCGCCGGAGCTCACCGATCCGTCGGTGCGCATGCTCGATCAGTCGAAGATCGGCGCGATCCTCGACGGGGACGGCGACGCGCTGCAAGGCGGACCGCCGGTCACGGCGCTGCTGATTCAGAACACCAATCCGGTCTCGGTCGCGCCCGACCAGAATGTGGTCAAGCGCGGCTTTGCGCGC
This sequence comes from uncultured Hyphomicrobiales bacterium, assembly GCA_964641065.1. Lineage (GTDB taxonomy): Bacteria > Pseudomonadota > Alphaproteobacteria > Rhizobiales > Xanthobacteraceae > Pseudorhodoplanes. The sequence goes on along the minus strand of CAZXJZ010000449.1, from coordinate 127 downwards.
GACGACCTGTTTACCTGCGTGCACGAGCAGTTCATGACCGAGACCGCGGCGATGGCCGACATCGTGCTGCCGGCGACCATGTTCATGGAGCACGACGACGTCTATCAGGCCGGCGGCAGCCAATACA
>CAZXJZ010000448.1:0-2529 GCA_964641065.1 uncultured Hyphomicrobiales bacterium | reverse complement strand
ACGACACCAATCCGATCCCGATCAAATACATGGCGAAGCGCCTCGGCATCGTCGATCGCAACGAACATCGCCTGCCGATGGTGCCTGCCACACCCGAACTCGAAAAGCGCCTCGACGGCGTTCTCTCACGTGCCGGCATGCTCACGAAAGAAGCCGCGGAATGAGACTTGTCAGCTTCAGGCATCACGGCCGCGACGGCTTCGGCGTTGTCAGCGGTGATGGCGTCATCGACATGCATCCGCGGCTGCCGCGGTTTCACACCCTGCTCGATGTCCTGCGGGCACATGCGCTGGATGAGGTGCGGCAGGCCGCCGCCGACGTGAGGCCTGATTTCGCGCTCTCCGATGTGACATTGCTGCCGCCGGTAATCGGCCCGGAGAAAATCCTCTGCATCGGCGTCAACTACGCCAACCGCAACGACGAATACAAAGACAACTCGGAACTGCCGAAATATCCGAGCATGTTCTTCCGCACGCCAGGATCGTTCGTCGGCTACGGCGCGCCGCTGATCCGTCCGCCGGAATCCGAACAGCTGGATTACGAAGGCGAGATCGTGCTGGTGATCGGCAAGGACTGCCATCGCATCAAGCCGGAGCAGGCCAGGGATCACATCGTCGGATACACGCTGTGTAACGAGGGCACGATCCGCGACTGGCTGCGGCACGCCAAGTTCAATGTCACCCAGGGCAAGAATTTCGACCGGTCCGGCTCGCTCGGGCCCTGGATGGTGACCGCCGACGAGATCGAATACGGCAAGCCGATGCGCATTGTCACCACGGTGAACGGCGAGGTGCGGCAGGACGACACTACCGCGAATCTCATTTTCAATTTCGACTTCCTGCTGTCCTATATCTCGACCTTCACCACGCTGAAGCCGGGCGACATGATCGTGTCCGGCACGCCGACCGGCGCCGGCGCACGGTTCGATCCGCCGAAATGGCTGAAGCCCGGCGATCTGATAGAGGTCACGGTTGACGAAATCGGCACCCTGAGCAACGGAGTCGAGGACGGGTTATGAGCGCGCGCATGCGCCCGTTCCAGCGTTCGCTGCCGATGCAGCTCATGCTGGCGCGGGAAGCAGTGATGCAGCGTTTCCGTCCGCACCTGAACGAACATGGCCTCACCGATCAGCAATGGCGCATCGTTCGCGCGCTGAACGAGGTCGAGGCGATGGATATCGCGGCGCTCGGCCGCGCCTGCTGCCTGCATACGGCGTCGCTGTCCCGCACGCTGCCGAATTTGGAAGCCGGCGGTCTGGTCTCGCGCAAGGCCGACACGCAGGACCAGCGCCGCGTCAGTGTTTCGCTCACCGCAAAGGGACGGAAGCTGTTCGAGACGGTGGCGCCGCAATCGGAGGCGATCTACGCGCAGCTGGCGCGGGAGATCGGGGCGCAGCGGATCGAGCAGATCTATGGTCTGCTCGACGAAGTGATCGGCATTCTTGAAAAGCCGCGACCGGCGGTGAAATCCGCCGCCGCGCGCTCGCGCGTCGCGGTGCGGCGCGGCAAGGCAGGTTAGGGCAGCATCATGGGCGAATTCAGCAACAAGGTCGTGGTCATTACCGGCGGCAGCCGCGGCATCGGCCGTGGCATCGCCGAGGTGTTCGCCCGAGAAGGTGCGCAGACCGTGATCGCGGCGACATCGGAGCGCAATCTCGCCACCGCCGCGGAAGCGATCGCCGCTGCCGGAGGCCCGAAGCCGGTCACCGCGATCCTCGATCTGCGCAGGCTAGAGGATTGCCAGAAGCTGCATGCGCTGGTGAAGAAGGGCCTCGGCCGCTGCGACGTACTGGTCAACAATGCCGGCGCAACAAAGGCCGGCAATTTTCTCGAACTCAGCGACGACACCTGGCAGGACGGCTTTGCGCTGAAATTTTTCGGTTGCGTGCGGTTGTCGCGGCTGTTCTGGCCGATGCTGAAGGACGCGCAGGGATCGGTGGTCAATATCGGCGGCGGTGCGGCGCGCACGCCGGGCGCGGACTTCTCCATCGGTGCGTCCTGCAACGCGGCGATGGCGAATTTCTCGAAGTCGCTGTCGCGGCTCGGCATGAAGGATGGCGTCACCGTCAACATCATCCATCCCGGCCTGACCGAGACCGACCGGATCCAGGACCTGTTCGCGCAGCGCGCGACCGCCGCCGGCAAGACCATGGACGAGATCCGGGTGGAGGCGATTGCGCGCGACGGTATCCAGCGGATGGCCGAGCCGGCCGATATCGCGGAGCTTGCGCTGTTCCTGTGCAGCGCCAGGGGGCGGCATATCCAGGGCGCGGCGATCCCGGTCGATGGCGGTTCGACGCCCGGGTTTTATTGACGATATCCGACATCAACCCGTCATCCTGAGGTGCGAGCCGCATCTTGCGGCGAGCCTCGAAGGATGAGCGGCCGAGTATGTCGAGATTGTCGGGCCGTCGCCCTTCGAGGCCGCTGCGTCGCAGCGGCGCCTCAGGGTGACGGGGTAAGGTTGGAGAAGCGGGCCCTGCTGGTCGCGCTCCCTCCCCCTGAAAGGGGGAGGGTTGGGAAGGGAGTC
>CAZXJZ010000447.1:0-2535 GCA_964641065.1 uncultured Hyphomicrobiales bacterium | reverse complement strand
CGGTCATATTGCGGACCCGGCACGATGGTTCCGCGGCGTCCCGAATCCGGATTTTCCCACGCGACCGGCGCCCCGGATGCACCGCGGTCCAGCGCCTCGACCTGCGCGTAATAGGCGCGCCGCTTGTCCTCGTCGTCCATGCCGGCGCCAATGCGGTTGCCGATCAGGCCGCCGATGGCCGCACCCGCGACGCCGGCTGCGATCCGCTCCCCGGTGCCGCCGCCGATCTGAGAGCCGATCGCCGCACCTGCAAGCGCACCGACCAGCGTGCCGGTATTTTCGCGCGGACCGGCGCCGGTATTCGGATCGCCGGCGCAGCCAGCCACGAACGCCGCTGCCGCGATTGCCACTCCGATCGAACGCATGCCCCCTCCGGTGATACTTCCCCGACGTCGCGACAGGTCGCTACGGGCATTTACTAAACAACACGGAATGCGGCATTTCATTGGCCGCGACCATGGCTTCGCCGACCGCGTACTATTGACACCGAAATGTAAAAATTTGCTGCCGCTTTCGAGCGACCGCCGGAGCGGCTTAAGCATTTGGGACAAGGCAGGCCAGAGGCGCTACGGCCGTATGCCGGCTCACGCCGCTGGCAGCACCAGTTCCGCACGCAGGCCGCCGAGCGGGGCGCTGCCGAGTGTGAATGTCCCGCCATAGAGCGCGGCGAGCTCCACCACGATCGACAGACCCAGGCCCGATCCGGGCTTGGTTTCATCGAGCCGCCGGCCGCGGCGCGCAACCTGCTCGCGTTCGGCCGGCGTCAGCCCGGGACCGTCGTCGTCGACGATGATGCGGATGACCTGACGATCGTCGTCGGCCCGCTCCTTCAGCACCTCGATCGCCACCCGCGACTGTGCCCATTTGCAGGCATTGTCGACGAGATTGCCGACCATCTCCTCCAGATCCTGCTGCTCGCCGCGGAATTGCGCATCCTCCGGCGTGTCGACCTTCAGCCGCAGATCCTTGTCGCGGTTGGTCTTCTCCATCGTGCGGGCAATGGCATAAACCACCGGCGACACATTGGTCACTGTCCCCACCACCGTGAGCCGGGCCGCCATGCGTGCGCGTTCGAGATGGCGGGTAATCTGGTCGCGCATCACCTCGGCCTGCTCGCGGACCTTCTGCGCGAGCGGATCGTCGGCACGCGCGGCGGCCTCGTTCATCACCACCGACAGCGGCGTCTTCAGCGCATGCGCGAGATTGCCGACATGGGTGCGCGCGCGTTCGACGATTTCGCGATTGGCATCGAGCAGCGCATTGGCTTCGCGCGCGAGCGGCGCGATCTCGACCGGAAATCTGCCTTCCAGCCGCTCGGCCTGACCTGACCGGATGGCCGCGAGCTGCTGAGAGATGCGCTTCAGCGGCGCCAGGCCGAACTGCACCTGGAACGCAGTGGTCAGCAGAAGCACCAGTGCCAACGCGCAAAAGGTCACGAACAGCGCCCGATTGAAGCTTCTGATGTCGTCCTCGATTTCGGCGGCATCGCCGGCGACGGCAACCAGATAACTCCCCTCCTCACCGAGATCGACATTGCGTTCGACCAGCCGCAGCCGCTGATCCTCTGGTCCGTTGACATAGCCGGTGCGCACGCCGAACGCCGCCGCAGCTGTAGGAACCGGCAATCGCGCCAGGCCGCCGTCCCACAGTGAACGCGAGGCGTGAATTTCCGGTTTGGCGCTGTCCAGCCTGGTGACCTGCCAGTACCAGCCCGACAGCGGCAATTCGAACAACGGTTCGCTGACACCCTGCGCGAGCTTGTCGTCGGGAATTTCCGGCGCCGCCAGATCGGCCACCAGCGTACGCAGATAGACCTGCAGCCGCCCGTCAAACGCCCGTTCCACCGCGTCGCGGTAGAGCGACGACAGCACGATGCCGGTGACCAGCACGATGGCGATCGTCCAGCCCGCGGCCCACAGAAACAGCCGCAGCGCCAGCGAGTTTGCGCGCATCACTTGTCTATTGGGCATGGCCGGGTTTGTCCCCGCCAATCCCGCCTGTCGTCTGGCGACAATTCAAGGCGCGGAGATTCGCAATACAAGCGAGCGAAGCGATGCCGTGTCCCGAAAGCCCCGGCGCGAACGAGACAAGCGCAATCGGAACGCTAGCGCACATCGGGCGGCGTCAGCAGATAGCCGAGCCCGCGCACGGTCTGGATCACGTCGACCCCGAGTTTCTTGCGGATGCGGCCGACAAACACCTCGATGGTGTTCGAATCGCGGTCGAAGTCCTGATCGTAAAGATGCTCCACCAGTTCGGTGCGCGAAACGACGCGGCCCGTATGGTGCATGAGGTAGGACAGCAGCCGGTATTCGTGGCTGGTCAGCTTGACCGGATTGCCGTCAACCGCCACGCGGCCGGTGCGGGTGTCGAGCCGGACCGGGCCGCAATTGAACTCGCTCTTGGCGTGGCCGACCGAGCGGCGCAGCAGCGCGCGCACGCGGGCCAGCACTTCCTCCATATGGAAAGGCTTCGGCACATAATCGTCGGCGCCGGCATCGAAGCCCTGGACCTTGTCGCTCCAGCGATCGCGCG
>CAZXJZ010000446.1:0-2558 GCA_964641065.1 uncultured Hyphomicrobiales bacterium | reverse complement strand
GAGCTGCGGCAATTGTAGATCACCATGTCGACGCTCGGCACCATCGAATCCGATCTGGTCGAAGGCCTGCTGCTGGAGTTCGTCAGCCGCCTGTCGGCAACCGGCGCCCTGATGGGCAATTACGAGGCGACCGAACGCCTGCTGCAGCAATACCTGCCGGCCGATCGCGTCGGCGGGATCATGGACGAGATCCGCGGGCCGGCCGGCCGCAACATGTGGGAGAAGCTCTCCAACGTCCAGGAGGACGTGCTCGCCAATTACCTCAAGAACGAATATCCGCAGACCATTGCGGTGGTGCTCTCGAAATTGCGCCCCGAACATGCCGCGCGCGTGCTGTCGATCCTGCCGGAGGATATCGCGCTCGATGTCGTCAACCGGATGCTGCGGCTGGAATCGATCCAGAAGGAAGTCATCGACCGGGTCGAACTGACGCTGCGCACCGAATTCATGTCCAACATTTCCAAGACGCGTCGCCGCGACTCGCATGAGGTGATGGCGGAAATCTTCAACAATTTCGACCGCCAGACCGAAACCCGGTTCATCACCTCGCTCGAAGAGGACAACCGCGACAGTGCCGAACGCATCAAGGCGCTGATGTTCACCTTCGACGACCTGGTGAAGCTCGATACCGGTTCGGCGCAGACGCTGATGCGTCACGTCGACAAGGACAAGCTCGCGGTCGCGCTGAAGGGCGCCAACGAGGCGGTCCGCCAGTTCTTCTTCGCCAACATGTCCTCGCGTGCGGCCAAGATGCTGACCGACGACATGGGCAATCTCGGTCCGGTGCGCCTGAAGGACGTCGACGATGCGCAGGTCCTGCTGGTCAATCTGGCCAAGGATCTCGCGGCCAAGGGCGAACTGATCATCTCCAAGCAGCGCGGCGACGAGGAACTGGTTTACTGATGAGCGCGCCCGCCAAATTCATGTTCGACATCGATTTCGGGGCGCCGAAGCCCGCGAATACGGTGCTGCTGTCCGAGCACGAGGCCAAGGTCGGCGAAGCGGAAACGCGCGGCTATCGCAACGGCTTCACCGCCGGCCAGCAGGAAGCAGCAGCCGAATCGGCACGCCGGCTTGCGATCGCGATGGAAAGCGTCGCCCATTCGCTGTCGATCCTGACGCGCGGGCTTTCGGCGGTCGAAGTGCGGGTCGAAGCGGAAGCGGTGGAGGTTGCGGTAGCGACCGGACGCAAGCTGGCCGAGACGCTGATCGCGCGCGAACCCTTCGCCGAGATCGAGGCGCTGGCGATGGACTGCTTCCGCGAACTCGTCACAACGCCGCATGTCGTGGTGCGCGTCAATGACGCGCTTTACGAACTGGCGCAGGAAAAACTCGCCGCGATCGCACGCCAGACCGGCTTCGACGGCCGGCTGCTGATCATGGCAGAGCCGGACATTGCGGTCGGCGATTGTCGGATCGAATGGGCGGATGGCGGAATGATGCGGGACAGGGCGGCCGCGGACGCCCTGATCGGCGAGACGGTGAAGCGATTTGTCGAAGGGCGCCGCGCGCCCGGGCATGCGGAGTTGAGAGGTGGCGACGATGAGTGACAACCAGGGCGTTCCGTTTCCGAATCTCGAAAATGGCGCGCTGCCGCCAGGCGATCTCGCGATCGCCTCATCGGAGCCGGAGACCAATGGCAAGACCGCGGCCGATCTCGAGGCGCTGTTCGACGTTCCGGTCCGGGTTTCGGCCGTGCTCGGCCGCTCGCGCATGGACGTGGCGGAATTGCTGCGGCTTGGACCGGGCGCGGTGCTGGAGCTCGACCGCAAGGTCGGCGAAGCGATCGACATCTACGTCAACAATCGCCTGGTCGCGCGCGGCGAAGTCGTGCTGGTCGAAGACAAGCTCGGCGTCACCATGACCGAAATCATCAAGGCCGACAAAGCCGAGTAGCCATTCGCTGGCGTATCAATAAGGAAACTGGATCATGCGTCTCCTCATCGTCGGCACCCTGAAGGGCCAGCTCACGCTCGCGACCAAATATGCGATGGACAAGGGCGCCTCGGTGACCCACGCCGAGAATGCCGACCAGGCGCTGGCGGTGCTGCGCTCCGGACGCGGCGCCGATCTGCTGATGGTGGACGTGGCGCTGGACATTGCAAGCCTGGTGGCCCGGCTCGCGGCGGAGCATATCCACGCGCCGATCGTCGCCTGCGGCATCGAGACCGATGCCAAGGCCGCGGTGGCCGCCATCCATGCCGGCGCCAAGGAATACATCCCGCTGCCGCCCGATCCCGAGATGATCGCCGCGGTGCTCGCCGCCGTGGCCAGCGACGATCGCGAGATGGTGTGGCGGGACGAATCGATGGGGCATGTCGTGCGCCTCGCGCAGCAGATCGCCGGCTCCGACGCATCCGTGCTGATCACCGGCGAAAGCGGCACCGGCAAGGAAGTGCTGGCGCGCTATGTCCATACCCGCTCGAAGCGGGCGAAGAAGCATTTCATCAGCGTCAATTGCGCCGCCATTCCCGAGGCGCTGCTGGAATCCGAATTGTTCGGCCACGAGAAGGGCGCTTTCACCGGTGCGGTGGCGCGCCGCATCGGCAAGTTCGAAG
>CAZXJZ010000445.1:0-2583 GCA_964641065.1 uncultured Hyphomicrobiales bacterium | reverse complement strand
ACCGACGCGGCTTATGAATGCGTGGCGGAGTTCGATCCCGCCCGCACCGCAGCCTGCGTCATCGTCAAGCACGCCAATCCGTGTGGCGTGGCCGAAAGCGCGACCCTCGGCGACGCTTACAGCAAAGCGCTGGCCTGCGATCCCACATCGGCCTTCGGCGGTATCGTCGCGCTCAACCGCACGCTCGATGCCGCCGCCGCGCGCGTCATCACCGAGATCTTCACCGAGGTGATCGTGGCCCCGGACGCGACCGACGAAGCGATCGCGATCGTCGCCGCCAAGAAGAACCTGCGGCTGCTGCTGGCGGGCGGCCTGCCCGATCCGCGCGCGCCGGGCTGGCTCATGAAATCGGTCGCCGGCGGACTGCTGGTGCAAAGCCGCGACAATGCGGTCGCCGACGACATGACGCTCACGCCGGTGACCAGGCGCGCGCCGACCGAGGCCGAGATGCGCGACCTGATCTTCGCGTTCCGGGTGGCGAAGCACGTCAAGTCCAACACCATCGTCTATGCGAAGGATGGCGCGACGGTCGGCATCGGCGCCGGCCAGATGAGCCGGATCGATTCCGCGCGCATCGCCGCGCGCAAGGCGCAGGATGCGGCAAAGGAGCTGGGCCTCAGGGAACCGCTGACCCGGGGCTCGGTGGTGGCGTCGGATGCGTTCTTCCCGTTCGCCGATGGATTACTGGTCGCGATCGAAGCCGGCGCCACCGCGGTGATCCAGCCCGGCGGCTCGATGCGCGACGACGAAGTGATCAAGGCCGCCGACGATGCCGGCATCGCCATGGTGTTCACCGGCACGCGTCATTTCCGGCATTGACCCTTCTCCCCGCTTCTTCCCCCTCCCCGCTAAAGCGGGGCGAGGGAAACACGCGGCATCGCTCTGCGTACAATCCTAACCGATGTCCGCGGCCTTACCGTCCCGCCAAGTCGCCCAGCAGGCTCGCGGCCACGGACAGCTTCGAGATCGTCAGCCCCGTATCGGCGATCTCGTGCATCGACTTGCGGATGCGCTCGACCTCAACAGCGCGCGGCTTGACCCACTCGTCCATCGCTTCCGTGCCGGTGCCGCCCTTGAGCACTTCGACGGTGAGCTGGCGCGCCGCGCGTCCAAGCGAATCGCGCGCCCGGTCGAGCGCGAGGCGGTCGAAGTAATCGGTCGCCTCGATCTGGCGCGCGGCTTCGACCACGCGCTCCAGCCGGAAGTAGCGCACCACCGCCAAAAAAGTCCGCGCCACGTCGGCCATGTCGCGTCCGCACTTGTCGGCGACCAGCACGATGTCCGGCGCCACCGTCAGCGCCGGCAGGCTTGCGATCCGCTTGGCCAGCCGCTCCGGCACGCCCGAGCGCGTGAGCTCGTTGGCGCGGCCGTCGCGCGCGAGTGTGGCGTCGTCGCCCGGCGCCGATTCCAGGGCGCGCGCCACCGCCTTGATGCCGGCCTTGTAATGCTCGACGATTCCCATCAGTCCTTGGTCGAGGTCGACGTTGCGGATGAACCAGACCATGCGGTCCATCATCAGGCGCTTCACTGCCGCATAGAGATCGAGCTGCAGCGCGCCGGGGATCTTGTTGTCAAGCGCATCGATCTCGCCGTTCAGTTCGGTCATGCCGTAGCTGTCGCGCACCGCGGCGAAGGCGCGCACGATCCGGTCGGCCGAGGCGCCGGTCTCGTCGGTCATGCGCGCGATCAGCGACGGCCCGCCGCGATTGATGATCGAATTGGTGAGCTGCGTGGCGATGATCTCGCGGCGCAGACGATGATGCTCGAGCGCTTCCGGATAACGCTGCGACAGCTCGGTCGGGAAATACCGGTACAGCTCCTTGCCCAGATAGGGATCGTCCGGCACCGAGGTCTCGTTGAGATCGCTGCTCAAGGTGAGCTTGGCATAGGCGAGCAGCACCGCAAGCTCCGGCCGCGTCAGCGCCTGGCCCCTGCGGCGGCGCTCGGCGAGTTCGGCGTCGTCGGGGAGAAACTCGACGCCGCGGTCCAGCAGGCCGCGCGCTTCCAGCGTCTGCATCAGCCGCTGGCGTGAGGCCAGATCGTCGAGACCGTTGCGTTCCGCCAGCGAGATCGCGAGCGTCTGCAGATAATTGTTGCGCAGCACCAGCGCCGCGACCTCTTCGGTCATGGCGAACAGCAGCGTATCGCGGTCGGACAATGGCAGCGCGCCGGACCGCACCAGACCGCCGAGTGCGATCTTGATATTCACCTCGACGTCGGAGGTGTTGACGCCGGCGGAATTGTCGATCGCATCGGTGTTGAGGCGTACGCCGTTATGTGCCGCCTCGATGCGGCCGCGCTGGGTCATGCCGAGATTGGCGCCCTCTCCGATCACCTTGCAATTCAGGTCGGAGCCGATCACGCGGATCGCGTCATTGGCGCGGTCGCCGACCTGCTCGTCGGTCTCGCTCGCGGCGCGTACATAGGTGCCGATGCCGCCGAAGAACAGGAGATCGGCTTGCGCTTTCAGAATTGCGCTCATCACCTGAATGGGCGTGGCCTTGTCGGCGGTCAGGTTGAGCAGCGCTTTCATTTCCGCCGACAGCGGAATTTCCTTCAAGCTTCGCGGGAACACGCCGCCGC
>CAZXJZ010000444.1:0-2600 GCA_964641065.1 uncultured Hyphomicrobiales bacterium | reverse complement strand
CGCCCAACGCGATCGCGCATTTGCCGCCGTCGAATTGCACCATGGTGTTGCGCACAGTGGGCACGACCCCGCCCTGCAGGATGTCCTGCGGCTGGGCGAGGTCGAAGGTCGAGGTGTCGATCCGGTCATAGGTGGTCGGATGATGCTTTTCGAGCTTGCCGAGCAGCACCTTGAGGAAGCGCTTGCGGTCCTGCTCGTAGTTCAACGTCGCCAGCTCTTCCATGTCGCCGCCCGGTACGTTCTCCATCAGCAGCGCATTGGCGATGCCGTCGAAGGTCACGGTCGGGATCACGATCATCTCGCCGTGGCCGGGCGACACCGAGAGCGTGACATTCATCGGGTCGGGCTGGCGCACGCCCTTGTAGAGACCGACGCAGAGCCGGCGCTGCGGCTGCGTATAGGGTGAATGTTCGGGGCGATAGGAAAACAGGTCGCCCAGCGCGCCCTTGCCGGTGGAGACGACGAGAAGATCGAAGCGGTTCACCAGCGCAGGGATGTCATCTTCCTCGATCTTGCGGATCTCGATCTTGCCGCCGCGCCGCGCGAAGTCGTTCATCAGCGTCGGCAGATAGATGCGGTAATCGACGGCGCGGCTCGGATTCTTGAAGTCGCCGCGGAAGCGCAGCGGCTGCGGGAAATTGAAGACGTGGTCGTGGTAGTAATAGAACAGCTTGGGATCGTCCCAGTGATGAATCCCAAGCTCGTGCTCGCGCGCGATCGTCACCGAATGATGCGCGACGGTGTTGAGCAGGCGCGAGTGGCGATAGTCGTCCGCCGCGCGGTCGGTGATGATGGTGGCGTCCACACCGTGCTTCTGCAGGTACAGCGCGAGATGCAAGCCGCCGATGCCGGCGCCGACGATTCCGATCGATCGCTTCAAGTGACCCTCCCGATTTTCAGATTTCTTGCTTGTTGCGGCGAAGCTTAGGGCAGCGCCGGGGCTTCCGTATAGGGAATGAACAGAATAAGATTTATTCCGAACGGGAATTATTCGGATGGACCGGATCGACTGTCTGAGGGCGTTCGTGCGGGCGATGGAGGGCGGCAGCTTCTCCGCCGCCGCGAAGGAACTCGGGCTCGGCCAGCCCGCCGTCAGCAAGCGCATCGCACTCCTGGAAGAGGAGTTTGGTTCGCAGCTGTTCATGCGCACCACCCGCAAGCTGACGCCGACCCGCGAGGCGCACCGGGTCTACGACCTGGCGCGGCACGTGCTGGGCACCTTCGAGGCGGCGCGCGCCTCCATCCGCGAAGCGCCGGCGCGCCCCTCGGGCACGTTGCGGATCAGCGTGCCGTCATCCTTCGGACGGCACTACCTGATGCCGATCGTGCGCGATTATGCGCGCGACTATCCCGACGTGAAGCTCGATCTTCGTTTCGACGAGCGCACCATCAATCTGGTCGAGGAGGGGATGGAGTTGGCGCTGCGGATCGGCCAGCTCGAGTCGAGTTCGCTGATGACGCGCCGCATCGGCACGGTGCGGCGTTTTCTGGTGGCGACGCCCGCTTATCTGCGCGAGCGCGGGACGCCGCGCAATCCGGACGATCTGCGAGAGCATCACTGCATCGCCTATGCGCGGATGGCGCCGGCCCATCAGTGGACATTCGAATCCGACGATGGCCGGCATGTGGTGAGCGTGTCCGGCGCGGTGATGGTCGACGATGCCGATGCCATGCGGGAGGCGGTGCTGCAGCATCTCGGCATCGCCATCGTGCCGGCCTGGTGTGCATCGGAGAGCTTGCGCAACGGCCAGATGAAGGCGTTGCTGCCGGATTACGGCGTCTCCTCGCTGCCGCTGCATGTGGTCTATCCAGAGACGCACTGGATGTCGGCGCGGGCGCGCAGCTTTCTCGATTTCATCGTCGCGCGGGCCGAGCGGTTTAATGCGTGAGCCTCTTTTCGCTTCAGACTGACCCCTCTCCACCACTCGCTTGCTCGCGGGGAGCGGAGCCGGACGGCTTGCTCCGGGCCTGGCCAGACACCACATTATCGCCGGAGCATTCCTGGGAGCCCGCGCCATGGCCCGCACCCGCAATGTCGACGACTTCCTGAAGGCCGCTGCCGACGAGCGGACGGTTCGCGACGGTTTCTGGCCGAAAGTGGCGCGCGTAGCGGGCAAGCTGCCCTTCGCCGAGGACCTGCTGGCCGCCTATTACTGCGCCTTCGATCGGAATACGCCGCACCAGGTCCGGATCATCCTGCTGGGCGCGCTGGCCTATTTCGTGATGCCGGTCGATGTGGTGCCGGATTTCCTGCCGCTGTTCGGCTTCGCCGACGATGCGGCCCTGCTCGCCGCCGCCATCAAGACGGTGGCCGACGCGATCCAGCCGGAGCACCGCGACGCCGCGAAGCGGAAGCTGGCGGATTGACCGGCCAACTCCGTCACCCTGAGGTGCCCGCGCGCAGCGCGGGCCTCGAAGGGCGACGGCCCGATCGGTGGCCGTGCATCCTTCGAGGCTCGCCGCTACGCGGCTCGCACCTCAGGATGACGGGGCAAAAGTTACCCCAAGGCCACACGAAGCCGTGATCTGCGAGGATCGGCCCGAGGCTTTGAACCTCCTCGGAGGCCGGCGCGACTGATGTGCAGGATGCGATGATCGTA
>CAZXJZ010000443.1:0-2612 GCA_964641065.1 uncultured Hyphomicrobiales bacterium | reverse complement strand
CTCGACACCGTCACCCACCGCATCGGTCAGTCGATCCAGCACACCACCCAGCAGACCGGCGAAAATCTCAACCGGCTGAACGAACGGCTCGCGGTCATCGACTCGGCACAGAAGAACATCACCGCGCTCGCCTCGCAGGTGACGTCGCTGCAGGGCGTCCTGTCCAACAAGCAGCAGCGCGGTGCCTTCGGCCAGGGCCGCATGGAAATGATCATCCAGGACGGGCTGCCGAAGGGCTCGTTCGAATTCCAGTTCACGCTGTCGAATGCAACGCGGCCGGATTGCGTGATCCATTTTCCCGACCAGCGGCCGCTGGTGATCGACTCGAAATTTCCGCTGGAAGCGGTCACCGCCTTCCGCGACGCCAAGACCGACGACGAGCGCATGATCGCCGGGCGCATGCTGCGCCAGAACGTGACCAAGCACATCGCCGATATCGCCGGCAAATATCTGCTCCCCGGCGAGACCCAGGAACTCGCTTTAATGTTCGTGCCATCGGAATCGGTCTATGCCGAATTGCACGATCAGTTCGACGACCTGATCCAGCGCGCGTTCCGCTCGCGCGTCGTCATCGTATCGCCGTCGCTCTTGATGCTTGCGGTGCAGGTGATCCAGCAGATCCATCGCGATGCCCGCATGCGCGAGGCCGCCGACAAGATCCATGCCGAGGTCGGGCATTTCATGGAAGACCTTAAGCGACTGCGCGAACGCGTGCGCAAGCTCGAGGCGCATTTCGGCCAGGCGACCGAGGACATCAAGCAGATCGTGGTCTCAACCGACAAGCTGGAGCGGCGCGGCTCCCGCATCCGCGACGTCGAGTTCGACGACGGCGACGACCAGAGCAGCGTCGTGCTCCCAAACCCGGTCGGCGCCCGGCGCGTGGTCGCGGCGGAATAACGCCGTTAACCATCGTATATCGCAACCCCTTCAGTGGCACCCGGGTACGGCGGCGGGCGGCTGGTTAAGCGCGGCTGCTTGGGCTAGATTGACCCGTGGTTAACGCTTGGTAAATGCGTTCGGGGTGGACATTGTGTTGAGGGGGATTGCCGTTTTCGCCGCGCTGGCGGCGACAGTTTTGTGTGCGGGCTGCGCCAACCGCCCGGCGCAGGGCGTGCTGATTCCCATGAAGGAACAGGTCGCCGGTACCACGCAGGTTCCGATCCTGGTCGCGACCACCCGCAAGAAATCCGTCGAAGATCCTGGCGAAATGTTCGGCGGCGACCGCGCCGACGCCATGTCCTACGCGGCCATCACCGTATCGATCCCGCCGGATGCCGACCGCAAGATCGGGCATGTGCAGTGGCCGGACGCCCTGCCCGGCGACCCCAAGCGCAATTTCATGACGGTCTCGGCCGACTATATCGATCAGAAGGCCTTCGCCGCGTCGATCGCCGCGACCGCGCGCAGGACCGGTCATCCGCGCGTGCTGATCTTTGTGCACGGCTTCAACAACCGGTTCGACGATGCCGTCTACCGCTTCGCGCAGATCGCGCATGACTCCAAGGCCGAGGCCGTGCCGGTGCTGTTCACCTGGCCCTCGCGCGGCGATGTGCGGTTGCGCTCCTATACCTACGACCGCGAGAGCGCGAATTACTCGCGCGATGCGCTCGAGGAACTGATCGACCAAATCGCCGCCTATCCGCAGGTGAAGGAGATCAGCGTCCTCGCGCATTCGATGGGCAATTGGGTGACGCTGGAGGCGCTACGCGGCCGCTCGCTGCGGCGCATGGCACGCCCCAACGCCGACAAGGTGAAGCAGGCGATGCTGGTTGCACCGGATGTCGATGTCGACGTGTTTCGCGCCACCATCAGGCGCATGGGCCCCAACCGGCCGAAGATGCTGCTGTTCGCGTCTCAGGACGACGGCGCCTTGTCGCTGTCCAAGGAGATCTGGGGCGGCGTGGACCGGATCGGCGAAGTCGGCGCCACCGAACCCTATCGCACGCAACTCGAGGGCGAGCGGATCGCGGTATTCGATCTGACGCCGCTGAAGACCGTCGGCAGCAACGCCCACAGCCGCGCCTTCGACGATATCACCCAGGTGCTGGCGATGGTGCGCGAACGCAATGCGCAGCAGCGGAATCAGGTCGCACGCAGCCAGCCTGCACCACCGGCAACGGCGCCGTCGCAGACCGAAACCGTCGCGCTGCGGGATTGAACCGGTCACATTTTTTAGCGGGTATCGCCGGTGTCATGCCCCGCGCCGGCGGGGCATCCAGTAACCCTCTGCGCCGATTGCATTTACTGGCTCGCCCGCTTTCGCGGGCGATGACAATTTGGTCGCACAGCACGATTCAATCTATCGCCAACACGCGCTAGACTCCCTCTCGCATGACCAGCCTCGAATCACCCGCCGCCAAACCCAAAATCTCATGGTCCGAAGCGCTGTCGGTCTATCTGAAACCGCGCGTGCTGATCGTCATCCTGCTCGGCTTCTCGGCCGGCCTGCCGCTGGCGCTGTCGGGCGCGACACTTGCGATCTGGATGACCGAGGCCAAGGTGAGCCTGGGCACCATCGGACTCTATGCACTGGTCGGCCTGCCCTACACCCTGAAATTCCTCTGGGCGCCGCTGGTCGATGCACTCGACATTCCGATCCTGTCGCGCGCGCT
>CAZXJZ010000442.1:0-2638 GCA_964641065.1 uncultured Hyphomicrobiales bacterium | reverse complement strand
GCAGCATGAGCGAGCCGCAGCGGCTGTCGCGATAGATGCGCTCGAGCGGCAGGCTTCTCAGCATCGCCTGTCCGCCGCAGGTGCGGATCGCCTTCACCGCGAGCGCGTTGGCATTTTCCATCACCGTGTGCTGTGCCGCATAGGCGCGCATGACCGAATCCTTCGAAGGGTTCGGACGCGCCTCGCTGATGGTCTGGAACCACAGCGCCTTGGTCTGCTCCAGCATCAGTTTCATCTCGGCGACCGCGAGCTGCTTGGTCGGGAACATGCGCCGCTTGACCGGCGGCATGCCTGGCAGTTCGCCGCGCAGATACGCGACCGTGAAGTCGTAGGCAGCCTGGGCGAGACCCATATAGGTCGGCGTCAGCGTCAGGAACATGTGCGGCCAGCGCAGCACCGCCTGATAATACACGCCGGGCGGCATCAGCGCCGCGTCTTCAGGCACGAACACGTCCTTGAAGATCAGCGTGCGCGAGACGGTGCCGCGCATGCCGAGCGGATCCCAGTCGCCGGTCACGGTCACGCCGGGCGCATCTGCGGGAATGGCGAGATAGAGCGTGTTGCGGCGCATGGCCTCTTCGCCCTCGGCTCTGCGCGTGCAGAGCGCACCGTAATAGTCGGCGGAGCCGGAAAGAGACGCGAAGATCTTCTTTCCATTGACGATGTAACCGCCATCGACAGGCTTCGCCTCGGTGCCGAAGGCGACCGCGCCCGCAGCCGCGGCGCCGCCCTCGGAGAAGGGCTGCGCATAAACCGCGCCATCTCGCAGGATTCGCTCGTAATGGATCTCGCGCCGCTTCAGATGCGTCGCGCGGATGTCGGACGGAATCTCCATCTCGTCTGAGATCGGGCCCGACCAGAGCGTCGAGCAGACATGCATGTTCCAGGACAGCGCGGTCGCGCCGCAATAGCGGCCGAGTTCGGACGCCGCGAGCGCATAGGTCTTGTAGTCCGCGCCGATGCCGCCCGAGGATTTCGGGATGCAGATGCCGAGCAGCCCTTCCGGGTGCATGTCGCGGACATTCTCGATCGGGAAGGTGGCATCGCGATCATGCTTGGCCGCGCGCGGCTCGAGATATTGCTTGCCGAATCTCCGGGCCTTGGCGAGCAACTCGGCCTGGAAATCGGTGAGCTGGAACGCATCCGGCGCAAACAGCGGCGCGTCAGTGTCGACCTTGTCCATATCGATGGCGTTCATCCAGCAGCACTCCGTGTCGTTGCGTCGCTCGCATCCAGGTCGCGCAGGAAGGCGAGCACGGCCGCGTCGAAGGCGGCCGGGTTTTCCAGATTGGGGAGGTGCCCGAGACCGGGCAGCACAACGAATTTGGCGCCGGGGATTTTCGCGGCCATGCGCTGCATCATGGCGGCGGGAGCATTGGCGTCGAACTCGCCGACGAGACACAACGTCGGCACACTTATATTGCCGAGGTTCGCACGTTCTTCGAAGGTTACGATCGCCTCGACGCAGGCCTTGTAGGTTGCGGCCGGGGCGGCGGCCATCGAGGCAATGGCGATCTTCCTGCCCTTCGGGTCGGCGTTCATCCCTATGATTTCGTTGATCATTCCGGCCGCGAGCTCCGGCATCGTCTTGCCGGCGAGCAGCGGGGCGAGGCGATCGGCGACGAATTTCTTCTGGAAGTCGCCGTCCGGCTTGCCGAAGGCGGGGCTGGTCCCGACCAGCACAACTGCCCGATATCCTTGCGGTTTTCGGCGCAGCATGGTCTGCGCGATCATGCCGCCCAGCGAATGGCCGACCAGCACCGGCCGGACCAGCCCCGCGGCCTCGATCTGGGCGTCCACGTCGTCGGAAAACTGTTCAAAATCAATGCTTTCGATGGCGGGCCGCCCGCCATAGCCGGGCAGGTTCAAAGCCAGCGGCGTATATCCGGCCGCCCGGAAGCTTTCCGCCTGCGGCTGCCACGCCAGCGCCGATCCGCCGACGCCATGGATAAAGACGATCCCGTTTGTCGGTGCTTGCAGGCCTTGGTCGGGCATCTGTTCGGTCAGACTGTCTGCGATGGTCGGCGATCGCAGGCAATCCTAGGGAACTACGTCGCGCGAATAAAGCTTTAAATTTAAAATATTCCGGGGTCTGGCTGTGCTGGCCGATTGGGCCCATGCCGGCCGGTCTCAGAAATTTTGAAGCAAGCGATGCGTGTGCGAACGCAACCGGGCGCTTGGGCATAACACCGCCAAACACGTGCATTCTTTGAGGGAACGATGCGCGTCATGTCGCGTTCTCATCTAACAATCCGCGAAGCGCGAACTGCAAGTAGCGCTCCGGAGAACAGGAGCGCGCATGCCGATGCTGTTCTGGTTGCCAATGATCGTGATCGCCGGTCTGTATCAAGCCGTCTCAGACGATCTTTCCGCGTTGCAGCGTGCGTGCATTGGAGCGAACAATCGCGACCAGGGATGAACGGCGTTTTTCGCTGGCTGCGGACGTCGATCATCCGCGGGAGGCCCGGCCATAGCGCTGGGCCTTTTGCTTTTCTTCTATCGCCGATCAGCCGGCGCTTTTTTTGGTCGTTTTCATTTCGCGGCCGAGTGTCTCGAACACCTTGACCACGATGCCGTGCGCGTCGAGCCCGGCGGTTGCATACATCGCGGCCGGTGCGTCCTGATCGATAAAGACATC
>CAZXJZ010000441.1:0-2665 GCA_964641065.1 uncultured Hyphomicrobiales bacterium | reverse complement strand
GTGCCCTCCAGATCGGAATGGCCGAGGTAAGTGGAGAGTGCGGGCAACAACCGTTGCACATCCGCCCCTTGACGATACCAGGCGGTCAGGTTGTGAACCGCGAAGCTATGTCGGAGGTCGTGCAGCCGAGGGATCAGTCGGCCGCCTGTCGTGCGACGCACTCCCGCGATACGCCGCAATGCGTCGAACGCAGACTGAACGGTGCTGCTGGCGAGCCGCGTACCGTCCCGGTTCGCCAGAAGGAAGGAAGCCTTGCCCTGCGCAAGCCCGCAGCGCCGCCGCACAGGCATATAGTTCGCCAGCTCCGCTGCAAGCTGCGGTCCGATCGGAACCAGGCGGCTTTTGTAGAACTTCGTCGCCTGTATGGTCAGAACATTTTCCGACAGGTCAACGTCCGCCAGCGTGAGTGCTGTCGCTTCGCTGAAGCGCAATCCGGCGCCGTATAACACGAGCAGAAGGACCCGGAACGTCATCGCATCGAGCTGAGCTGCCCCACGCCGACTGCTTGCTACATTCGCGGGATCAAACAGCCGCCGCAACTCATCATGCGAGTAGATATATGGCGGCTTCCGGGGTGGGGATTTCGGTTCGTTGCTTGGCAGCGGCGAGCGCGTCGCGTGGCCACGGCTGATTGCATGGCGCCAGAAGCCGGCAAGGGCGTAATATTTGTTCTCGCGATTCCGGGTCAGTGCTCCCTGACCTGCCAAGAAGGTCAGAACCTGCTTCGTGCTGACCGCATCGCAAGCGGCATTTCCATCCACATATTGAAGGAAGTGATGCAGGATGTCCGAGCCGGTCGCGAACTTGGCGCCATGGGCCCGCCGCCAGAGGATATATTGCTCGATCGCCTCGCGCAGCATCATATCAGGCCCTCCAGATCGAGGGCCGCTACCTCGCGCAGAGCAGCGAGATTGACCTTGGCGTAAATCGTGGTGGAGGACGGATCACGATGCCCGAGAAAGTCCCCGATCATCTTCATCGACAGGCCTTGATCAAGAAGATGCTGGGCGGCAGCGTGTCGTAAGGCGTGTGTACCTCGCCGGCCGGAGGCGATGCCAATGCCTGCCAGGCGATCATTGACGATCTTGCCGAGGGTCTTTCGGTTAACAGGCCGGATTGGCGCGTGCGATGTGAAGAAGAGGCTGCGCCCGAAGCCAGATGGCCGGACCTCCCTTATGTAGCGCAGGATGGCATGGCCGACTTCGTGTGACAGCGGCCAGAGATGGGTCCAACCGGGCTTCGGGCAACGGACGCGGAGCATCTCGCTTTTCCAGTCCAGATCGTCCAGTCGCAGGCCGGCGACTTCTCCGGCCCGCAGCCCATAAACAACGAACAACATCAGGATTGCTCGGTCGCGCTTGTCGACCGGCCGATTCTCCTGAATGGAAGTCAGCAGACGCAGAACATCTTCGCGCCTGAGCCCCTTCGGCACCGTCTCGTCGGATATAAAGCGGGGCGCCACGATCCCCGCAGCCAGTCCCGCCCGGCACCAGCCGCGTGCTTCTGCAAACAGGAAGAACGCCTTCAGTCGTTGCGCGTAGTCGTGCATCGTCCGGCGGTTCCAGGTTCCGCGTTTGTACTCGGCCGCAACGGCATCGTCGATGTCGGTCATTCGGACGGCGCTCAGGGGAACACCCTTTGCAGCCAGCCAAAAGAAGAAGTGGTGGGTAGCTCGGCAATAGTCGCGTATAGTCTCCGTGGAGAGGCCGCGCTCTTCGTGCATCCACGTTTCAAAGATCGCGACCTTTGCGTGATACGGGTGCTGCTCATGCCTGGGTTCGTCGAGCCACCCCAAGAAGCGCAGCCATTGGATTCCATGATAGGTAAAGTGTGATATCGTCTTGGGTGACGCCGCCCAGTCACACCTGCGCCCCTTCGGCTTTGACCAGATCGCGGTTGCGGCTTCGATCTGCGACAGGTGCATTTTGCGGCCTTCTTCCAGCTTCAGAAGATGCACCAGGCTCAATTGATCATTGGCGTATTTCCGCAGGACCGATCGCTTAACGCCTGTTTCCTTGAGGTGAACGAGATATCGTTCCCGCTGCTCTACAAGCGGCGCTGCGCGATATCTCTCGGCGGTTCTGGGGAAGAAGATTTCTTCAAACATACGTGTGCCTCCATGTTGGTGGAGGCCCAAGCTTCCGCACCGGGCACCGTGATGGATATTACGCCGCGCAGAAGCCGTTCAATCATTTGTGGAAAAACACCCCGTCCTCCGGCGCGAGCTGGATGCGGAGTGCGGCTCGCAGCGCGCCGAGACCGAATGCACGCAGATCTTCGTTGAAGTCGCCCATCCGCGGACACAGGGCAAGCGCCGCAATGCCCGCTGCTTCAGCGCGTTCGGTCAATGCCGCCAGCGCCATGTCACCCGCGGCATCGGCGTCGCGGGCGATGTAGAGCCGACGCAACGTCCGTGGGAGCAGAAGAGCGGCAAGGTGATTGGCCGAAAGCGCCGCAGCCATCGGCATGGCAGGTAGCGCACAGCGCAGCGATAGCATCGTCTCGATACCTTCGCCGACAGCGAGGACCTCGTCGGCCGCGCCAAAGCGGACGGCATAGCCGAGCAGACCGCCCATTGCCTTGCGCTGTGTCTCGATTGGCGCCTTGTCGGAGCCATCGGGCGACAGCCAAGTTCGATGCACGCCGGTGATGGCGCCGGAAAGAT
>CAZXJZ010000440.1:0-2685 GCA_964641065.1 uncultured Hyphomicrobiales bacterium | reverse complement strand
GCGCGCAAGGGCAAACCGGTGCCTGTCGACGGCACCGACCTCTCGGCGCTCGATCAGAACCGTATTTCGGTGACGCCGCTGCGGCTCGACCAGACCGACACGGCGTTCATGACGAAGCTTGCGGAAGAGTTTGACTAAGACGCTTTACGTTTGCGGCGCGTCGCCACACTCTATCCGCTCGTCCCCGCGAAAGCGGGGACCCAGAGCCACGGACGCTGGATTCCCGCTTCGCGGGAATGGAGCGGCGGAGAGAGATGGGTCATGTGGCCATCGAAGAACAAGAATATCGATCGCATGGAATTCCTGCTGACGCTGCGGCGTCGCGGGATTACCGACGGCGCGGTGCTGCGCGCGATGGACGAGGTGCCGCGCGAGATGTTCGTGTCCGAGGACACCAAAGCGCAGGCCTATCAGGATCACGCGCTGCCGATCGAGTGCGGCCAGACCATCAGCCAGCCCTATGTCGTCGCCTATATGACCGAGTTGCTGGAACTGGCCTCGCACCATCGCGTGCTGGAGATCGGCACCGGCTCCGGCTATCAGGCGGCGGTGCTGTCGCGGATCGCCGCCCATGTGGTGTCGATCGAACGCTACCGCACGCTGGCGGAGAAGGCGCGCAAGGCCTTCGACCGTATCGGCTACACCAATATTGATGTCATCCTCGGCGACGGCTTCGAAGGCGCGCCGCAGCTTGCGCCGTTCGACCGCATCATCGTCACCGCCGCCGCCGAAACGATCCCCGACGCGCTGGTCGGGCAACTGGCCGATGACGGCGTCATGGTGCTGCCGGTCGGACCGCGCAACGCGCCGCAGCATATCGTGCGGCTGCGCAAAAGCGGCGAGGGGATCGAGCGCGAGGACCTGATCGCGGTGCGCTTCGTCCCCCTGGTGGAAGGGCAGGCGAAGGAATTGTGACGACAAGTAATTGGTAACGCTGTTTGTTCACCGCGGATCGTGCGGTCCATTAAGGTTTACGCATACCCTTCGCTTAAAGCCTTATTTACCCCGTGGGTGTTTAACTCAACTCGCTGTTCCGTTGCGTTCGAGTGAGTTGTAAACATGCGTTTTGCTGAGCCCGTTCGCTCGCCCGCCGTGTCGCGTCTGGCTGTCTGCGCAGCTCTCGCCCTTGCGACCGCCGCGTGTTCGAGCGATGCCAATCGCATCGATCAGCCGTTCACCAATCCGTTCACGCCGACGCCGACAACCACCGGATCGGTCGCTCCGCAGCAACCTGCGCCCGCTCCGGCCTATGGCCAGGTCCAGAGCCAGCCGCTGCCGCCGCAATATTCGCAAGCCTCCCCGCAATATCAGCAGCCGTCGCAGCCTTATCGGCCGGCGCCCGCCTATCAGGCGCCGCAGGCCGCCGTGCAGCCGGCCGCCTATCGTCCGCAGACCGATGCGACCGCTTCATCGTCGCAGAAGAACTGGGACTGGAACGGCGGCACGCCGATCACGGTCGGGCAGAACGAGACGATCCAAACGGTGTCGCGCCGCTATGGCGTTCCGGCGATCGTCATCGCCGAAGCCAACGGCATGACGACCGGCACGCCGATCTATCCGGGCCAGCGCCTTGTCATCCCGAAATACGGCGATGCAGGCCGTTCGGCGCCGCAGGTCGCGGCTGCTCCCGCCGTCACCGGCAGCGTCCGGCAATCGCCGCCCACGCGACCGCTCGCGACACAGGGGCAGGTGCATACCGTCGGTCCGGGCGAGACCATGTTCAGCATCGGCCGGCGGTATAATGTCAGCCCGCTCACGCTGGCTCAGGCCAACCAGCTGCCGCCACACCACAAGCTGCGGATGGGCGAGCGACTTACCATCCCGGGGACCGTCGCGCGCACGCAGCCTCAACCGCAGATCCCGTCGCAGCCGCAGCGTTCGGCGCAGGTCGCGCAGAACCCGGCACCGGCGCCTGTCATGGCGCCGGCTCCTGCGATGGCGCCGGCCCAGCGCGTCGCCGAGGCCCATTCGCAGCCGATGCCGAGCGCTCGCGCCATTACGCCGGCAAAGGAGACTTCGAGCCCGATCGAGCAGGCCAAGGAGGACAGGGAAGAGCAGGTCGCGTCCAACAATGCCGCCGGCTTCCGCTGGCCGGTGCGTGGCCGCATCATCGCCGGTTTCGGCCCCAAGCCGACCGGGCAGCAGAATGACGGCATCAATATCGCGGTTCCGGAGGGCACCCCGGTCAGGGCGTCGGACGACGGCGTCGTCGCCTATTCGGGCAACGAGCTGAAGGGCTACGGCAATCTCGTCTTGGTGCGCCATGCCAACGGCCATGTCACGGCTTATGCGCATGCGAGCGAATTGCTGGTGAAGCGCGGCGATACCGTCAAGCGCGGGCAGACGATCGCCAAGTCCGGCCAGACCGGCAACGTGTCCTCGCCACAGCTGCATTTCGAAATCCGCAAGGGCGCGACCCCGGTCGACCCGATGCAGTTCCTGACCGGAGCGAGCTGAGCCCCGTCGGTCCGGCCGCCTGCCAGCGAAGGAGCGTCAGGACAACCTGACGCCCTTCCGTCCGGCATAATCCTGGATGAACTGCCAAGCCAGAGTCCG
This sequence comes from uncultured Hyphomicrobiales bacterium, assembly GCA_964641065.1. Lineage (GTDB taxonomy): Bacteria > Pseudomonadota > Alphaproteobacteria > Rhizobiales > Xanthobacteraceae > Pseudorhodoplanes. The sequence continues at coordinate 129 of CAZXJZ010000440.1, read as the reverse complement.
AACCGGTCCGACAGCGAGACCTTCTCCTCGACCGCTTCGGACGGATTGATGGCGGTGGAACGCTCGTTCTCCATCATGTCGCGCGACATCAGGTGGCGGCGGTTGGAGGTGGCGTAGAGGATCACGTTC
>CAZXJZ010000439.1:0-2719 GCA_964641065.1 uncultured Hyphomicrobiales bacterium | reverse complement strand
GCTTTGAACCTCCTCGGAGGCCGGCGCGACTGATGTGCAGGATGCGATGATCGTATCCCTCACACAGGAGAGACCCCCATGTTCCGCAAGACCATCCTCGGCCTCGCCGCTGGTGCCGCCCTCGTCACCGCCGCTCTGGCCCCGACCGCTGCTTCCGCCGGTTATTACGGTGGCTATGGCTACAAGTCGTATCACTACGCTCCGTCCTACAGCTACTCCTACAAGTGCTACGACTGCGGCTACCGCTCGTATGGCTACAAGTCCTACGGCTACGGCTACCGCTCCTACGGTTACTAATCGCTCCTTGGGTTCACCTGTGTGATCCCGGCGCCGTGACAGGCTGCCAGCCCGGTCTCCGAAAGGGGACCGGGTTTTTTGTTTTCTTTCCTCGCCGCACTTGCTCTCTTTTCTTCACCTCCCTCCCTTGCGGGGGAGGTCGACCGCCGACGCGAACGCGATGGGGGTCGGGAGGGGGGTGAGCTACAACGACACGGTCTGCATTTGCCCCTCCCCAACACTCCCCCGCAAGGGGGGAGGGAGCGCACCGAGTACGCGGCGAGTAACGTCACGGCTTCAAGATCGCCTTGCCCATGATCTTCCGCGCGGCGATGTCTTTCAGCGCCTGCGCGGTTTCGCTGAGCGGATAGACCGCATGCACATGCGCGGACAATTTGCCCTCCGCGCACCAGCGCACGATCTCGCTCATGTTGCGGGCTTCGGCTTCCGGGTCGCGCGCGACGAAGGCGCCCCAATGCACGCCGACGATATCGCAGCCTTTCAGCAGCACCAGGTTGAGCGGGATTTTCGGGATGTCGCCCGCGGCGAATCCGATCACCAGATAGCGGCCCTCCCACGCCATCGAGCGCAGAGCGGGCTCGGCATAGCTGCCGCCGATCGGATCGTAGAGCACGTCGATACCGTTGGCGCCGCCGAGCCGCTTCAATTCGGCGCGCAGGTCGCCGCTGCCGTAATTCACCGTCTCGTCCGCGCCATGCTTCTTCGCGAACGCGCATTTCTCGTCGGACGAGGCGCAGGCGATCACGCGCGCGCCCATCAATTTGCCGATCTCGATGGCCGCGAGCCCGGTGCCGCCGGCGGCGCCCAGCACCGCCAGCGTCTCGCCGGGCTTCAACTTGGCGCGATCCTTCAGCGCGTGGATGGTGGTGCCATAGGTCACCGACAATCCGGCGGCGCGGTCGAGATCGAGATTGTCCGGAACCCTGACCAGACGCGCGGCCTTCTGGACGTAGTATTCGCGCGCGGCGCCATAGGCGGCATAGCTCATGACGCGGTCGCCCGGTTTGAAGCCGGTGACGCCTGGGCCGATCGCATGCACGGTCCCCGCAAACTCCGCCGCCGGCGAGAACGGGAAGTCCGGCTTGATCTGATATTTTCCGGCGATCAGCAGCGTGTCGAAGAAATTGAGCGCGGCGGCGACAACCTTCACCACCACCTCGCCGTCACCCGGCTCCGGCATCGGCAGATCGCGCAATTCGAGATCGTCGGCACTGCCGTAGCGGCTGCAAAGAATGGCTTTCATGTCCGGACTTCCGTGTGGAGACTGCGACGAATGTGCACAGCGGGCATGGATGCTGCCCGATGGTCATCACATCGCCGGTTTTCACTTATTATTGCAAATCCTCGTTTGTGCTAACCTGTTGTCGGCCATTCCGAATCTGTCTGGATCTCGAAGATGCGCAAAAAATTCGTCCTGTTTTTCAGCATGCTAGGCGCGGTCGCGATGTTGTCGGCTCATGCCGCGACCGATTCGGCGCAGGCACAATCGGCGGCGCAGTTGCTGGGAGAATTCGGCGACTGGGGTGCGTATACGGCGACCCCGGGCGGCAAGAAGGTCTGCTTCGCGCTAGCCAAGCCGGCGGCCTCGGAGACCAATCCGCCGAATCGCCCGCGCGATCAGGCCTGGCTGTTCGTCTCCACCCGCCCGGCGGAAAAGGTGCGGGAGGAGGTCTCGGTCATTTTCGGCTATCCGCTGAAGGCCAATTCCGACGCCACCATCGAGATCGGCTCGACCAATTTCGCGATGTATACGCAGAATGATGGCGCCTGGGTTAAGAATGCCGCCGAGGAGGCGCGCCTGGTGGATGCGATGCGCAAGGGCGCCGATGTCACGGTTCGCGGTGAATCCGGCCGTGGCACCAAGACGATCGACAAGTTTTCTCTGAAGGGCGTGGCCCAGGCGCTCGACCGCGCTGCGGCGGAGTGCCGGTAGTTTCCCGAGCTTAAGCAAGGTCGCGGGGACGACCATGATTCGGCAAATCGCGGGCGCTCCCCTATATACCGGCCCATGACCGCCGCCACCGCCAGTGCTCCGCTCGAAAAGACCGCGCTCGAGGTCTATGTCGCGCCCGACAAGCCATCGCTGATCGGCGCCTCGCGCGCGCAGCTCGCCGACATGCTCGGCGGGATCGGTGTCGGCGAGCGCGAGCGCAAGATGCGCGCGCAACAGATCTGGCATTGGCTTTATGTGCGCGGCGCGCAGGATTTCTCGCCGATGTCGAGCATCTCGAAAGAGGTGCGCGGCGCGCTGGAGCAGCATTTCACGCTGGAGCGGCCGGAGGTCGTGACCGAGCAGGTGTCCGCCGACGGCACCCGCAAGTGGCTGTTGAAGCTCGCAGGCGAGACACCCGGCGAGCGGCCGCATCTGGTCGAGACCGTCTACATCCCGGAAAGCGATCGCGGCACGCTGTGCGTCTCGAGC
>CAZXJZ010000438.1:0-2746 GCA_964641065.1 uncultured Hyphomicrobiales bacterium | reverse complement strand
CGGCAAGGCTCCAGAGAGGCCAGGCCGTCATCCTGCGCGGACGGGACGCTCCCATCCTTGAGGGCCTGGTCTACGTCACGGTTGCGGGCGATCTGATCGCCCTTGCCGAGACCGGTCAGGGCCAGATCGTTCCCAAGCGCGTGTTCAACCTCGCCGGCCTGACTGGCAGCGCCGGCAAAGACAAAGGCACCTGACGATGTCGATCGAAGCCGGCCGCAAGGCCGAAGTCATCAAGACGTTTGCACGCAAGTCCGGCGACACCGGTTCGCCGGAGGTCCAGGTCGCGATCCTGTCCGAGCGGATCAACAACCTGACCAACCACTTCAAGACCCATACCAAGGACAACCACTCCCGCCGCGGGCTGCTCAAGCTCGTGTCGCTGCGCCGCCAATTGCTCGACTACGTCAAGCGCAAGGACGAGGCGCGCTACAAGGAACTGATCGAGCGGCTCAATATCCGCCGCTGATTGCTGCCGCATCCATTGTGCGGAAAAGGCATGACCCCGAAAGCGCGAAACGGTTTCGGACAAGGTCATGCTCCAAGGAGCGCGGTGCCGAAAAGCGTGATGCGGTTTTCGGACGACATCGTGCTCAACTGTCGCGGACGCATTGTGGCGTCCGCTCAATCTTGAGCGAACGCGAAGCATCGCGTTCTTGTACGACCGGTAGCGAAATCTGCCGGACCCCGAGCGGTGACAATACGGATTGGCCCGCTCGCATCCCGGAGGGATGAGCCATGGCAGGATCGCCGGATATTGCCGCTTGAGCGCGTCTCACATCGCGCCGGCAATATCTCGCCGTCTTGCACATGGCTTTTTCCCTCAGTCCGAACCGATGAGAGAAAAGCAAAATGTTCGAAAAGCATACCGTTGAACTCGACTGGGGCGGGCGCAAGCTCACCCTCGAGACCGGCAAGGTCGCGCGCCAGGCCGATGGCGCCGTCGTCGCCACCTATGGCGAAACCACCGTGCTCGCGACCGTGGTCGCGGCCAAGTCGCCGCGCGAAGGCGTGGACTTCCTGCCGCTGACCGTCGATTACCAGGAAAAGTATTACGCCGCCGGCCGCATTCCCGGCGGCTATTTCAAGCGTGAAGGCCGTCCTACCGAAAAGGAAACGCTGGTCTCGCGCCTGATCGATCGCCCGATCCGCCCGCTGTTCGCCGACGGCTGGCGCAACGAGACGCAAGTGATCGTCACAACGCTCTCCCACGACATGGAGAACGACCCCGACATCCTCGCGCTGGTCGCCACGTCTGCCGCGCTGACGCTGTCCGGCGTGCCGTTCATGGGCCCGATCGGCGCCGCACGGGTCGGCTTCATCAACGGCGAATATGTCTTGAATCCGCTGGTCGACGAGATGACCGACACCGACCTCGATCTCGTGGTCGCCGGCACCGCCGATGCGGTGCTGATGGTCGAATCCGAAGCCAAGGAATTGTCGGAAGACGTGATGCTCGGCGCCGTGATGTTCGGCCATCGGCATTTCCAGCCGGTGATCCAGGCGATCATCCAGCTTGCCGAGAAGGCCGCCAAGGAACCGCGCGAGCTGAAGGTCATCGACAATTCCGAGATCGAAAAGGAAATGCTCGGCCTGTTCGAGAAGGACCTGCGGTCGGCTTATTCGATTTCCAAGAAGCAGGATCGCTATGCCGCCGTCGGCGCGGTGAAGGAAAAGATGCTGGCGCATTTCTTCCCGGAAGGCGCCGAGCCGAAATACGACAAGCAGCGTATTGCCGGCGTGTTCAAGGAACTGGAAGCCAAGATCGTTCGCTGGAACATTCTCGACACCTCCAAGCGCATCGATGGACGCGACCTGAGCACCGTTCGTCCGATCGTCTGCGAAGTCGGCGTGCTTCCGCGCACTCACGGTTCGGCGCTGTTCACCCGCGGCGAAACCCAGGCGCTGGTGGTCACCACGCTCGGCACCGGCGAGGACGAGCAGTGGATCGACGCGCTGCAGGGCACCTACAAGGAACACTTCCTGCTGCACTATAACTTCCCGCCCTATTCGGTCGGCGAGACCGGCCGTCTCGGCGGCACCAAGCGTCGCGAGATCGGCCACGGCAAGCTGGCCTGGCGTGCGATCCATCCGGTTCTGCCGGCCAAGCACGACTTCCCCTACACCATCCGCGTCGTCTCGGAAGTGACCGAGTCGAACGGCTCGTCGTCGATGGCGACGGTGTGCGGTTCGTCGCTCGCGCTGATGGATGCGGGCGTGCCGCTGAAGCGGCCGACCGCGGGCATCGCCATGGGCCTGATCCTCGAGGGCGAAAAATACGCCGTTCTCTCGGACATTCTCGGCGACGAGGATCATCTCGGCGACATGGACTTCAAGGTCGCCGGCACCGAAGCCGGCATCACCTCGCTGCAGATGGACATCAAGATCGCCGGCATCACCGAGCAGATCATGAAGACCGCGCTTGCCCAGGCAAAGGACGGTCGCGTTCACATCCTCGGTGAGATGGCCAAGGCCCTGACCGCAGCGCGCGCCGAACTCGGCGAACACGCTCCGCGCATCGAGACCCTGAAGATTCCGGTGGACAAGATCCGCGAAGTGATCGGCACCGGCGGCAAGGTGATCCGCGAGATCGTCGAAAAGACCGGCGCCAAGATCGACATTTCCGATGACGGCACCGTCAAGGTGGCGTCCTCCTCGGGTCCCGCCATCGAGGCGGCGCTCAAGTGGATCAAGTCGATCGTGTCGGAGCCGGAGGTCGGTGAGATCTATGACGGCAAGGTCGTCAAGG
>CAZXJZ010000437.1:0-2775 GCA_964641065.1 uncultured Hyphomicrobiales bacterium | reverse complement strand
GACGATATGCGGGCCTGCATCGATCGGTGCCTGTCCTGCTACTCAACCTGTCTGGCGACGTCAATGACGCATTGTCTGGAAGCGGGCGGGAAGCACACCGAACCCGCACACTTTCGGCTGATGCTGGCTTGCTCTGAAATGTGCCGCACCGCGGCGCATTTCATGCTCCTGGCCACGCCCCATCACAAGCACACCTGCCGCGAATGCGCGGAAATCTGTGAAGAGTGCGCGCAAGACTGCGAGCGGCTCGGCGACATGGATGAATGCGTCAAGGTGTGCCGCTCCTGCGCGGAAAGCTGCCGGAGGATGGCGGCATGACAAACAAAGAGCATGAGATGGGCCGGGGCCATTACGGCAACCTTGCCATCATGACGCTTGTGTCCTTCATCGCGATGTTCATCCTGATGTACGCGATGGTGGACCGGTTTGCGGACGTCTATCCGAACATCAACCAGGCCTATATGGCCGGGTTGATGGCCGCGCCGATGGTGCTGATCGAACTTGCGGTGATGCGCAGCATGTACCCCGACATGCGAATGAATCTGGCGTTCGCCGGGGTCGCGGCGCTCGCACTGGTGCTGTTCTTTGTCGGCATTCGTGCCCAGACTGCGGTCGGAAACGTCCAGTTCGTCAAGTCGATGATTCCGCATCACGCCGGTGCACTCCTGATGTGCGGCCAAGCGTCGATAACCGATGCCGAGCTCAAAAAGCTTTGCACCGAAATCATCGAAGGCCAGCAAAAGGAAATCGACCAGATGAAGGCAATCCTGGCTCGGTTAGACAGGTAACTGGGCTTTGAAAATCGGTCTTGACCTTACCATCATAGGAAGGTCCAGACTGGCCTTAAGTTGGCCGGAAAGGATTTTCCTATGGATCACGCGTCGCATAGCTGCTGCTCAGGCAAGACTCATCAAGCGGGCAAAGAGGGACCGCATATCCTCGCTAAACCGGCGCAAGAGGGCATAAAGGATCCAGTCTGCGGGATGACCGTGGACCCGCACAAGACGGCGCACCGTGGAACGCATGCCGGGCAGCCCTATTATTTTTGCTCCGCGGGTTGCCAAACGAAATTTCTCGCCGATCCGGAGCGTTACCTCGGACCCGCGCACGCTGCGGAATCCGTTCCCGAGGGCACGATTTACACCTGCCCAATGCATCCCGAGATTCGCCAAATGGGGCCGGGGAGCTGCCCCATTTGCGGCATGGCTCTTGAGCCGTTGCTGACGACAGCCGAGTCCGGGCCGAATCCGGAGCTCGCCGACATGTCGCGCCGCTTCTGGGTGGGGCTTGTTCTTAGCGTTCCGGTGCTTTTGCTGGAGATGGGCGGGCATCTCACCGGCCTCAATCATCTCATTCCGCGCAGTATCTCGAACTGGCTGCAATTTGCTCTCGCGACGCCGGTCGTTTTGTGGGCGGGCTGGCCGTTTTTCGAGCGCGGCTATGCGTCGGTTCGCACGCTCAATCTGAATATGTTTACACTTATCGCGATGGGCACGGGCGTTGCCTGGGTCTACAGCGTGCTGGCAACCGCTGCACCGCAGCTCTTTCCGTCTGCGTTCCGTGGAAGCGACGGCTCCGTGGCCGTGTATTTCGAGGCCGCGGCGGTGATCACGGTACTGGTTCTTCTGGGACAGGTTCTTGAGTTGCGTGCGCGGGAAGCCACGGGCGGCGCGATCCGGGCGCTGCTCGATCTTGCGCCGAAGACCGCACGTCGTATCGGGGCAAATAACAGCGAAGAAGAAATCGCACTTGACGCGGTGGCGGTCGGCGACCGCATGCGTGTGCGTCCCGGTGAAAAAGTGCCGGTCGACGGTGAAGTTGTGGACGGTCGCAGCGCGGTCGATGAATCGATGGTGACGGGCGAGTCGATGCCGGTCACGAAGGTCAAAGGAGATGCGGTCATTGGCGGCACACTGAACCGGAGCGGTGCGCTGATCATCGCTGCCCGAAAAATCGGGCGCGATACGATGCTTGCGCAAATCGTTCAGCTGGTCGCCGAAGCGCAAAGAAGCCGTGCGCCGATCCAGCGGCTGGCTGATCAGGTGTCCGGCTATTTCGTGCCAGCGGTGATCGGAGTCGCCGTTCTTGCTTTCACAGCCTGGGCGGTCTGGGGGCCTGAGCCGCGCTTTACCTATGGCCTTGTGGCCGCGGTAGCGGTTCTAATCATCGCCTGCCCATGTGCGCTCGGCCTGGCTACGCCGATGTCGATCATGGTGGGTGTTGGACGCGGCGCAAGCTTGGGCGTGTTGATCAAGAACGCCGAGGCCTTGGAGCGCATGGAGAAAGTCGACACGCTTGTGATAGACAAGACAGGAACGCTCACCGAAGGAAAGCCTTCGGTAACACGCGTCTTAGCAATCGGCGACGGCTACAGCGAGGAGGTTCTCCTCAAATTTGCCGCCAGCGTCGAACGCGCCAGCGAGCATCCGCTTGCCGAAGCCATCGTCCGCGCGGCAGAAAGTCGTAACATTGAAATTGCGCCGGTGACGGAGTTCGACTCGCCGACGGGCAAGGGAGCGCTCGGTACCGTCGAAGGTCGCAATGTTCTGCTAGGCAACGCACGCTTTCTGCAGGAGCACGGCGTCGACACGGATGCGGCCGCGAAGGATGCCGAAGCGTTGCGGCTTGACGGTGCGACCGCAATCTTTATCGCGATCGATCGTAAAGCCGCCGGGATCATTGCGATCGCCGACGCTGTCAAGCCTTCGACGCCTGAAGCGCTTGCAGCCCTAAAGGCGGAAGGTCTGCATGTGGTGATGCTGACGGGAGACAACT
>CAZXJZ010000436.1:0-2785 GCA_964641065.1 uncultured Hyphomicrobiales bacterium | reverse complement strand
GACGATATGCGGGCCTGCATCGATCGGTGCCTGTCCTGCTACTCAACCTGTCTGGGGACGGCAATGACGCACTGTCTGGAAGCGGGCGGGAAGCACACCGAACCCGCACACTTCCGGCTGATGCTGGCTTGCTCTGAAATGTGCCGCACCGCGGCGCATTTCATGCTGCTGACCACGCCTCATCACAAGCATATTTGCCGCGAATGCGCGGAAATCTGCGAAGAGTGCGCGCGAGACTGTGAACGGCTCGGCGATATGGAAGAATGCGTCAGGGCTTGCCGCTCTTGCGCGGAAAGCTGTCGGAGGATGGCGGCATGACAAAGATGGAGCATGAGATGGGCGGGGGCCATTATGGTCACCTCGCCATCATGACGCTTGTGTCCTTCATCGCGATGTTCATTCTCATGTACGCAATGGTGGACCGGTTTACAAATGTCTATCCGAACGTCAACCAGGCCTATATGGCCGGGTTGATGGCCGCGCCGATGGTGTTGATTGAACTTGCGGTGATGCGAAGCATGTACCCCGACATGCGGATGAATCTGGCATTCGCCGGGATCGCGGCGCTTGCACTGGTGCTGTTCTTTGTCGGCATTCGTGCCCAGACCGCAGTCGGAAACATCCAATTCGTCAAATCAATGATTCCGCATCACTCCGGTGCAATCCTGATGTGCGGCCAGGCGTCGATAACTGATGCTGAGCTCAAAAAGCTTTGCACCGAAATCATCGAAGGCCAGCAAAAAGAAATCGACCAGATGAAGGCAATCCTGGCTCGGCTGGACAAGTAGTTGGGCTTTGAAGTTGGGTCTTGACCTTACCATCATGGGAAGGTCCAGACTGGCCTTGAGTTGAGTTCACCAGGGCCGGAAGGATCTTCCCATGGATCACGCGTCGCATAGCTGCTGTTCAGGCAAGACTCATCAAGGCGGCGCGGGGAAGCCGCATGGCCACTCCACACCGGCGCACAGCGGCGTGAAGGATCCGGTCTGCGGGATGACCGTGGACCCGCACAAAACTGCGCACCGGGTAACGCATGCCGGGCAGCCCTACTATTTCTGCTCCGCGGGCTGCCGAACGAAATTTCTCGCCGATCCGGAGCGTTACCTCGGACCCGCGCAGGCAGCGCAACCCGTGCCGGAGGGCACGATTTACACCTGCCCAATGCATCCCGAGATTCGCCAAGTGGGTCCGGGGAGCTGCCCTATTTGTGGTATGGCCCTAGAGCCATTGCTAGCGACAGCCGAGTCCGGGCCAAATCCGGAGCTCGCCGACATGTCGCGCCGCTTTTGGGTGGGGCTTGTTCTCAGCGTTCCGGTGCTTTTACTTGAAATGGGCGGGCATCTCACCGGCCTTAATCATCTTATCCCGCGCAGTATCTCGAACTGGCTTCAATTTGCTCTCGCGACACCTGTCGTTCTGTGGGCGGGATGGCCGTTTTTCGAGCGCGGCTATGCGTCGGTTCGCACGCTCAATCTGAATATGTTTACACTTATCGCGATGGGCACGGGCGTTGCCTGGGTCTACAGCGTGCTGGCAACCGCTGCACCGCAGCTCTTTCCGTCTGCGTTCCGTGGAAGCGACGGCTCCGTGGCCGTGTATTTCGAGGCCGCGGCGGTGATCACGGTACTGGTTCTTCTGGGACAGGTTCTTGAGTTGCGTGCGCGGGAAGCCACGGGCGGCGCGATCCGGGCGCTGCTCGATCTTGCGCCGAAGACCGCACGTCGTATCGGGGCAAATAACAGCGAAGAAGAAATCGCACTTGACGCGGTGGCGGTCGGCGACCGCATGCGTGTGCGTCCCGGTGAAAAAGTGCCGGTCGACGGTGAAGTTGTGGACGGTCGCAGCGCGGTCGATGAATCGATGGTGACGGGCGAGTCGATGCCGGTCACGAAGGTCAAAGGAGATGCGGTCATTGGCGGCACACTGAACCGGAGCGGTGCGCTGATCATCGCTGCCCGAAAAATCGGGCGCGATACGATGCTTGCGCAAATCGTTCAGCTGGTCGCCGAAGCGCAAAGAAGCCGTGCGCCGATCCAGCGGCTGGCTGATCAGGTGTCCGGCTATTTCGTGCCGGCGGTGATCGGGGTCGCCGTTCTTGCTTTCGCAGCCTGGGCGGTCTGGGGACCTGAGCCGCGGTTTACCTATGGCCTCGTGGCCGCAGTCGCGGTTTTAATCATCGCCTGTCCATGTGCGCTCGGCCTGGCTACGCCGATGTCGATCATGGTGGGTGTGGGTCGCGGCGCTAGCCTGGGCGTGCTGATCAAGAACGCGGAAGCCTTGGAGCGCATGGAGAAGGTCGACACGCTCGTGATCGACAAAACCGGCACGCTCACAGAAGGAAAGCCTTCGGTAACGCGCGTCCTAGCTATCGGCGAGAGCTACGGCGAAGAGGCACTCCTCAGATTTGCCGCGAGCGTCGAACGCGCCAGCGAGCATCCGCTTGCCGAAGCTATCGTCCGTGCGGCAGAAAGTCGCGACATAGAAATTGCGCCGGTGACTGAGTTCGACTCGCCGACGGGCAAGGGAGCGCTCGGTACCGTGGAAGGCCGCAGTGTTTTGCTGGGCAACGCACGCTTTCTGCAGGAGCACGGCGTCGACACCGACGTGGCCGCGAAGGATGCCGAAGCGTTGCGGCTTGACGGCGCGACCGCAATCTTTATCGCGATCGATAGCAAAGCCGCCGGAATTATTGCGATCGCCGACGCTGTCAAGCCTTCGACGCCTGAAGCACTTGCAGCCCTAAAGGCGGAAGGTCTGCATGTGGTGATGCTGACGGGAGACAACT
>CAZXJZ010000435.1:0-2811 GCA_964641065.1 uncultured Hyphomicrobiales bacterium | reverse complement strand
CTGCGATGATCACGTCCTCGCCCTGCTTCCACTGGGCCGGGGTCGCGACCTTGTGCTTGGCGGTGAGCTGTAGCGAATCGATCACCCGTAGCACCTCGTCGAAGTTGCGGCCGGTGGTCATCGGATAGACGAGCACCAGCTTGACCTTCTTGTCGGGGCCGATCACGAACACATTGCGGACAGTCTGGTTGTCGGCCGCGGTCCGCTTGGTCGGATCGCCGGACACGGCGGCGGGGAGCATGCCGTAGAGCTTCGACACGTTGAAGTCGGTGTCGGCGATCATCGGATAATTCGGTTCGAAGCCTTGCGTCTCCTTGATGTCCTTCGCCCAGTCCGAATGACGGTCGACCGGATCGACGGAGAGCCCGATGATCTTCACGCCGCGCTTGTCGAATTCCGGCTTGATGCGGGCCATGTAGCCGAGTTCGGTGGTGCAGACCGGGGTGAAGTCCTTCGGATGGGAGAACAGCACGCCCCAGGAATCGCCAAGCCAATCGTGAAAGCGGATTTTGCCCTGCGTGGTTACAGCTTCAAAATCGGGGGCGGTGTCGTTGATCGCGAGAGCCATGTTGGTCCTCCATGGGTCGCGCCTCCGGGACGGGACGCGGCATTGCTGGGGTCAGAGAATGAGCGGGCGCCGGATCGCGTCCGGCGGGTATATACAGCCTTCGAGGAACAAATATAAGACGCCGGATGTTTCGGATTTCGATTGATCGAGAGATGATTTTTCCGGCCGTTCCTGGTTCGCAGCAAAACCTTTCTGGCTGCACGCGAGATCGGGCCCGATTGAAATGGATATTACAGACCTGCTCTCGCATTTCGCTGTGGCGCTCGGAATCGGGCTGCTGATCGGGATCGAGCGCGGCTGGCGCACCCGCGAGGAGAAGCCCGGCAGCCGTACGGCGGGGGTCCGCACCTTCACCATCATCGGCATTCTGGGCGGAACCACGGGCGTGCTTGCGGAGGCCGCCGGCACCCCGTTGACGATCGCTGGATCCCTCGTTCTCGGATTGGGCTTCGTTGGCTTCGCCGTAACCTTCGCCTTGATGTGCCGCGAAGAAAATCGGGCGGACAACAGTTACTCTGCGACCACCGCTATTGCCGGCATGCTGACCTTCGCGCTGTCGGCCTACGCCATGATCGGCGACATCCGGGCCGCAGCCGCCGCTGCGGTGGCGACGGTCGGTGTACTTGCCCTGCGAGCGCCCCTGCATGCCTGGCTGACGAAAATCGAGGAGCGCGAGATCCGCTCTTCGCTGATCCTTCTCGCCATGACCTTCATTGCACTGCCGCTCATACCCGACGAGCCGATCGGCCCGTTTGGCGGGGTCAATCCGCGCGAAATCTGGTTGATCGCGATTGTTCTCGCGGGCGTGTCGTTCGCAGGCTACGTCGCCGTAAAGGTGCTGGGCTCCCGACACGGCATCATGCTGGCCGCGGCCGCGGGCGGTCTGGTTTCGTCGACTGCAGTGACGGCTTCAAACGCCAAACGCGCAGAGGCCGGCGAGGGGGCGCCGCATCTGCTCGCGGCCGGTGTGGCGCTCGCGACCGCGGTGTCGTTTGCGCGGGTGATTGTCATCGCCGGATTTCTGAAGCCGGAACTTCTAAAGCTGCTCGCGCCGCCTCTCATTGCGGCGATCGCGGTGGCGGTGGGTTGGGCCTTTATTTCCGTCTATGGGCGCAAGGCAGACGACAGGGAGGAGCAGACCGTCGAATTCAAGAACCCGTTCGGATTCTGGTCGGTCATCGGCTTCGCCATCTTGCTGGCGGCCATTGTCATGCTCGGTCGGGTGCTCGGGGAAAATCTCGGCGCCACGGGCGCCATTATCGGGGCGCTGGCACTGGGCCTGGCCGATGTCGACGCGGTGACCGTGTCCATGTCGCGGCTTGTCCCCGACACGTTGTCGCTGAATGCAGCAGGGCTGGCCATTCTGGCTGCCGTGGTCTCCAACAATGTCAGCAAAACCATGATCGGAGCCGCAGCCGGGCGAGGGGCCTTTGCAATTCAGATCGCGGCCATGACCGCATTATGCTTCACGGCCGGGGGTGTCGCGTACTGGCTCGCCACCCTCATGACCCCCGCCTGAATCCGAATTGACATTTTTGTTGCAGCGCCGAAAAGTCTGTCTGTTGAGGGGGCGGGCGCCGTATGTTCAAGCGTATCCTGATTGCAAATCGCGGCGAGATTGCTTGCCGGATCATAAAGACCGCGCGGCGTATGGGTATTTCCACGGTGGCGGTCTATTCCGACGCCGACCGCGACGCGCTGCATGTTGAGATGGCGGATGAAGCCGTTCACATCGGCCCTCCGCCGGCGGCCGAAAGCTATCTGCTGATCGACAAGATCATCGCCGCCTGCAAGGCGACGGGCGCGGAAGCCGTCCATCCCGGCTACGGCTTCCTGTCCGAGCGCGAAGCCTTTCCGAAAGCGCTGGAAGCCAACGGCATCGTCTTCATCGGGCCGAACGCCAAGGCGATCGCCGCCATGGGCGACAAGATCGAATCCAAGAAGGCGGCCGCCGCCGCAGGCGTCTCCACCGTCCCCGGTTATCTCGGCGAGATCGCCGACGAGGCGGAGGCGGTGAAGATCGCTAACCAGATCGGCTATCCCGTGATGATCAAGGCCTCCGCGGGCGGCGGCGGCAAGGGCATGCGGATCGCGTGGTCGGAAAGCGAAGTCGCCGAAGGCTTTGCGCGGTCTAAGTCGGAAGCCAGGTCGTCCTTTGGTGACGACCGCATGTTCATCGAGAAGTTCATCGTCGATCCGCGCCACATCGAAATCCAGTTGCTGGGCGACAAGCACGGCAACGT
>CAZXJZ010000434.1:406-2824 GCA_964641065.1 uncultured Hyphomicrobiales bacterium | reverse complement strand
CCCGCGCAGCGCAGCGGCTTCCGCATGCGCCGGCGCTGAGAGCGGCTTCGCGACCCGCATCGCAATCGCGCAGCGCGTTCAGTCCTGCAGGATGAACGTCACCTTCAGGTTGACGCGGTACTCGTCGATCTTGCCTTTCTTGATGACGCATTTCTGGCCTTCGACCCAGACGCCTTCGACATTCTTCAGCGTCTTCACGGCGCGGGCGACGCCGTTCTGGATGGCGTCTTCGAAGCTCTTCTTGGAAGCGGAAATCAGTTCGGTCACGCGAGCGACAGCCATTGCGATCCTCCCTTGATTTTGCAGAGCCGGATAGGTGCGGCTCCGCCCTCAAGCGTAGGCGGCCGGGCAGGGCGGTCAAGCCATCCCGATGACTGGTCGGACGCAGGGGCCGCGACCTTATTTGCCGGCGTTCAGCGGCAATTTACCTCCGGACGGTAAGTGTCTCTTCGGGACCGCGAACAGACCGGAGCAAACGTGATGATCGGGGCAGCCACGCTATCGTCGCGTGCCAGTTTCCAGGACATGGTGATTTGGCTCGCCTCGGTCGGCGCGGTGATCCTGTTTGCCTACGAATACAGCTTCTTCGAACATTCCGACGCGATGACCGCGCACGAGAAGCGTGTCACGACCGGAGAGTTTTTCGTAGTCTCCGGCGTTTTTATCGTTGGACTCATCATCTACGCGTTTCGCCGGAGCCAGCAGGAGAAGCGCGAAATGGCCTTGCGGCTTGCCGCAGAACTTGCGGCGAACCGCGCCCGCGACGAGGCGCTGCACGATCCGCTCACCAACATGCCGAACCGTCGCGCTTTGTCGGAGGCCGTGTCGGCGGCGCTGAGCCAACCCGATCCGGCGCATAGGTCACACGCCCTGGTGATGTTCGATCTGAACGGATTCAAGTCGGTCAACGACCATTACGGTCATCCCGTCGGCGACCGCGTGCTGCAGGAGATCGCGGGCCGGCTCGAAGCCGCCGCCGGTCCTGCAAAAATGTCGGCGCGTATCGGGGGAGACGAATTCGCAATCTTCTGTCCCTCGGTGCGGCAGGCCGCCGATGTCGAGCAATTCATTCGCTCGACGGTCAAGACGATCGAGGCGCCGATTATCGTGGACGGGATCGAGCATCGTGTCGGCGCGGGTGCTGGTATCGCGCTCTATCCGCGTGACGCGCGCACCGAACAGGATCTGTTCCGGCGCGCCGACGAGGCGCTCTATCGCGCGAAGGCCGAGCCGCGCTCCGCGGTCTGCACCTACAGCTAGACATCCGATCGCGGCTATCCCGGCCTTCACAACGAACCGATGCGCTGACGAAACGCGCGCGGCGAGTGGCCGGTGGCCTGGGTGAAGGTGCGGGTGAAATAGGCCGGATCGTCGAAGCGCAGCGCATAGGCGATCTGCGAGATCGACAGATTGGTGTAGACGAGGTGGCGCCTGGCCTCGCGCACCATGCGGTCGCGGATCATCTGCGTCGCCGGGCAACCAAAGGCCTCGCGCACGACGCGGGTGAGGTGGGTCGGGGTGACGTTCAGCGCCTCCGCATAGCGCGCGACCGGCCAATGCTCCAAAAAATGCGCGTCCAGCAAATCCTCGAACCGCCGCAGCAAATCCGCGCCGGGCGTGCGCGCGGCCGGGCTGTGTTCGGCGGCCAGCGCGCGCGCCACCAGACCGAGCAGCATGCCGGACAGCGACCGCAGCAGATGCGCGCGTGCATAATTGCGCGCGCCGAATTCGGCGAAGATGCCGGTCGCGATCTTGCGCATCTCGCCGGTGCCGGCGATCACGGCGGCCTTGCCGAGAACGCGCGCGAGTCCCTCCGACGGCACCAGCACCTGATCGAGGAATTCCGAAACGACGGTCACCACCCATCCATCGGTCCCGGGCTTGAACGAGAAGCCATGCACCTGGCCGGTCGGCACATTGACGAGAGACATCGGCCGCAGGCGATGGCGCTGTCCTTCCAGCGTGACTTCGCCGCCGCCGCGCGATACCAGCAACACCTGATGCAGCCGCGCATGGCGATGCGGCTCCAGTTCCCAGTCATGCAGCACCGAGCGCGCCGCGATGGTCTCGCAATGGACGACGTCGGGGACGTCGCTGGTCTCGCCGAACAGATTATAGGACCGGATGGCCGAGCTGGCGGAGGCGCGCATGTTCGATTTGTACAAGAGATCGTGCGCTTGATCCATGTCCTTTCGGCGCCGGCGACCCTAGGTCAAGATGCAGGATCAGGGAGGACGCGGCGATGAAAACACAGGTCTGCATTATCGGCGGCGGCCCGTCCGGGCTGCTGCTGTCACAGCTTCTGCACCTGCGCGGGATCGACACCATCCTGCTCGAAAAGCACAGCCGCGAATATGTGCTGAGCCGGATCAGGGCCGGCGTGCTGGAGCACGGCTTCGCCAAGCTGATGCGGGAAGC
>CAZXJZ010000434.1:0-396 GCA_964641065.1 uncultured Hyphomicrobiales bacterium | reverse complement strand
CATGACGGCAAGCTCGACCGCGTCGATCTGCACAAATATTCCGGCGGCAATTCGGTGATCGTCTATGGCCAGACCGAGCTGACGCGCGACCTCTACGAGGCGCGCGAACGCATGAAGGGCAATGTCATCCACAATGTCGAGGACGTGCATCTCAACGACATCACCTCGGACGCGCCCTATGTGACCTATCGCGACGGCGACCGGATCGTCCGCATCGATTGCGACTACATCGTCGGCGCCGACGGCTTCCATGGCGTCAGCCGCAAGGCGATCCCGAAAGGCGTGTTGCGCGAATACGAGCGCATCTATCCGTTCGGCTGGCTCGGCGTGCTGTCGCGCACCAAGCCGGTCTCGCCGGAACTGATCTATGCGAAGCACGAGCGCGGCTTCGCGCTC
>CAZXJZ010000433.1:0-2836 GCA_964641065.1 uncultured Hyphomicrobiales bacterium | reverse complement strand
ACCAGAACAAGGTGATCCGGCCGCATCCCTCTTTCCGGCTGTTTGCGACCGCAAACACCGTGGGGCTGGGCGACACCACCGGGCTCTACCATGGCACCCAGCAGATCAATCAGGGACAGATGGACCGCTGGTCGATCGTCACCACGCTGAATTATCTGCCGCACGACAAGGAAGTCGACATCGTGCTGGCCAAGGCCAAGCACTACCGCAACGAGGAAGGCCGCGACATCGTCTCGAAGATGGTGCGCGTCGCCGATCTCACCCGCAACGCGTTCATGAACGGCGATCTCTCGACCGTGATGAGCCCGCGCACGGTCATCACATGGGCGGAGAATGCCGACATTTTCGGCGATGTCGGCTTCGCGCTGCGCGTCACATTCGTGAACAAGTGCGACGAACTGGAGCGTCCGATCGTCGCGGAATTCTATCAGCGCAGCTTCGGGCAGGAATTGCCGGAATCGTCGGTGAATGTTGCACTGACATAGCGGGACAAGCCGGCGCGGCGGCGTATACGATGGGTGCCGGATTTGCAGCGCTCGCGTCGCGTGCCGCGGCGCTGCGCAACCGGACTGGTGGCTGCCCATGACGCATATGTTCCGTACATTCGTGTCCGGCCTCATTCTGTTGTTGCCGCTGATCATCACGCTTGCGGTGGTGGCGTGGCTCGGCCAGTTCATTATCACTTACGTCGGCCCGTCCAGCGTCGTCGGCCAGGCGCTGATGACGATCGGATTCGGTTTCTCGGCGTCACAGTTCGTGGCCTATGTGATCGGGCTCGTTCTGTTCCTGGTGGTCGTCTATCTGCTCGGGCTCGCGGTCGAGTCCCGGTTGCGCAGCCATCTGTCGCAGTTTCTGGATTCGACCATGCGGCGGATCCCGGTGATCGGAAACCTGTATGACCTGATCCATCGCTTCGTGGCGTTGATGGACAAGAAAGACGTCGAGGGCCTCAAGAGCATGAGCCCGGTCTGGTGCTTTTTCGGTGGTCCCGAAAGTGCGGCGGTGCTGGCTCTGTTGCCGACGCCCGAGCCGATCATGGTCGGCAAGACGGCCTATCACGCCGTTCTCATTCCCTCCGCGCCGCTTCCGGTCGGAGGATGCCTTGCTTATGTACCGGCCGAATGGGTTCAGCCGGCGGATATCGGCGTGGAAAAGCTCGTCAGCATCTATGTGTCGATGGGTGTCACTTCGCCGCTGAAGATCGAGCCCTTGCCGGTCCCCGGATCGACGGCGGGCAAGTTGGCCGCTACATGAAGAAGACGCAGGAACCGCAAGCCGCAGCCATGTCCTCGAACTACAAATCGAAGCCGTCACAGAAGGAATCGCCCGCCGAGCCGTTCAAGCGGGCGGTGGCCGGTTGCCTGCGCGCGATTGCCAAGCGCCCCGAGATGGAGATCGGCTTCGCCGCGGAGCGGCCGGGGCTGATCGGTGGCAAGGTGCGGTTGCCGGAGCCGCCACGCAAGCTCACCAAGGGCGAAGCGGCGATCGTCCGGGGCCATGCCGATTCGGTCGCGCTCAAGCTCGCCTGTCACGATCCCAACGTGCATCGCAAGCTGATCCCGGGCGGCCAGCAGGCCCGCGCGGTATTCGATGCGGTGGAGCAGGCGCGGGTCGAAGCGATCGGCGCGCGCCGGATGTCGGGTGTCGCAAAAAATCTCACCGCGATGCTCGATGACAAGTTTCATCGCGGCAAGTTCGACGAGATCACCGATCGCGCCGATGCGCCGATCGAGGAAGCGGTCGCGATGATGGTGCGCGAGCGCCTGACCGGCCAGGCGCCGCCGGCGGCGGCGAAGAAGCTTGTCGACCTGTGGCGTCCGATCATCGAGAACAAGGCCGGGCGCGGGCTCGACCGTCTGGAATATCTGATCGAGGATCAGGCGCGCTTCGGCGACGCGATCCACGATCTGCTGGACTCGCTCGACATGGGTGAGGATCGCAACCGCGATTCCGAGGAAGACGACGACACCGAGCAGAGCGAGGACGACCGCAGTCAGAACGAGGACGGCGAGGAGGGCGAGGCGTCGGATTCCGAAGACATGCAGCGCATGTCGGTCGAACAAGCCGAAGCGTCCGCTGAGGATGCGCAGGAAGCCGCCGCCGAAGCCACCGACGCGCCGAGTTCGGACATGTCCGACGACGCCGACATGGGCGATTCCGAAACCCCGTCGGAGCCGTGGCGTCCGCGCGGCGGCCACAACGAGCATCGCGGGCCGGAATACGGCGCGTTCGTTTCGAAATTCGACGAAGAGATCGAGGCCGAGGATCTGTGCGAGCCGGACGAACTGGACCGCTTGCGCAGCTATCTCGACAAGCAATTGTCGCACCTGCAAGGGGTGGTCGCGCGTCTCGCCAACCGTCTGCAACGCCGCCTGATGGCGCAACAGAACCGCGCCTGGGAGTTCGACCTCGAAGAGGGGATGCTCGATCCGGCGCGGCTGTCGCGCATCATCGTCGATCCGATGCATCCGCTGTCGTTCAAGCGCGAGAAGGACACCAATTTCCGCGACACGGTGGTGACGCTGCTGCTCGACAATTCCGGCTCGATGCGCGGACGGCCAATCACGGTCGCCGCCACCTGCGCCGATATTCTCGCGCGCACGTTGGAGCGCTGCGGGGTCAAGGTCGAGATCCTGGGATTCACGACGCGCGCCTGGAAGGGTGGGCAGTCGCGCGAAGCGTGGCTTGCGGCCGGCAAGCCGGCCAATCCCGGCCGTCTCAACGATCTGCGCCACATCATCTACAAGGCGGCCGACGCGCCCTGGCGCCGCGCGCGCAAGAATCTGGGCTTGATGATGCGCGAGGGGCTGCTGAAGGAGAATATCGACGGCGAAGC
>CAZXJZ010000432.1:0-2850 GCA_964641065.1 uncultured Hyphomicrobiales bacterium | reverse complement strand
TCGTCCTTGCAGGCATTCGGATTGGCGACAGCCTTTTCGATATCCTTCACGGTGATAAGGCCAACGCAGCGATAATCGGTATCAACCACCAGCAGCTTCTCGATGCGGTGCTGATGCAGCAGCCGCTTGGCCTCGTCCTGGCCGACATTCTCGCGCACGGTGATGAGCCCCTCATGGGTCATCAACTCCGACACTTTCTGCGACGGATCGGTGGCGAAGCGCACGTCGCGGTTGGTCAAGATGCCGACCAGCTTGCCGGCCTTTCCGTTGCGTCCGCCGCCCTCCACCACCGGGATGCCGGAGATGCCGTTCTCGTTCATCAGCGCGAAGGCGTCGGCGAGCGTGGCGTCGGGGGCGATGGTCAGAGGATTGACCACCATGCCGGATTCGAACTTCTTGACCTGGCGCACCTGGGCGGCCTGCTCGTCCGGATCGAGGTTGCGGTGGATCACCCCGATGCCGCCGGCCTGCGCCATGGCGATCGCCATCCGCGCCTCGGTGACGGTATCCATGGCCGAGGCCACGATCGGGATGTTCAGGGAGATGTCGCGGGTGATGCGCGAGCGGATGTCGACTTCGGACGGCAGCACGTCCGACAGGCCCGGCTGCAGCAGGACGTCGTCGAAGGTCAGCGCCTCACGCGGGGCGCCGTTCAAATTATGCGAATTGGGGTTTGCCATTGCCATACCTAGCGACGGATTCGGGCTCCCGCAAGGCGGGCGAAACGCGGTCGGAAAATCCGGTTGGCGTGGGCGGATAGCATGGCCGGGCGGCGCCGTCACCGGGCCGCGGCCGTCATCCCGCGCAATATTTCAGCGGTCAATTCCGGGTCACGGCGCTGTCATTCGGCGGCGGCTTGGTTGAGGCGGCCGGATCACCTAAGGTCGCGGACATGACGAGACCCGGATCGATCGACCGGCCGCTGGCCTTGCTGACGTTAATCCTGTGCTTGTGCCTCTGTGCGGCCTCTCCGGCCTTCGCCGCCAAGCGCGTCGCGCTGGTGATCGGCAACAACGCCTATAGCGAAGTGTCGAAGCTCGAAAAGGCCACCGGCGACGCGCAGGCGATTTCCGCAACCCTGCAGGGGCTCGGCTTCAGCGTCATCACCCTGCTCGACGCCAACCGCCAGCGCATGGCGCGCGCGCTGGTCGATTTCGAGACCCGGGTCGCGCCGGGCGATACGGCGCTGTTCTTCTTTGCCGGGCATGGCGTCGCGCTCGACGGCGGCAATTACCTGATGCCGACCGACGTCCCGAATGTCACCGAAGGCCAGCGCAACCTTCTGCGCACCGAAGGCTTTCTCGCCGACGACATCTCCGAACGGCTGCGCGATCGCGGCGCCGCCACCACGGTGATGATCCTCGATGCCTGCCGCAACAATCCGTTCAAGGCTGGACCCGGCCGCTCGATCGGGCAATCGCGCGGGCTGTCGCGCATGGATACCCGGCGCGGCATGTTCGTGATGTTCTCTGCCGGCGCCGGACAGGAAGCGCTCGACCGGCTGGGCGAAAACGACACCCATCCCAATTCGGTATTCACGCGCCTGTTCATCGATCTGGTGAAGCGACCCGACCTCGACCTGATCGATGTCGCCAAGGAATTGCAGATCGAAGTGCCGAAGCTCGCGGCCAGTGTCGGGCACGAGCAATTGCCGGCCTATTACGACCAGATCCCGGGTCGGATCTTTCTCGCGCGTGCCAATGCCGACGCACCGCAGCCACCGCGTGCTCAGCCGACGCCGCCGCCCGCACTGCCTCCCGCCGCGGTCGCACCGCCGCCCGCGATTGCCGCGCCGCAGCCAGCCCCGTCACCTCCGCCGCAGGTCGCAGCGCTGCCGCGAGAGACCTATCGCGTGCTCGGCAATGTCTCGCAGGGCATCCACAATGTGCGCAAAGGACCGGGCACCAATTTCCCGCTGGTGGTGTCAATCCCGGCCGGCGCGACCGGGCTGACCGTTGGACAGTGTCGTCCGCCGCTCGATCGCCGCAGTTCGCATTCCTGGTGCGAGGTGACGTGGCGCGGCCATTCGGGCTGGACCTCGGCCTGCTGCATCGTCAGCGAACGCACAGGGGCATTGCCGCGGTAGCGGCGCGTCGGCTTCCGCGTTCGCGGGCGTTCGCCCGCGAACCGGAACGACAATGCGATTACGGCCGCCAGTTCGCCGGCGGACCGTGCCGCTCGATCGCCTCGACCAGTTCGCGATGCTTGCGATCCTCACGCCGCGAATAGATCGCGATCATGGCGTGCGCCGGCGCGATCAGCCACAGATAGGGCGACAACGTCAGCAAGCCGACCACAAGGAACAGGACGAACAGCACGGCGTTGAAGATCGCCGCGAAAATCTGCCCGTTCAGCAGCAGCGCCAGAGGCGGCAGAAAGAACGCCAGAACGTAGATCATTTTCCAGAGCCCTCCCGGCCGAGACAGCGCGGCCTTCGCAGCCATTCCATGTAGGAAGGGCAGCCCCCCACGCAAGACTTCCCGCGCCGGCACAACAACGAAATGCTAGAACGCCCACCAAATCGTCCGTCCGCCGGAATCCCTATGCAGCACCACCCGCGCCTCGTGCCACTGATCGTGGCATGCGCGCTGTTCATGGAAAATCTCGACTCGACCGTGATCGCCACCTCGCTGCCGGCGATCGCCGCCGATATCGGCGCCAACCCGCTGGCGCTGAAACTCGCGGTTACCTCGTATCTGCTGTCGCTCGCCGTGTTCATTCCGGCCAGCGGCTGGACTGCCGACCGGTTCGGCGCGCGCCGCGTGTTCGCCGCAGCGATCTTCGTCTTCATGCTGGGCTCGATCGGCTGCGCTCTGGCGAGTTCGCTCGAAGGCTTCGTCGCCGCGCGCA
>CAZXJZ010000431.1:0-2860 GCA_964641065.1 uncultured Hyphomicrobiales bacterium | reverse complement strand
CGCAATGCCGCTGAGCGCGGACATCTGCATCGCAACAACGTCAACGCGGCCAGCGGGCACGCGCTACAACGTCAATGAGGAAGCGACGGTCACCAACGGCGTCGATCGCTACAACGCCTTCGCCTTCTTCAACCACGAATTCAGCGACAGCCTCGAGCTTTTCGCGGAGGCGGGTGTCTATCTCGCGGACTCTGTTGGCTACCGGGAAGCCGCGCCCATGCTGGGGGCTGTGCCGATCGTCGTTCCGGCATCGAATTACTACAACCCGTTCGGCGTGGTGGGCTCGCCCAATCGTCTGCCGGGATATGCCGGGCCGGCGCTTGATCTCTATCTCGGCTCTGCCCCAGGGGCCGGCACGGCGGCGTATCGTCCGATCGACGCAGGTCCGCGCAAGACCGAAGTCGAGAACCTCTCCTCGCGCGCGCTGGCCGGGCTGCGCGGCGACTGGGCGGGCTGGAACTGGGAATCGGCGCTGCTCTATTCGATGGCCGCGACCGAGGACAAGGAGAACCGCGTCTCCAACACCCTGTTCCAGCGAGCGCTCGCCCGTTCGACGCCGGACGCCTACAATCCGTTCAACGGCGGATGCCTGGCCGATCCTGCTGCCGGCGACTGCACGCCAAGCCAGGTCGACGCCATCCAGTCCTTCACCGTGCCTGTCTACCGGCGGAACCGCACATCGATCGCGTCGTGGGACGTCAAGCTGTCGCGGCCGGACCTCTTCACGATCTGGGGCGGCGATGTCGGCGCGGCCATTGGCCTCGAAGCGCGCCGCGAAACCTTCGTTGACGACCGCGATCCGCGCCAGGACGGCACGAGCACCTTCACCGACATCATCAGCGGGCTGACGACCAACGACCTGCAGGGCAATTCCGGTTCGCGCGACACGCGCGGAAGCCGCACCGTGCAATCGGCCTATGCCGAGTTGCAGGCGCCGCTGGTGTCGGAGGAGATGAACATCCCGTTCGTGCAGTCGGCCGACATTCAGCTGGCTGTGCGTTACGAGAACTTCGACACGTTCGGATCAGTGACCAAGCCGAAGGTCGCGCTGTCATGGCGGCCGTTCGACTTCCTGCTGGTCCGATCGGCCTGGTCCGAGGGCTTCCGCGCGCCGAACCTGCAGCAGCAGTTCGAGAGCGGGTTGCAGCGTTCCAACATACGCCGCGATTTCATTCGCTGCGAAGCGGCCTCGCGGATCGATTCCAGCGTCGTGTTCACGACAACCTGCACCAAGCCCGCCGGCTCGCCCGCAAACGCCAATGCCGCCTACCTGATCACCGAGTCCTCGCAGCCGGTCATCTCCAACCGGCAGGGCAGTGCGAACCTCACACCGGAAGAGTCGACCAACCTGACCTATGGCTTCGTGTTCGAGAGCACATTCCTGCCGAAGGAGTGGGGCGAGATCACCCTGACCGCCGACTGGTGGAGGATCGAGCAATCGAATGTGGTCGGCATCTTCGGCGACGACAACCACATCCTGCTGGACTATGTGCGGCGCCTGAACGGGCAGACCAACCCCGCTGTCGTCCGCGCAGCTCCGACGGCGGAGGACATCGCCGCCTTTCAGGGAACGGGTCTCGATCCGGTCGGCGACATCCTGTTCGTCGATGACAACTACCTCAACCTCGACGCACGCACCGTGCAGGGCTGGGATTTCGGGCTGTACTACGATCTCGACGACACGCCCGTTGGCGACTTCTCGTTCCGCATCAACGCCGCGCTGCTCGACAAATTCTATCAGGGCGTCTCGCCAAACGGCGCTGACATCAACTCCGCTGCTGCCGCGGGAGACATTCCTGCAGTGCTCAGCGTTGGCGGGCAGGGCAATCTGGTGCGCGATTTCGGCCGGCCTGAATGGCGCTACACGTCTTCGCTGACATGGCGGAAGGATGCGTGGGGGGCTGGCTGGTTCACCTCCTATGTGGGCGACGTGTTCGACGATTTCATCGTGCGCACGGCGACCAGCCAGCCGTGGATCATCGACGATTATCAGACCCACAACCTGTATGTGCAGTACGAGCTGGATCACGATGGCGATGCGCCGACGCGCTTCCGCCTCGGCGTGCGGAATCTCACCGATGAAGTCCCGCCGCTGGCCGACACGAATTTCGGCTTCCTCGGCGACCTGCACAGCCCGCAAGGGCGCTATGTTTATCTCAATGTGCGGAAGACGTTCTGAGCGGACCCTACCGCGCGAAATACTCGATCATCGCATCGGCAGCTGTCGCGCCGAGGGCGCGGGCGTCCTCAAGCGGGATCTGATCCCAGAGTTCGACGGTAAGGCCGGGGGTCTTCAGCGCTTCAAGCGCCCAGCCTTTCGACGTGCCGCCGGTCGGGTTGTGCGAATAGGTCCATTCGGGCGGCCCTTTCAGGCGCGTGTCGAAAGCCTGCTTGAGGTGCGGCAGGAAGCCTATCGTGGGCGAGGGCGATTCAAGCGGCGGTGCATAGATCACAGTGCGGTCGGTCGAGTGAAAATCCATCATCGTGACCACGCGGCGATCGCCGGCCTGTTGCACGATCCAGTCTGACAGGGCTTTTGTTTCCGGCTGCGTGAACTGGCCCCAGTCGCGGTTGAGATCGACGCCGCCGCCATTGAGGCGCCAGTTGCCGCCGTCGACGCCATCCGGGTTCGGCATGGGGACCAGGATCATGCGGTGGCGGCCGCGAAAGGCGTTGGCCTTTGCATCGTCGCGCGTCATCAGACGCTCGACAAAGCCGCGATAGGCTTCCTGCCCGGTCGTTTCCGGCGGATGCTGGCGTGTGAGTGCGACGATGACCTCGATGCCCCCGCCGCCCACGAAGCCGACAAGGTCGCGGCCTCCGCGGGAGAGACCGTACTTTGTCTCGCTGAAGCCGCGTC
>CAZXJZ010000430.1:0-2875 GCA_964641065.1 uncultured Hyphomicrobiales bacterium | reverse complement strand
CGATGGCGGTCGAGCCGCCGGTGCCCTGGATCGGGCCGAAGGCGGTGTTGTTGTAAAGCTTCGCGTCGGCTGGCGCATGCTCCGCCCGCATCTGCGACCAGTCGGCGTCGAGCTCCTCGGCAACGATCGTCGCGAGACCGGTGAATGGCCCCTGCCCGAACTCGATGTGTTTCGACAGAATGGTGACAGTGTCGTCGCCGGCAATACGAATGAATGCATTCGGCGCAAATACCGAGGGATCAGCAGCGCTGGCCGCACCGGACTGGGCACGAGCCTCGCGCGGCAGGTGGAAGGCGATCACCAGGCCGCCCAGGCCCTGCAGGAGCGAACGGCGCGACAGATTGCGTTGATGAATTGTCATACGTCAGCCCTCCAGCGACTTGGCAGCGTCGTGGATGGCCGCGCGGATGCGGACATAGGTGGCGCAGCGGCAGATGTTGCCGTTCATGGCGAGATCGATGTCTTTGTCACTGGGCTTGTTGTTGTCTTCCAGGAGCGCGACGGCGCTCATGATCTGGCCGGACTGACAATAGCCGCATTGCGGAACGTCGTGCGCGACCCACGCTCTCTGGACCGCCTGCGCTTCACGGCTCTGCAATCCTTCGATGGTGGTAATTTCGGAATCTCCAACAGCCGATACCGGCAACGTGCAAGACCGCAACGGCTGGCCGTTCATGAACACGGTGCAGGCGCCGCAATGGGCGATGCCGCATCCGAATTTCGTACCAGTCAGGCCTACCGCGTCGCGTATGACCCAAAGCAACGGCGTGTCGGGAAGGACATCAACCGCCCTCGTCTGGCCGTTGATCTGCAACGAATAGGCCGCCATGCGCATTCTCCAGAGACGTTAAATCTGGAAGCGATGTAAACACCGGATAAGTGACAACCAGTGCGCCGCAAAAAGTTTCCGCGCATGAGCGCCTAGACTTTGGTTTTGTCTTTTTCTGCGGGCGCTTGCCTGTTCCTCCATTGCCGACGACGGCCAAAACAAAAAGCCCGGCATCGCTGCCGGGCTTTGATTTAAAATGTGTCAGTCTGAACGTGTCAGTCCGACGACATGGGTCAGTCTGACTATCCGCCCATGACCGAATTCGGCTCGACCTTCAGGCCCGGGCCCATCGTGGAGGAGACCGAAATCTTCTGCACGAAAGTGCCCTTGGCACCGGCCGGCTTCGCCTTCTGTACGGCGTCTGCGAAAGCCTTGATGTTTGCGATTAGCGCATCGGCAGTGAACGAGGCCTTGCCAACACCGGCCTGAACGATGCCGGCCTTCTCGACCCTGAACTCGACAGAGCCACCCTTGGCGCCCTTCACTGCGTTGGCAACATCCATGGTGACGGTGCCGACCTTGGGGTTCGGCATCATGCCACGCGGGCCGAGCACCTTACCGAGACGGCCGACCAGCGGCATCATGTCCGGGGTGGCGATGCAGCGCTCGAAGTCGATCTGGCCGTTCTGTACCTTTTCGACCAGGTCCTCGGCGCCCACCACGTCGGCACCCGCGGCCTTCGCCTCTTCGGCCTTGGCGCCGCGCGCGAATACGCCGACGCGCTGGGTCCGGCCGGAGCCCGACGGCAGGGTGACCACGCCGCGCACCATCTGATCAGCATGACGCGGATCGACCCCGAGATTCATCGCGATCTCGATGGTCTCGTCGAATTTCGACTTGGCGCGGTCCTTGATCATCTTCACCGCTTCGTCGAGCGCATAGAACTTGTCGCGGTCCAGGCCTTCGACGGCTTTCTTGTAACGCTTGCCAGCCATGTCAGCCTCCCACCACGTCGATGCCCATCGAGCGGGCGGAGCCTTCGATCATCTTGGCCGCAGCCTCGATGGTCTCGCAGTTCAGATCCTTCATCTTCTGCTCGGCGATTTCCTTGATCTGGGCCTGCGTGATCTTGCCGGCCTTGTCGCGGCCCGGAGCCTTCGAGCCCTTCTCGATCTTCACCGCCTTCTTGATGAAATACGACACGGGTGCCTGCTTCATCTCGAAAGTGAAGGAGCGATCCGCGTAGACCGTGATGGTCACCGGGATCGGCATATTCTTTTCGAGCTTGGCGGTCTGCGCGTTGAAGGCCTTGCAGAATTCCATGATGTTCAAACCGCGCTGGCCGAGCGCGGGACCGATCGGCGGCGACGGATTGGCCGCCCCGGCCGGCACTTGCAGCTTTACATAGCCGGTAATTTTCTTTGCCATTCACTTCTCCTGTTGTGTGAGCCGTGATCTCAAAGATCCCGGCCCGGTTCAGGTGCCGTGGTGCGGATCCGGACGGTTGGCGGCCGCCCTCACCTCCCACGGCTCTCTCTTCTCGCCCGCAAAGGCGGGGACGAGAAACTCTCTTTAAACCTTCTCCACCTGCGCGAATTCGAGTTCGACCGGCGTGGCGCGACCGAAAATCGAGACCGCGACCTTCACGCGCGAACGAGCCTCGTCGACTTCCTCGACCGTGCCGTTGAACGAAGCGAACGGGCCGTCGGACACGCGCACCTGCTCCCCGACTTCGAACGACACCGACGGCTTCGGCCGGTCGATGCCTTCCTGAACCTGCTGGATCAGCCGGGTGGCCTCGCTCTCCGAAATCGGCATCGGCTTGTTGTCGGCGCCAAGGAAGCCGGTGACCTTCGGCGTGTTCTTGATCAGGTGATAGGCCTCGTCGGTGAGGTCGACCTTCACCAGAACGTAACCGGGAAAGAACTTGCGCTCGGTGTCGATCTTGCGGCCGCGGCGGACCTCGGTGACCTTCTCCTTTGGCACCAGGACTTCCTCGAACTGGTCGGCGAGTCCGCGCTGCTTCGCCTGCTCGCGAATGGATTCGGCGACCTTGTTCTCGAAATTCGAGTAGGCGTGAACGATGTACCAGCGCTTGGCCATGTC
>CAZXJZ010000429.1:0-2885 GCA_964641065.1 uncultured Hyphomicrobiales bacterium | reverse complement strand
GAAGCAGCGCGGGCGCATGAAGGAGGAGACGGGCGACAACGACAATGTGCGTGCCAAACGCTATATCGCGAAATACACCATCAATCCGGCGATCGCACATGGCGTCTCGCACATCATCGGTTCGGTGGAAAAAGGCAAGATGGCCGATCTGGTGCTGTGGTCGCCGGCGTTTTTCGGGGTGAAGCCGGACATGGTGATCAAGGGCGGCACCATCGTGGCGGCCCTGATGGGCGATCCGAATGCGTCGATTCCGACGCCGCAGCCGGTGCATTACCGGCCGATGTTCGGTGCCTTCGGGCGGGCGCTGACGGCGTCCTCGGTGGTGTTCTCGTCGAAGGCTGCGGTGCGGGCCGGGCTTGGCAAGAAGCTCGGCATCCAGAAAGAGCTTGTAGCCGTGAAGAACACCCGCGGCGGCATTTCGAAAAAGAGCATGATCCACAACGGCGCGACGCCCAAGCTGGATATCGATGCGGAGACATATGAGGTGCGCGCCGACGGCGAATTGCTGACGTGCGAGCCGGTCGACGTGGTGCCGATGGCGCAGCGGTATTTCCTGTTTTGAACACATTCGAGTCGTCCCCGCGAAGGCGGGGACCCATTGCCACCGCTGGTGGTTATGGGTCCCGGCTTTCGCTTCGCTCGGCCGGGACGACGGCTTGGACATGAACCGCGTTTCCACCATCGCGCCCGCAGGTCAGTGGGATGCCACCACGGCGATCGATCGCGTCACGCTCGACGCCGACGACCGGCAGCGTCGCCGTATCGCGCTGACTGGCGAGAACGGCAGGCGGCTGCTGCTCGACTTCGACAGGCCGGTGACGCTGCATGACGGCGACGGCCTCGTGCTCGATGACGGTTCTATCGTGCTGGTGTCCGCCATGCCGGAACCGCTCGCCGAGATCGCCGCATCCTCGCCGCGCGAGTTCGTGCGGCTGGCCTGGCATCTCGGCAACCGGCATACCGACGTGCAGATCGCAGGCGACCGCATCCGGCTCCGGCGCGATCACGTGCTGGAGGAGATGCTGCGCGGTCTCGGCGCCATCGTGACAACGATCGAGGCACCATTCGATCCGCAGGCGACGGTGCCGCATAGCCATGGGCACGATCACGCCCATGGTGGTCATGGGCATCATCACCACGGCCACGATCATGAGCGATAAGCAAAAAGCCGTGCGAACCGAGATTGCAGCCGGGACGAAAAATACTGCCGCGCTCTACCGTATGATGGCGTGGCTGTCGCCGTCTTTCCCGGTCGGTGCGTTCTCCTATTCCAGCGGTATCGAATGGGCGGTGGAAGCAGGCGACGTTCACGACGCCGCGACGCTGACCGACTGGCTGTCGCTGATGATGAGCGACGGCGCCGGATTCTGCGACGCAGTGCTGTTCGTGCAGGCCGATCGCGCGGTTTGCGAAAACGACGCAGCCAGATTGAGGGATGTCGCTGAACTCGCTACGGCGTTTTCGCCGTCGAAGGAGCGGCATCTCGAGACCACGGCGCAGGGGCGTGCGTTCATGCTGGCGGTGCGGGCGGCTTGGCCATGCGAGGCGATCGAGACGCTCGAGGCTGCATGGGACGGGCCCGTGGCCTATCCGGTGGCGGTCGGCACAGCCTGTGCCGGTCATGGCATCGCGGCCGATGCGGCGCTGCCGGCATTCCTGCACGCCATCGCCGCCAACTGGATATCGGCGGGTGTGCGGCTGATCCCGATCGGGCAGACCGACGGCCAGCGCGTGCTGGCGGCGCTCGAAAGCGTCATCGCCGCCACCGCGGCGCGTGCTCTTTCTTCGTCGCTGGACGACATCGGTGGTGCCGCCTTGCGTGCCGACATCGGGTCGATGCGGCATGAGACCCAGTATACGAGGCTGTTTCGATCATGACGCACGCCGTATCCTCGACGACGAGTCCGCTTTCTGTGGCGGCCGTTCTGCTGCTTGGAGTGACCCTGGCCTGCGCGCAGGGTGGCGGCAGTCTGGGTCTCGACGAGGTTCTCAATGCGGTCAAATCCGACCTCAAGCTCACAGCCGAACTTCAGGATGAACTGAAGAAGAACGACTTGAAAGCCGACGGGCTTGTTTGCACGGGCTTCAGGCACGGCAATCAATGGACCGAATTGTCCGGGACACGCGCTGCGCCTTATGAGTGCGATATCGGAGACCGCAAGATCGTCATCCAAGCGGATCGCATGTATTTCGATACGGCGAAGCGTCCGCTCGGCGATGTGAAGAAGGCCAATCCGAAACGAGCGGACAGCTTCAAGGAATCGAACTTTCGCTGGACATGGAAAGTGCTGGACAAGTGATGAGCAAGAATCCCAATGGACCCCTGCGTGTCGGCATCGGCGGACCGGTCGGTTCCGGCAAGACCGCGCTGATGGACCTGCTGTGCAAGCGTCTGCGTGACCGGTTCGACATCGCGGCGATCACCAACGACATCTACACCAAGTGGGACGCCGAATATCTGGTTCGGTCGGGCGCGCTTGCGCCTGAACGCATCGCCGGCGTCGAAACCGGCGGTTGCCCGCATACCGCGATCCGCGAGGATGCCTCGATCAACCTCGCCGCCGTCGCCGACATGCGCAAGCGCTTTCCCGATCTCGACCTGGTGCTGATCGAATCCGGCGGCGACAATCTGGCTGCGACCTTCTCGCCCGAACTCGCCGACATCACGATCTATGTCATCGATGTCGCGGCCGGCGACAAGATCCCGTCCAAGGGCGGGCCCGGGATCACGCGCTCGGACCTGCTGGTCATCAACAAGATCGATCTGGCGCCCTATGTCGGCGCCTCGCTCGAAGTGATGGACCGCGACGCCAAGAAAATGCGCGGCGCCCGGCCGTATGTGTTTGCCAATATGCGGGAAGGCAAGGGTGTGGACGAGATCGCCC
>CAZXJZ010000428.1:0-2902 GCA_964641065.1 uncultured Hyphomicrobiales bacterium | reverse complement strand
ATACACGCTTTCCAAGCGTGCGCCTTCAGCCACTCGGCCACCTCTCCGTGGGCGTCCTTGTGGCCGTGACGGGCGGCATTTTCAAGCGCCCGGGGACCATTTTCCGACAGATTCGAAAGATTTGGCTCAGGCGACCAGCCGGATCGCGCCGCATACCGAGAGATCGTAGCCGCCAAGCTCCGCGGCGCGCTGGCGGAAACGGTCCGACCGAACAAAGCCGAACAGCGCAGATGGTCCGGGCAGAAAATAGTCGCGCTGGCGCAGAACAAGGTCGAAATTTTCCCAGAGCAACGGCACGAAATCTAGCCCGGCTGCGTCCGCCACCGCGCGGGTGGCGATGCCGCAATCGGCATGTCCGGCGCGGATCGCCTGCGCGAGGTCGCTGCCGGTGGCGCAAGCCGGCTTCACCGTAAGGAGCGCGCCTGGGTCGATCTTTGCCTTGGCGCACAGGGTCAGCAGCAGCAATTGCGCGCCCGCGCCCGGTTGACGTTGCGCCATCCGCAATCCGGTGCCGGCAAGCTGTGCCAGATCGCCGATCCGATGCGGGTTTCCAGGCGCCACCAGCAGGCCCTGCTCGCGCCGGACGAAGCCGATCACCACCGCATCATGCAGCCCGG
The DNA here is from genome assembly GCA_964641065.1 of uncultured Hyphomicrobiales bacterium. Lineage (GTDB taxonomy): Bacteria > Pseudomonadota > Alphaproteobacteria > Rhizobiales > Xanthobacteraceae > Pseudorhodoplanes. The sequence goes on along the minus strand of CAZXJZ010000428.1, from coordinate 2,285 downwards.
GCGCGTCGCGCACCGCCGCAACATTGGCCGATGAGCCGTCATTTTCGCCCGCATGCAGATGGATCGCGGCGAGGATCACCTCGCGGCGCGACAGCCGCCGCAGGCCGGCCTCGGACCCCTCCGGCAGGCTCGCGATCCCCGAGCCGCTCTCCCGCAGCGCCCATTCCAGCAATGGGTCGGTGCTTCCGCCAACGATCGGCGGCGCGGTTTCTTCGAGCGATTTCAACGCATTGGGCATCCCCGACACGACCCAGCGGTCGAGCGCGGCCTTCGGAAACAGCCATCGCCCGGTGACCTTGCTGCAGGGGACGGCGCCGGCCGCCACCAGCTCGTAGAGCTTGCGCTCACTCAGCCGAAGATACGCCGCGGCTTCGTCCGTATTGAGAAACTCTCGCATGAATAGAGCTGCGCTGGGATGAATTTGCTCCGAAAATTGACCCATTCGGCGTCCGATGCAACACAAATCAGGTGCCGACCGATGCTTCAGCTCTTGACCTGATCCTGCGCGCCGATCCGGTTCTGCTCGCAATCGTCAAGCTGTCGCTGATCGTCAGCCTGTCCGCGGTCGCCTGCGCCGCGCTGATCGGGATACCGCTCGGCGCCTTGATTGCGCTGGCGAAATTTCCCGGCCGCAACGGCGTCATCGTTCTGCTCAACGCGCTGATGGGCCTTCCGCCGGTGGTGGTCGGCCTGATGGTCTATCTTCTTCTGTCGCGCTCTGGTCCGCTCGGAAGCCTCGGCATTCTGTTCACGCCGGCGGCGATGATTGTGGCGCAGACCATTCTGGTGGCGCCGATCATCGCGGCTCTGTCGCGGCAGACCATCGAGGATCTCTGGGTCGAGTATCGCGACGAACTCGACGCCATGAATGCCGGTCCGCTGCGGCGGATTGCGACGCTTATCATCGACGCGCGATTTTCCCTTGTGACCGCGCTGCTCGCGGGCTTCGGGCGGGCGGCGGCGGAGGTCGGCGCGGTGATCATCGTCGGCGGCAATATCGACGGCTTCACCCGGGTGATGACGACGGCGATCGCACTCGAAACTTCCAAGGGCAATCTGCCTCTGGCCATTGGTCTGGGCATTATCCTCCTTGTTCTGGTGCTGTTCGTGAATGCTCTGGCCTGGGGCGTGCGGCGCGCCGGCGAACGCTTTGCGGGATGAATGCGATGCGCGCACCCGCTTCCGATCTGCCGTTAATGCTCGAAGAGGTGTCGTTGCTGGCGCGCGAGGTGACGATCCTCGACCACGTCACCCTGTCCTTCGCCGCCGGAGCACCGACGATGCTCGTCGGGCCGAACGGCTCCGGCAAATCGAGCCTGATGCGGATCGCGATGGGGCTCAGTTCCCCCTCGAGCGGCCGTGTCACCTATGGCGGACACAGCAATGTGCCGCCGGTCCGCCGTGCCATCGTGTTCCAGCGGCCGGTGATGCTGCGGCGGAGCGCAGCCGGCAATGTTACCTACGCGCTGGCGGCGGCGGGTGTACCACGTGCCGAACGCGATGCGGCGGCGCAGGAACTGCTCGATCGCGTTGGTTTGGGTGCGCTCAGCGATCGCCCCGCGCGGCGCATGTCGGGCGGCGAACAGCAGCGGCTGGCGATTGCGCGCGCGCTCGCCAAGGCGCCGGAGATCCTGTTTCTCGACGAGCCGACCGCCTCGCTCGATCCCGCCGCCACCAAGGCGACCGAGGACATCATCGCCGGCATCGCCGCACGCGGCATCAAGGTCGTGATGGCGACGCACGACCTCGGCGAGGCACGCAGGCTCGGCGGCGAGATCGTGCTGATGAATAAAGGCCGCGTCATCGAAGTCGCCGACGCAAAAACCTTCTTCACGTCGCCGAAAACCGACGCCGCACGACGCTTCGTCGCCGGTGAATTGCTCGTCTGACAACAAAAGGGAGACCGCCATGATCACACGCCGTTTCATCGTCGCGCTGGGTGCGGCTACGTCGCTTGCGCTCGCGGGCCCGGCGCTTGCGAAGGACAAGTCCATTGTCGTCTCGTCGACCACATCGACGACGGACTCGGGGCTGTTCAATCACATCCTGCCGCTGTTCAAGAAAAAGACCGGCATCGATGTGAAGGTGGTGTCGCAGGGCACCGGGCAGGCGCTGGAAACCGGGCGGCGCGGCGATTCCGACGTGGTGTTCGTCCATGCGCGTCCGCAGGAAGAGAAGTTCGTCGCCGACGGCTTCGGCGTGAAGCGTTTTCCGGTCATGTATAATGACTTCGTGCTGATCGGGCCGAAGAGCGATCCGGCCGGCATCAAGGGCGGCAAGGATAT
>CAZXJZ010000427.1:0-2942 GCA_964641065.1 uncultured Hyphomicrobiales bacterium | reverse complement strand
GGTTGAAAAGGCCGGTACAACCGATCCGGACAAGGTGATCGACGCGCTGCCCGGCATCGAAGCTCCGAATCTGACCGGCGGCATGTCCAAGATGCTTCCGAACCATCACATCACCAAGCCGGTCTTCATCGGCGAAGTGCGCGCGGACGGGCAGTTCGACGTGGTGTGGAAGACCCCCGGTCTTGTTGAGGGCGATGCCTGGTCCGATGAATTGCCGGGCTCCAAGGATCTGGAAGCCGACTGGGTGACGCTGAAGTGCGGCAACTACAACAAGGTCACCAAGAAGTGCGGCGGCCAGGGTTCGTGACGCCCGGAACCTGACGTCCAGCCTCTGATGACAGCGGAGGCGGCGTGTGAAACGCCGCCTCCGGCCGAATACCAACAATTTCTTCGTGCCGGGAATTAATTGCAATGACACCATTCTGCGGCCGTCTGGTCGCGTCTGTCCTGGCGCTTTTTTTCGTATTGGCTGCGCCGCCTGCATTGAGCGAGGCGCTCAATGATGCACTGGCCAAATTTGCCGCGGACTCCTTCAACCAGACGGAAGAGGGCGTCGCGGCGGTCACGGCAACCGGTTCGCCGCGCGCGCAGGCGATTATCGAGGCGCTTCAGGGCGGCCGGCTCGTTTTCGATCCCGACAGCAAGACGATATTCATCCGCGACGGCAGTCGTGTTGTCGCTGCGGCGACTGGAGACGCGGTGGCCTCGCCGCCCGGCGAACTCAAGCCCGTCAGGATCAACAACAGGCTCCGCCGTGCAATCGAAGCCGCAATCGGCACGCTGACTTTGATGTCGCCGGACCCGCGCATTCGACTGTCGGCAGCCCAGTCGGTCGTCCGATCACGTGACGTCAATTCCCTTCCGGCTCTCGACACCGCTATCGCGAAAGAAACCGACGCGCGGATCAAGCGCGTTCTCACGGAGGCCCGTGCGGCCATCATTCTTTACAAGGCGGATGCATCCGAGCCCGACAGGATTGCGGCGATAGCGGTGCTTCGGGATCGCGGCGATCAGGAATCGTTGGCTCTTCTGTCGTCGCTGCCCGCCGATGTCCCCCCCGCGGTCGCGCGTGCTGCGCAGGACGGCGCGGACAGCATCAAGAACCGGCTCGCGCTGTGGGAGGTGCTGCAGAACGCCTGGTACGGTCTTTCGCTCGGCTCGGTGCTGCTGCTTGCGGCCATCGGGCTTGCCATCACCTTCGGCGTGATGGGCGTCATCAACATGGCGCATGGCGAGATGGTGATGATCGGTGCCTATGTCACCTTCGTGGTGCAGGAAGTGATCCGCGCCTATAACCCGGCCTTGTTCGACTATTCGCTCGCATTCGCCATCCCACTGGCGTTCCTGCTGGCGGGAGCGATCGGCATCCTGATCGAGCGTACCGTGATCCAGTGGCTCTACGGACGTCCGCTGGACACATTGCTTGCGACCTGGGGCATCTCGCTGATCCTGCAGCAGGCAACGCGCACGATCTTCGGCCCGACCAACCGCGAGGTCGGCAACCCGTCCTGGATGAGCGGGGCATTCGAACTGGGCCAGATCACCATCACCTACAACCGGATGTGGATCGTGATCTTCACGCTGGCGGTGTTCTTCGGTTTGCTCGGCATTTTGCGCTTCACCCGCATCGGCCTTGAAATGCGCGCGGTGACGCAGAACCGGCGCATGGCGGCCGCGGTGGGCATCAAGACCGCCAATGTCGACATGCTAACCTTCGGTCTTGGATCGGGGATCGCAGGGCTTGCCGGCGTTGCTCTGTCCCAGATCGACAACGTCTCGCCCAATCTCGGTCAGAGCTACATCATTGACTCCTTCATGGTGGTGGTGTTCGGCGGCGTCGGCAATCTGTGGGGCACGCTGGTCGGCGCCTTCTCGCTCGGCATCGCCAACAAATTCCTGGAGCCCTATGCGGGCGCAGTGGTTGCCAAGATCGCGATCCTGGTCGGCATCATTCTTTTCATCCAGAAGCGGCCGCGCGGTTTGTTTGCGCTGAAGGGCCGGGCGGTGGAGGCATGATGGCAACGTTCGGAAGCGCCGGAGCGTATGCATGAACGGCGGTCCCATCATCCGCGCGCTCGACAAGCAGGCGATCGTATTCCTGACGATCCTTTCCGCCGTCGGCATTCTTGTGCCGCTGTCGAACCTGCTGCTGCCTGAAACCAGCCCCTTCCACGTGCCGACCTACGCGGTGGCGCTGTTCGGAAAATATATCTGCTACGCGCTGCTGGCGCTCTCGATCGACCTGATCTGGGGCTATTGCGGCATCCTTTCGCTTGGTCACGGCGCGTTCTTCGCGCTCGGTGGCTATGCGATGGGCATGTATCTGATGCGGCAGATCGGCGACCGCGGCGTCTATGCCAATCCGCTGCTTCCCGACTTCATGGTGTTCCTCAACTGGAAGGAATTGCCGTTCTTCTGGTATGGCTTTCAATCCTTTCCCTACGCATTGCTGATGGTGTTTCTCGCGCCAGGCGCGCTCGCCTTCCTGTTCGGATGGTTCGCGTTCCGCTCGCGCGTGACCGGTGTCTATCTCTCGATCATCACCCAGGCGCTCACATTTGCGCTGATGCTCGCCTTCTTCCGCAACGACTTCGGATTTGGCGGCAATAACGGCCTCACCGACTTCAAAGACATCCTCGGTTTCAATGTGCAGGCGCAGTCGACGCGGGCCGCATTGTTTGCGATATCCTGCGCGGCACTCGGTATCTGCTTCATCATCTGCCGAAAGATCGTGACCTCAAAACTCGGCAAGGTGCTGGTCGCGATCCGCGACGCCGAGTCGCGCACGCGCTTTCTCGGTTACCGGGTCGAGAACTACAAGCTCTTCGTCTGGACCACCTCCGCCTGCATGGCCGGGCTTGCCGGTGCGCTGTATGTGCCGCAGGTCGGCATTATCAATCCGGGTGAATTCGCGCCGGCCAATTCGATCGAGGCGGTGCTGT
>CAZXJZ010000426.1:0-2945 GCA_964641065.1 uncultured Hyphomicrobiales bacterium | reverse complement strand
CCCTTCCCAACCCTCCCCCTTTCAGGGGGAGGGAGCGCACCGAGCGCGTTGCCGAAAAGCCTACCCGAACACGTCCTGCAGCACGCCGTTCTTCACCACCACCGTATTGTCCAGGGTAATCGTGGTGTTCATCACCGGCAGGTCGAAATGTCCCGCGGTGTAGCGGCCGGCGAATTCGTTGGCGCCGGTGGAGAACAGGAAATTGCCCGGCACGGCGCGGATTTCGGTGCCGTTGGTGTCGCGCTGCCCGTACATCGCCAGCGCCTCGTAGCGCGCGCCGGGATTCATGCCCCAACCGACATGCGACACCGCATAAGCCTCGCGGTTACCCCAGGCGGCCAGGTATTTGCGGAACATCTCGGCGTCCGTCCCTTCGCCGATGATGTCGGTGATGTAGTCGTCCTTGAAGTCGAGCCGGATCGGCTCGGCCATGTAGCGCTTGAAGGTGAGATTGATGTCGCCGCGGTTCAGCACCAGCGTGCCGTTGACCGAATTCGCCTTCGGGAACGACACCACGATGCCGCCCGGCCAATGCGCCAGCGTGCCGGGCTTTTCGGTCCAGCCCCAGATGCCGACGGTCTGCGCGCCCTCCATGTCGACGTCGAGGTCGGTGCCGGCTTCCGACGTCACCGTCATGCGCTTGGAGCCGCGCAGCATGCGCGCGGCGTTGCGCACCTGCCCTTCGAGCGCGGGATCGGGCCGCATGCGCTCCAGCGCCTCGGGGTGCTCGTTCGAGATCACCATGATGCGGGCGCCGGCCTTCAGGATGTCCGGGGTCTCCGGCGCATGCATCAGGCCTTCCAGCGTGCAGTCGACCACGAAGCCGGCCTGGCCGAGCGCGGATACGACAGGCGCAAGCTTGCCGATCGCCTGGCTCGCGCCGGTCGAGCGGATCGGCACCACATATTCATTGCGCGGCGTCGGCAGGACGATGTGGAACGGACGCGCGCCGAGGCGCAGCAGCGCCAGTTCGGCGAGCTGCACATTGAGCTGGCGGGATTGCGTCTCCGACAGGATCGCGGCGGTGTCGCCCTTCCTGACCTTGCACTTCTCGAACAATTCGCAGAAGGCGTCGATCCATTTGCCTTCGATCCGGTCCGCCAGCATCAGTTTTCCTCCGGAAATCCGACCAGGAGCCAGGCACGCAGCGCGTTGAACGCCGCATTCAGGATCAGGCCGAGCGCGGAGATCGCGATGATGGGCACGAACATGTCCACCGTCTGGAAATTGCGCGCGGCCCGCACCAGGAGATGCCCGAGCCCGTCGGTCGACGATATCATCTCCGACAGAAAGACCACGATGCACGAAATGACAAGGCTGATCCGGCAGCCGGTGAGGATCGAGGGCAAAGCCGCCTTCAGCACCACCGTGAACAGGCTCTTGAACCGGCTCACGCCCATGGCGCGCGCCGACCAGACCAGCTTCGGTTCGACCGAGATGGCACCCTGATAGGTTGCGAGCAGGATCGGAAACAGCGCATCGGCGAAGACCAGCGCGATCTTGGAGGAATGGTCGAAGCCGAGCGTCAGGATGAAGGCCGGATAAAGCGCGATCTTCGGCACCGGCGCCAGCACCCGGATCAGCGGGCGCAGCAATGCGCCGATCGCCGGACTGCCCGCGGCGGCGATGCCCAGGCCCACGCCGACGATCACGGCGAGGCCGAAGCCCCAGAACAGCCGGTACAGCGTGGTCGCGGCATGGCCGAGAAAAACCGGATCGCCGAGCAGATGCAGAAAGCGCCCGAATACCGCGCCCGGCGGCGGCAACAGCGTCGGCGGAGCGATCTTGGCAACGGTCAGATACTGCCAGACCGCGAGCAGCAGCAGGATCGGGATCAGCCCGATCACAAGCTCGGAGAGGCGGGTGCGCGCGGTCATGCCGAGCCGACCGCGATCTGATGCACCGGATCGGCCCAGCCGACCACCACGTTGCGGAAGCGTTCAAAGATCAGGTCGAGCACGAAGCCGAGCACGCCGACGATCACGATGGTGGCGTAGACCGTGTGGTATTGCGCCAGATCGAGCGAGTTGAACAGAAGATTGCCGATCCCGGCCTGGCGCACGATCATCTCGCTGGTCACCATGGTGATCAGCGCCAGCACGAGCCCGGTGCGGCAGCCCACCATGATTTCCGGCAAGGCCGCCGGCAGCACGATCCGGAACAGCCGCTCGCGCGCATTCATGCCCATGGCGGCGCCCGACCAGAGCAGCTTTTCGCCGACCGCCTTGGCGCCCTGATAGGTGTGGTAGATCAGCGGCAGCGACACGCCGAGAAAGATCACCAGCGTCTTCGATGCTTCGCCGATCCCGAGCCACAGCATGATGATCGGCATCAGCGCCGCTTTCGGCACCGGATAGATCATCATGAAGAGCGGATTGAAGAAGGCCGCGACCTTCTTGCTGCGCCCCATCATCAACCCGACAGGAACGGCGAACAGGAACGCCAGTACGAAGCCGATCACCATGCGGCGGATCGACGACAAAATGTCGTAGAGCGAGCGCGGATCGGTCAGGATCACCGGCAGGTCGCGCAGCGTCTCCCAGGCGGTCGGCAGCGACTCCAGCCCGATCAGGCGCGCGCCGATCTCCCAAGCCACCAGCAGCGCGAAGCACGCGATCAGCGGCGGCACGCCGGGGATGGCGGTGAGGTTCTTCATGCGCAAAGACTCATGTTCATGCCGCCTCGTCCGCCGGATGGTCCATCATCTGCTCGATGCCGACCACGTACTCCTGGTATTTGCGGTTGACCAGAAGTTCGGCCCGGTGGCGCGGCCGCGGCAGATCGATGGTGACGATCTCCTTGATGCGGCCTGGCGAGCGCGTCATCACGATCACCCGGTCGGACAGAAAGACCGCCTCGTCGACGCTATGGGTCACGAACATCACCGTCTTGCGGTCGCGCTCCCAGATGTCGAGAAGCTCGTTTTGCAGACGCACGCGGGTATG
>CAZXJZ010000425.1:0-2949 GCA_964641065.1 uncultured Hyphomicrobiales bacterium | reverse complement strand
GCAGCGCCACCGGATTGCCGGAGACCAGCGTCAGATCGACATCCTTCCAGTCGCCCCCGGTCAGGTTCTCGACCACGGCCCAGCCCTGCAGCCGCGCCTTCGAACCGTCCTTGCCGCCGTCCTTCGGCAGCACGATCCGATACGCGGTCTTCCAGACCGGTGCGCCAACCACATAGCTGATGGCGACATCGCGCGTGCCGTCGCCGAGGAATCCAACCGACAATGTGCGGCGATCCTTGGCGCGGTTTTCGGTGAGGCCGGCGAGAAGCCGCTCGATCTGCTGTCGCGTCTGCGGGTCGGTGAAACGAAGTTCGGTGACCTCTTCGAGGATCGCTTGGGTGAGCCCCGCCGGCGTGACCAGAGTCAGGCGATGCCGTGCGGTGGTGCCGCCGTTATTCGGCAGCGTGACCTGCTCGCGCACCACGCGGAACACGCGACCCTTGGCATTGACCGGGCCCGAAATCTCGATCTCGCTGCCGACCAGGGCGTTGAGCAGATCGGGCGAGGAATTCAGTGCTTCGGGTCCGAACGGCAGGTCGCGGAACAGCTCCGGCAGCGGCGTCTTGCCGGGCAGGGAGACGGTGCCGACCGCACCGGCGCGATCGAACACGGTGAGGCTCTTCAGTATGTCATCGACCTGGTCCAGCCGCACCGGCAATTCGATGGTGGAATTCCCGCTGACTGGGCCGCCATGGGTAAACTGGGCGAGGCCGGAATTCGACAGGATGACCTGCTTGAGAGGGAGTTCGGCCGCCGCCGCCTGATCGGTGGTGACGAGCATCGTTGCGGCGAGCGTGACGCCCGCCGCCGCAAAAACTGTACGATTCATAGTTCGCTTCTCCCGTCCCCGAGCTGACCCGATCGCGCCTGAATCGGACACTAAACGACGCCACGGGACGCAAAGATGGCGGCCCCGGACTGCCAGGGCGCCAGGCACCCGTCCAAAGGCAGGCGCGGCTCTACGGCGGCTGTCAGGCTGGCGGTCGGTCCAGTTGCGAACCGGCCGCAGCGGCCAAAATCATTGTAAAGCAACGTAAAGTTGGTCCCTGCCGCCATTGACTTGCCAAAATCCGTCCCACTTATAGAGCGAACATTCATTCGCTTTATGTGCGATGCACAATTTTGGGGGGCGATTTGCGCCAGGCCAGTGCCCAGCTTCGGTCCGACCGCCGCTCGGAGATTCTCGACGCGGCGCAGCGATGCTTTGCGCGTATGGGGTTTCACCAGACGTCGATGCAGCAGATCTGCGCCGAAGCCGGAATGAGCCCGGGCAACGTCTATCGCTACTTCCCGTCGAAGGAAGCGATCATCCTCGGCATTACCGAGCGTGACCGCGCCGAGGTAGCCGCGCAGCTTGCGAGCGCGCAATTCTCGACCGACTTCTTCTCGACCTTTGCGGCACTCGCACGCCATCATTTCGTCGAGCGTTCGGCCGAGGAAGTCGGGCTGTGCGCGGAAATCATGTCGGAGAGCCGTCGCAATCCGACGATTTCGAAAATCATGAACGAGTTCGACGCCGATGTGAAACAGCGGCTCGTCACCATGCTGCATGCTGCGCAGGCGCGAGGCGATATTTCGCGCGATGCGGATATCGGTACGGCGGTTGAGATGCTGATGATCATCGCGGACGGTGTGTGGTGGCGCCGCGCGGTCGATCCGAAATTCGACGCCGAAGCGGTGCTGCCGATGTTCTTCGACGTCACGAAATATATGCTGCTTGACCGCGGGAGCGGGCGGAACGCGGAGCCCGGCTGGGCCCGCGCGAGCGGCGCTGGAGACGCACAATGAAGGCGAGCCAAATCGTTGCCATCGGTTTGGTGGTGGGAGCGGTCGCCTGGGTCGCGTCCGGCCATCTGATGCCGCATGAATCCGCGGAAAGCCGCGCCGCCATCCGTGCGGATGCCGGCGAGCCGAAGCTGTTTCGCGTCGCCGTCACCGAGACAAAGCTCTTGCCGCACTCACGCAAGCTGACGCTGTCCGGCCGTACCGAGGCCGACAAGAAGGTGACCATCACCGCTCGCACTGGCGGCATCCTTACCGAGATGCGGGCGAAGCGTGGCCAGCTTGTGAAGAAGGGCGAGATCATCGCCGTACTTTCCGACGACGCGCGCGAGGCGCAAGTCGCGCAGGCGACCGCGCTCTTCAATCAGCGCAAGTCCGAGCTCGAGGCGCGTCGGAAGCTGATTGAGCAGGGGAACATGCCGCGCCTCGAAGCCATGAACCTCGAAGCGCAGTTCAAGGCGTCGGAGGCCGCGCTGGCGCAAGCCGTAGCCGAGCGTGACCGCGGCGTTTTGCGTGCACCGTGGGATGGCATTGTATTCGATACCGCGGAGGTCGGCGGTGCGGCGCTCTCGTTCACCGGCGCGCCGGTGGCCCAGATGGTGGCGATCGATCCGTTACTCGCGGTCGTCGAGGTGTCGGAGACCCGTCTGGCCGGATTGAAGGTCGGGGAGCCGGCGGAAGTCCGTCTTGTCAACGGACAGAAGGTTATGGGGCGTATTCGCTATGTCGCCAAAACGGCAAGCGCGACCACTCGCACCTATCGCGTCGAGGTGGAACTGCCTAACCCGAACAACGCGATCCCCGACGGCATCACCGCTGAAGTTTCGATTCCGATGGCACCCGTTCCGGCGTCGCGCGTACCGCGATCGGCACTGACTTTCTCCTCATCAGGCGATCTCGGCGTTCGCGTCGTCGAGGGTGATAAGGTCGGGTTCGTTCGCGTTGCCCCGGTCGAAGACGACCAGAATCATATGTGGGTCGCCGGCATCCCGGACGGCGCGCGCGTGATCGTGCAGGGTCAGGATTTCGTGCGCGAAGGCCAGAATGTGGTCGCGGTGCCGGCCGAAGTGGCGGTCGGCGCGGCGCGGTAATTCTTTTACCTCTCCCCGCCGTGCGGGGAGAGGTCGGTCGCCGAAGGCGACCGGGTGAGGGGCCGGCCCGGAGCGT
>CAZXJZ010000424.1:0-2964 GCA_964641065.1 uncultured Hyphomicrobiales bacterium | reverse complement strand
GCGGTCTGGCGCGAAGCCGAACGGCTGCCGCAGCCCAAGGGGCCCGACGACGAATATGGCTTTACTATCGTTAATTATGAGCGTGCCGGCGCGGCATGAGCGCGCGTTGTAAGGGACAGGACCGTCCCCTATAACCCCGCCCAAACATCGGGTGCCGCCGGACCGGCCGCGCTCAAGGAGGATCGAGATGCCGTGGAGTAATCAGGGCGGTGGCGGTGGCGGCGGACCCTGGGGTTCGGGACCGAAGGGTCCCTGGGGTTCGGGGCCACAGTCCGGCGGCGGGACGCAGCCCCCCGATCTCGAGGACCTGCTGCGGCGGAGCCAGGACAAGCTGAAAACCGTGCTTCCCGGCGGCAGCTTTGGCGGCAAGATCGGCATTGCCGCGGCGCTGGTGGTGGCGCTGTTCCTCTGGGCCGTGTCCGGATTTTTCGTTGTCCAGCCGGGCGAACTCGGCGTCATCCAGCGCTTCGGTAAATATGTGCGCGATGCGCCGGCGGGCTGGGGCTATACGTGGCCCTATCCGGTAGGCGCGGTGACCAAGGTCAATATCGAACGCATCAACCGCATCGATGTCGGCATGCGCATCGTCGACGATGCGCGGCGCGGCACCACGACCCGCGACATCCCGGAAGAGAGCCTGATGCTGACCGGCGACGAGAATATCGTCGACGTCGATTTCTCGGTGTTCTGGAAGATCCAGCCCGACGGCGGCGCGGGCAAGTTTCTGTTCAACATCCAGTTTCCCGAAGGCACGGTGAAAGCCGTCGCGGAAAGCGCGATGCGCGAGGTCATTGGCCGTTCCAACATCCAGCCGGTCCTTACCGGTGCGCGGCAGAACATTGAAAACGCCGTTCAGGAGCTGATGCAGAAAACGCTCGACGAGTATCAGTCGGGTATCCTGATCACGCAGGTGCAGTTGCAGAAGGTCGATCCGCCGACGCAGGTCATCGACGCGTTCCGTGACGTTCAGGCGGCGCGCGCCGACCTCGAACGCGCACAGAACGAGGCGCAGACCTACGCCAATCGCGTGGTCCCCGAAGCCCGCGGCCGTGCTGCGCAGATCATGCAGAATGCGGAAGCCTATCGCGAGCAGACCGTCGCCGACGCGACCGGCCAGACCGCCCGCTTCAACCAGATCTTCGAGCAATATGCCAAGGCGCCGCAGGTGACGCGCCAGCGCATGTATCTCGAAACCATGGAGCGGCTGTTCAGCGGCACCGACAAGATCATCCTCGATCCCGGCACCGGTGCCGGCGGGCAGGGGGTCGTGCCATATCTGTCTCTCGACCAGAACCGTCCGCGGCCGGCGCAGCCGCAGCAGCCGCAAGCGCAGCAGCCGCAAGCGCAACGCCGCTAAAGGAGCCTGACATGAAACTCGGTATCGCAGGCGGCGTGTTGCTGGTCCTGGTTTTGGCTGCGGCCTTCATTGGCTACAGCTCGGTCTTCACCGTTCCGGAGACGCGTCAGGCGATCGTGATCCGGCTCGGTGAGCCGCAGCGCGTGGTGTCGCAGGCCGGACTGCATTTCAAGGCGCCGTTCATCGACAGCGTCGTCTATATCGACAAGCGGATCCTCGACCTCGAAAACCCGGCACAGGAAATCATTGCCGCCGACCAGAAGCGGCTCGTGGTCGATGCCTTCGCGCGCTACAAGATCGTCGAGCCGCTGCGCTTCTACCAGGCGATCGGGACGGTCCCGGCCGCGAATTCGCAGCTCGCCACGCTCCTGAACTCGTCGCTGCGCCGCGTGCTCGGCGAATCCTCGTTCCAGGACGTGGTTCGCGACGATCGCGACAAGCTGATGACCCGGATCCGCGAACAACTCGATCGCGAAACCCAGCGTTACGGCATCAACGTGATCGACGTCCGCATCCGCCGCGCCGACCTGCCGGAGCAGAACAGCCAGGCGGTCTATCAGCGAATGCAGACCGAACGTCAGCGCGAAGCGGCCGAATTCCGCGCCCAGGGCTCGCAGCGTGCGCAGGAAATCCGCTCACGTGCCGACCGCGACGTCACCGTGCTGCTGGCAGAGGCCAATGCCAAGGGCGAACAGATCCGCGGTGAAGGCGATGCCACGCGTAACCGCATCTTCGCGGAATCCTACGGCAAGGACCCGGACTTCTTCGCCTTCTACCGCTCGATGCAGGCCTACGAGCAGGGTCTGGGCAACAACGACACCCGCATGGTGCTGAAGCCGGATTCCGAATTCTTCCGCTATTTCGTGGATCCGAGCGGACGCTCGGCGGCCTCTCCGCCGCAGCAGCCGTCACAACAGCTCGGATCGCCGACCGCCGCGAGGTAACCGCATCACGATCGATAGAAGCGGGGGATGTGGGACTTCATCGTCGCGATCGGGCTCGTGCTCGCGCTTGAGGGCTTGTTGTTTGCGGCGTTTCCGGGCGCCGCGAAACAGGCGATGGCAAACGTGCTCGAGACGCCCGACAGCATCCTGCGCGGGGTCGGAATCGCCAGCGCCCTGATCGGAATCGTCGTGATCTGGCTTATTCGCGGCTGAGCGGTGTTTATCCGCATGGCGGTGGCTTTTGGCTGCCGCTTTGCGGATTGCGGCGCAGTTTCGCCGCAATCACGTCCCCGTTTGCTGCTGGGTATTGTTCTTGCTTCAATTCCATGCCGGGGGCAGTGTTGATGCACGTCTTGCAGGAGAATTCGCAGACATGACGGCTTCTTTCGCCCTGTATTCAAAGGGGTTTCGCCGACCGGCCCTGGCCGCTTTGGCGGCCGCGATGCTGATGATGCCGGCGCTGCCGGGCCAGGCGCTGGCGCAGCGCGGGCCCGACAAGATTGCCGATGTGGCGGAAACCGTCATCGACGCGGTGGTCAACATCTCGACCTCGCAGCGGGTGGAGGCCGCCAACCGGCCGGGCTCGCGCCGGTCGGAGCGCCCCGGACAGGATGAGGGGCCCGGACAGTCGCCGCAGGTTCCGCCCGGTTCCCCGTTCGAGGA
>CAZXJZ010000423.1:0-2992 GCA_964641065.1 uncultured Hyphomicrobiales bacterium | reverse complement strand
GCGGCGAAGCTTGCCCAGGCGCATGACTTCATTCTCGGCCTGGAAGACTGGCGGCACCGCCACGGCTATGACGCGCAGGTCGGCGAGCGCGGCGTCAAGCTGTCCGGTGGACAGCGCCAGCGCATCGCCATCGCCCGCGTCATCCTGAAGAACGCGCCCATCCTGGTGCTCGACGAGGCGACATCCGCGCTGGATTCCGAAGTCGAAGCCGCGATCCAGTCGAGCCTCGATGAACTGATGAAGAACAAGACGGTGATCGCGATCGCACACCGCTTGTCGACTATCGCGCGCATGGATCGTCTTGTCGTTCTCGACAAGGGCCGTATCGTTGAACAGGGCACGCATGACGAATTGCTGCAAGCCGACGGACACTACGCGGCATTGTGGCGCCGCCAGTCTGGCGGCTTCATCGATTCCCCGGGCCTCGCCGCGGCGGAGTAGGTTGCGCGCCGCGCATATCTTCGCGCGGCCTGTGCATGCTAGCGTGTGGGCCTTATCACGAGGGGCATCATGCGCATCATTCATCTGGCCGCCACCGTCCTGTTGTCGCTGTCATCGATAGCCGGCGCACAGGCTGAGACCATCCGCGTCGCGCATGACCAGCGTTTCCCGCCTTTTGCGGAAGTGAAGGACGGCATGTCCGCAGGCCTCGCGGTCGATATCCTGAACGCTGCGGCGCAGCGCGCCGGCCTGACGATCGCCTATGTGCCGGTCCCGTTCGCGGAAATTCAGAAGACACTCGAAGACGGCCGCGCCGATGCGGTGTTTCCGCTGGCGATCAATCCGGAGCGGCGGCAGGTGTTCGACTTCTCGGCCCCGCTGGTGATCACCGGCGGCGCGCTGTTCGTGCGCGCACCGCAGCCGACGCCGGATGGATTGAAGGCGCTCGCGGGCAAGACCGTGGTGACGCCGAAAACGGGTCCGCTGGCCGGCTTCATCGGCAAGACCGCGCCCGAGGTGAAGCTGGTGGTCAATGCCGACTACGACGAAAGCTTCGCGCAATTGCTGTCGGGCGAGGCCGATGCCGCCGCGCTGAACTTCCAGGTCGGGCGCAGGCTCGCGTCAACGCTTCACGCCGGCAAGGTCACTTTGCCGGAGAAACTGTTCCTCGAATTGCCGCTCGCGGTCGCGGTCCGCAAGGGCCAGTCCGCCGATCTGATCGCAAAACTCGACAAGGGCATTGCCGCCATTCGCGCCGACGGCACCTGGGAGAGCATCAACAAGCGCTGACCGGCGATAGGGGCTGAATACCGGGCACAATCTCCGTTTACAACTTTTACGTGCACATACCCCGTCCGGCTGCCGCATGGCCCAAGCGAGCAGCGTGCATGGCCTGCGGGTTGCGGGCCGCCGGACGATTGCGCATATAAGGCGGGAACCGAGTCACGCGTCCGCCGCCTCGGACCACCTGACACATTCCGACCTGCATGCGCCGCCGCCCGCGCGTCCGCCGTGTTTCGGGGTGCAGACGTCCTCCGGCGAACCAACAAGGAGAACAACAATGGCGCGCAAACCGACCAAACGGACCGAATTCGTCCTGTTCGACGTGATCTACGAAGACGGCAGCCAGCGGTCCAACCGCCGCGTTCCGGGCGAAGCGCTGGGAGGCCTGGAAGGCGATGAGCCCGCCCGCGTCATCATCGAACAGCAGGACCGGGAGATCGCGGAAAAATCCGGTCAGAGTCCGCTCCGCATCAAGACCCTTCACCGGGCCGGCACCAAGCCGTCGGAAAAGGAATGGAAGCGGCAGCGCTCCTGAGCGGATGGCCCTGTCGTAAAACTGTCATCCACTAAACCTAGCTCGTCGCGCACACCCCGCAGACCGGGATCCCGTCGCGATGAATCGGCCAGAACCGCCGGTCGACAGCACACCTGCTGCCGGCATGATTTCCGCCTTCGCTTTCGATGCCGAAGGCCATGCCCGTGCGCTGCTACCCGATCAGGTCGAGACCGCGCTCGGCAGCACGCAGGGCTTCGTCTGGGTTCATCTGTCGCGCGCCGACATCCGCTGCCGCAAGTGGGTCGAACTGCACGCGCCGTTGAGCGACATCGCCCGCGAGATCATGCTGGGCGATGAGGATCATCAGCGCGTCGAGGTCTATGGCCGCGAGATCGTCGGCGTGATCCCCGAGCTGCATCTCGAATTCGACAATCCGACCGAGGATTTGACGCGGCTGCGCTTCGCCATGACCGACCGGCTGCTGGTCACCATGCGGCGCATCCCGCTGCGCTCCGTGGAAAATGTCCGCCGCTCGATTGCGGCCGGCACACTTTATACAGCCCCGATCGAAGTCCTGGACGGAATCATCGATCACTTCGCGCATGTGATCGGCCAGTTTGCCGAACGCATCGGCGACGATCTCGATCTGGTCGAGGAACGGGTGGCGCACAGCCCGCGGGGCGACGAATCCCAGGTGATCGCACGCGCACGCAGCCAGTCCGTGCGCATGCATCGCCAACTCTCGCAGATGCGCGGACTGTTTCACCGGCTCGAACTGCGGGTGGCCGGTCCGCTGCCGGAGCTGGCCGCACCGGTCCAGTCGCTGGCGCAGAAGATCGACGATTTCGATCACTCGGTCGCCGCGATCCACGATCGCGCGCGCCTGTTGCAGGAAGAACTGGCGGGCCGCATGGCCGAACTGACCAACCGCCGTCTGCTGACGCTCTCGATCCTCACCGCCGGCATCCTGCCGCCCACGCTGGTCACCGGCTTCTTCGGCATGAATACGAAGGACCTGCCGTTTCTGGAAACGCCGGGCGGCACCTGGTACGCGTTGGCGATCGCCGCCTGCGCCGGCGCATTTACCTATTGGGCGATCCAGCGGATGCGGGCGCTTTAGGCGGCAAAGGCGTGGCAGCAAAGGCGTTGCAAATGTGCGAGGGTTTGGTTTCCTTCTTCAATTGGGGGGAAGTCGATTGTCGAAGCGAGGCTTCGGCAGTCGGGTGGTGGTCACACTTGCTGGATGCCCCCCCAACCCTCCCCCTTTCAGGG
>CAZXJZ010000422.1:0-2998 GCA_964641065.1 uncultured Hyphomicrobiales bacterium | reverse complement strand
CTACCAGTTCCGCCACAGGGGCAACGCCGCGACAAGACGCTTTTCGGGCGCGGGGCAAGCGTAAACTCGCCCGGCGGCAGACATAAGGGGATCGACCCGGGCGATCAAGCGGATTTGCAATCCGGACTTTCCGCCGGCCCGGCGCAGCGTTGGGGCCGGTGCGCCTCGCTCGCGGCCCTGTGTCTTGACGGACCGCCTGCTTTCCCGTGAATGCGGGACCGATCGAAGCGCTACCGGGCCATGCCATGAACGACCTTGCCGCCACCTTCGACCACATGAAGCGCAACGAGCCGGTGCAGCTCGCCGCGGGCGCGGTGGCGATTCTGGGGCTGGCGACCATTCTGGGCGCCTGGTTCTTCCAGATTGTTATGGAACTGCCGCCCTGTCCGCTCTGCCTCGAACAGCGCTACGCTTATTATTTCTCGATTCCGCTGGCGCTGATGGTGCTGCTCGGATCGTCTGTCGGCGCGTCCCGCAAGGTGCTGTTCGCGGCGCTGGCGGTGATCGCGCTCGGCATGCTGTGGAACGCCGGTCTCGGCGCCTATCACGCCGGGGTGGAGTGGAAATTCTGGGAAGGCCCGCGCGATTGCTCCGGTGGGGGGCTGACCGATCTCGGCACCGCGGGCGGTCTGCTCGACAAGCTGAAAAGCATCAGGGTGGTGCGCTGCGACGAAATTCCGTGGAGCTTCCTCGGCATTTCGCTCGCGGGCTACAACGCGATCATCTCGCTGGTGCTGGCGCTGATTGCAGGCTGGGGCGCGTGGCGCGTGTGGCTGACGCTGCCGCCGAAAGAGAAGCTGAGCTGAGTGTCGGCTAGACGCGTCTTAGACCCGAACAAGAAAACGGACGCAGTTGAACAAGCGCGTCACGGCTCCAGTTCGGTGTCCCAGTAGAGATAATCCATCCAGCTTTCGTGCAGGTAGTTCGGCGGAAACAGCCGTCCGTTGCGATGCAGATGCTGCACCGTCGGCTGGAACGGCAATTGCGCCGGATGCATGCTCGCTTCCGCCATGGTCTTGCTGCCCTTGCGCAGATTGCAGGGCGAGCAGGCGGCCACCACGTTGTCCCAGGTGGTGAGACCGCCGCGCGAGCGCGGGATCAGATGATCGAATGTCAGGTCGTCGGCGGCGCCGCAATACTGGCAGGCGAACCTGTCGCGCAGGAACACGTTGAAGCGTGTGAAGGCCGGATGCGTTGAGGGTTTGACGAACGTCTTGAGCGAGACGACGCTCGGAATTTTCATCTCGAAACTTGGCGAGCGCACCGCGCGGTCGTAATTCGCAACGATGTTCACGCGTTCGAGAAACACCGCCTTGATCGCGTCCTGCCAGGACCACAGCGACAGCGGGTAATAACTCAGCGGCCGGAAATCGGCGTTCAGAACCAGTGCCGGAAATCCCGCGGGCGAGACGTGCACGTTCAAGCGATGGCGCTCCTTTCAAGCACCGGAATAGCCCCTAATGTATAGGGGAGCGTGACGGGAATGTGAAGGTGCGACTAAGGCTTACCGCGGCTGCGTTGTTTCCTCCCCGGCGCCGGGCGGCGGCGGGGAAGAAAGGCCCCTCACAGCCCGAATCGGCGCGCCAGGAACTCGCCGCCATGGCGTAGCCCTTCCTGGTCGATTCCGTGGCCGACGCCCTTCGAAATGTGCCATTCCACCGGCACATCCAGCGCGGACAGTGACGACGAGGCATGGAATAGCGCCTGAACCGGGATCAGTTCGTCCTGGTCGCCGTGGATCAGGAGGATCGGCGGGCGGGCGGCAATCTCACCCTCGACGGTCTCGGGCGGACCGTCGCCCGGCATGATGAACATCCCGGAATAGCCGACGATGGCCGCCGGCGCGACCGGCCGGCGCAGTCCGGCATGCAGCGACATCATGGTGCCTTGGCTGAAGCCGACCAACGCCAGCGCCGAGGGCGGCAATTGCCGCCGCTGCAATTCTGCATCGAGATAGGCCTGCAGGGCCGGCGCCGCCTGATTCACTCCCACCCAGCGCTCGTCCTGATCGCGAAAGGTCAGGCCGAACCATTGCCGTCCGACCGGTGCCTGGCCGCAGGGCTCAGGCGCGTGCGGCGACACGAAGGCGGTGTCCGGCAGGATCGGCTGCCAG
Source organism: uncultured Hyphomicrobiales bacterium (assembly GCA_964641065.1). Taxonomy (GTDB): domain Bacteria; phylum Pseudomonadota; class Alphaproteobacteria; order Rhizobiales; family Xanthobacteraceae; genus Pseudorhodoplanes. The sequence continues at coordinate 885 of CAZXJZ010000422.1, read as the reverse complement.
GCGCGGCCGATATCGATCAGGTCGTTGCCGTCGGCGCCATAGCCGTGAAGAAACACGACAAGCCGTTTGGCCTTACCGCTTTTTGGTTCGAGGCTTGGTCCCGACAGCACCGGGACGTTGGGTTCGGCCATTCTGCTTCGCTTTCCTTGTGGCTTTGGCTGCCGCCGGTTTCGTGCCCGATGGCTTCGGTTTTGTGTCGACCGCAACGCCCTCGCGCCGCTTCACCACATGATAATAGCCCCAGAGCAGGTGCGCCGCCACGCCGCGCCAGGGCCGCCATGCGTCGGCGATCGCCGTCAGTTCCTTGGCGCTGGGCCGGGCCTCCAAACCGAGCGCGATACGCGCTGATTCCTGCAAGGCGAGATCGCCGGCCGGCCACGCATCGGCATGGCCGAGGCAGAACAGCAGATAGATGTCGGCGGTCCAGGGACCGATGCCGTGCATTTCGATCAAGGCGGCATGGGCGGTATCGGCGTCGCTCTGTCCGATATGGTCGAGATCGAGTTCGCCCTTCGCGAGTGCATTCGCGATTGCCTTGATCGATTTGATCTTGGCTGCGGACAGGCCGAGCCGGCCGAGCCGGTCGGCGCGCGCGCGGCGGAGCGAATCGTGATGGAAGGGATCGAAGGCCGCCTGCAGTCGGCCCCAGATCGCGCCGGCGCTGGCGGTCGACAATTGCTGGCCGCAGATGATCCGGGCGATGCCGGGAAAACCGGGCTCGCCGCGCCGGAGCGCAGGTTCGCCGGCTTTCTCCAGGACGGGCACAAGGCGCGGATCGGCCCGCACAAGCTGTGCGAGCGCCAGAGCGAGATCGGATTGGGTGTGGAGGAACTGGGTCATCGTCGCGTGCGGCATTCTCCTTCTCCCTCTCCCCTTAATGGAGAG
>CAZXJZ010000421.1:0-3016 GCA_964641065.1 uncultured Hyphomicrobiales bacterium | reverse complement strand
CTTCTTCACGATAGGCTTGCGCTCGCGTTCGTAGCGCGCCAGCGCATCCGGAATTGCCGCTTCCGCCTCCAGCGCCTTGGTCAGTGCGATCGCGTCCTCGATCGCTAGCCGCGTTCCGGAGCCGATGGAGAAGTGCGCGGTGTGCAAGGCATCGCCGATCAGCACCATGTTGCGGTGCCACCAGCGCTCGTTCCAGAGCCAGGGGAAGTTGCGCCACACCGACTTGTTGGAGATCAGCTTGTGACCGTCGAGCGTGTCGGCAAAGACCTTCTCGCAGATCGCCTGCGATTCCTCGATGCTCTTGTGCTCGAAGCCGTAAGCGGTCCAGGTCGCCGCATCGCACTCGACCAGGAACGTGCTCATGGTCGGCGAATAGCGATAGTGATGGGCGTTGACGGGCCCGTGCGGAGTCTCGATGAAGGTCTGGCTCAGGGTGCCGAACACCTTGCTGGTGCCGAACCAGGCAAATCGATTGGTGAGATAGGACAGGCTGGCGCCGAAGGCCGCTTCGTCGGAGCGGCGCACCAGCGAGGTGACGCCGTCCGCACCCACGATGATGTCGGCATCGGCGAATTCGGCAAGATCCGTGACCGGATGATTGAAGGTAACGGCGATTCCCTCGTCGCGCACCTGCTTCTGCAAAAGCTGCAGGAGATGCAGCCGCCCGATCGCGGTGAAGCCGATCCCGTCCAGCATGACGCGCTTGCCGCGGTGGTAGATCGCAATACCGCTCCAGCGCTCGAGTTCCGGCGTGATCGCGTTAAAGATCGCCGGATCGTCCTGCTTGAGAAATTCGAGCGCATCCTCGGAAAAGACGACGCCGAAACCGAAGGTGGAATCCGGCGCGTTTTGCTCGACCACCTGGAGCGATAGGTCGAGGCCGCTGCGCTTCAGCAGCAGCGACAGATAGAGCCCCGCGGGGCCCGCACCCAGGATCACGATCCGCATGTCTTAACTCCGGATTTTGAACGCCCGTCCAAATTGACAAATGACGGGGTAAAAGTCCATACTAGGCGGTATGGACGCGGGGTGAAACCCGCGCCGGATCGGGAGGCGCGGTGACACACCCCGCATTGAGCGTTATCGGCGATGTGTACCGGCGCAATGCAGCGCTGCACGGCGACAAGCCGGCCTTTATCATGCCCAACGGCCGCTCGCGCTCGTTCGCAGAGGTCTGTGACCGCGCGACCCGGCTCGGCAACGCGCTGCTGGCACGAGGGCTGAAGCCTGGCGACCGCGTCGGCATCCTCTCGCGCAACCGCATCGAATATATCGAGGCCTATGGCGTATCCGCGGCCGGCCTGATCGCGCTGCCGCTGAACTGGCGGCTGGCGCCGCGCGAATTGCAGCTTGTGCTCGAGAATGCCGAGCCGGCCGCATTGATTATCGATCCCGCGTTCCTGCCGGTGGTCGACGAACTGCGCGCCGCCCTGCCGTTCGTGCATTGCTTTCTCGCGCTCGATGAAGCGGCGGCCGGTTACGAACGCTACGAGGATCTGGTGGCGTCAGGTTCGCCGCAGCCATCCGGCGTGGCGGTATCGCCGGATGCCACCGCCTGTCTGCTCTACACCAGCGGCACGACCGGCGCTCCGAAGGGGGCGGAGCTCACGCATCGCGGCCTTCTACTCAATTGCGCGAGCGCAATTACGGAGATGCTCCAGCTGACAGCTGCGGACGTGACGCTGGCGCCGATGCCGTTCTTTCATGTCGGTGGCATGTGGTACCATTTGTTTCCGAGCTTCGCGGCGGGATGCACAACGGTGATCATGCCGCAATTCGACCCGCAAGGCGTGCTCGCGTTGATGGCACAGCACCGTGTCACCAACACGCATCTGGTCCCGACCATGATCCACGCGCTGCTGGAGCAGCCGAATATCGGCGAATTCGATCTCTCCGATTTGCGCTTCATGTACTACGCGGCGTCATCGATGCCGACTGAAACACTGAAGCGTGCGACCGCCACTTTCGCCTGCGACTTCGCGCAGGGGTATGGCTCGACTGAAGGCGGCATGGTGACACGCCTGACGCCCGAAGATCATCGCAGGGCCCGCGGCGGGCGGGACGGTCTGCTGCTCTCCTGCGGCCGGCCGCTTGCCAACGTGGGGGTGAGGATCGCGCCGCCCGGCAATTCCGAGGACGACACCTTCGGCGAGATCATGGTGACCAGCCCGATGACCATGGCGCGTTATTGGCGCAACGCCGATGCGACCGCTGCAACGATCGAGGACGGTTGGCTGCGCACGGGCGATCTCGGCCGCATCGACGATGAGGGTTACCTCTACATTCTCGATCGCAAGAGCGACATGATCGTGACCGGTGGCGAGAATGTCTATCCGCGCGAGGTCGAGGACATCATGCTGCAGGATGCCGATGTTCTCGAGGTCGCGGTGTTCGATCTGCCGGACGCGCGCTGGGTGCAGAAGGTTGTTGCGGCGGTGGTGCCGCGCGGCGCGCTCGACCCCGATGCGCTGCTGCTGCGCGTCAGGCAAAAGATCGCCGGCTACAAATGCCCGAAGCAGATCTTCGTGACCGACAGCCTGCCGAAGAATGCGGCCGGCAAGGTGCTGCGCAAGGTGTTGCGGGAAAGCTATCGCGACCGTGCTGCGGTCAAATGAAACGCTTACACAAGGAGATAGCAGAATGAACACGACTGGGAAGGTCATTGTCACCATCGCGCCGACCGGCGGCATGGCGTCGAAGGCGCAGAACCCGAATCTCCCGACACAGCCGAAGGAAATCGCGGACGACGTGTTCCGCTGCTACAATGCGGGTGCAAGTCTCGTTGCGGTCCATGCGCGCCGGCCGGACGATCTCGCCACCTGCAATCCGGACATCTACCGCGAGATCAACGGCCTGATTCGCGAGAAATGCGACATCATCATCAATAACTCGACCGGCGGCGGCATTAACGGCGACATGGTGCGCACCGGTCCGAACGGCTATCCGGAAATCATCTGGGAGGAGCGGCTGAAGGGCATGGAGGCGGGCGCCGAGATGTGCACGCTCGACCCGACCA
>CAZXJZ010000420.1:0-3042 GCA_964641065.1 uncultured Hyphomicrobiales bacterium | reverse complement strand
GGGAGTCGAGCGCGGTCAGGTGCTCTGCAAGCCGGGTTCGGTGAAGCCGCACACCAAGTTCAAGGCCGAGGCCTACATTCTCACCAAGGACGAGGGTGGCCGCCACACGCCGTTCATGACCAACTATCGTCCGCAATTCTATTTCCGGACGACCGACGTGACCGGCATCGTGCATCTGCCGGAAGGCACCGAAATGGTGATCCCGGGCGACACCGTGAACATGGAAGTTCACCTGATCGTTCCGATCGCCATGGAAGAGAAGCTGCGTTTCGCCATCCGCGAGGGTGGCCGCACCGTCGGCGCCGGCGTCGTCGTGAGCATCATCGAGTAAGCGAACAGAGACATAGCGGGTAGCGCGGACAACCTGTCGCTACCCGCTCTCACTGTTCGCGTTCACCAGTCGCGGTTGCGATCAAGAAAGACTGACAATGAACGGCCAGAATATCCGGATCCGGCTCAAGGCTTTCGATCATCGAATCCTCGATGCGTCGACGCGCGAGATCGTCAACACTGCCAAGCGCACGGGTGCGCAGGTGCGTGGACCGATTCCGCTGCCGACCAAGATCGAGAAGTTCACGGTGAACCGCTCGCCCCATATCGACAAGAAGAGCCGTGAACAGTTCGAGATGCGCACCCACAAGCGCCTCCTCGATATCGTCGATCCGACGCCCCAGACGGTGGACGCGCTGATGAAGCTCGACCTCGCCGCCGGCGTCGATGTCGAGATCAAGCTCTGAGCCGCTGGACGTAAGGAAGCAAAGCCATGCGCACCGGAGTGGTCGCACAGAAAGTCGGAATGACACGGGTCTTCACCGAGGCCGGCGAACATGTGCCGGTGACGGTGCTGAAACTCGCGGGCTGCCAGGTCATTGGTCATCGCACCAAGGACAAGAACGGCTATGTCGCGCTGCAACTCGGCGCCGGCAGCCGCAAGGTCAAGAACGTGTCGAAGGCCGAGCGCGGCAATTTTGCCGTCGCCAAGGTCGAGCCGAAGCACACGATCGTGGAATTCCGCGTCAGCGACGACGGCATGATCCCGGTCGGTGCGGAAATCACCGCTGATCATTTCGTCGTCGGCCAGTTCGTCGACGTCACCGGCACCACCATCGGCAAGGGCTTTGCCGGCGGCATGAAGCGCTGGAATTTCGGCGGTCTCCGCGCGACCCACGGCGTGTCGATCTCGCACCGTTCGATCGGTTCGACCGGCGGCCGCCAGGACCCGGGCAAGACCTTCAAGAACAAGAAGATGCCGGGTCATCTCGGTGTCGAGCGCGTCACCACACTCAATCTCAAGGTGGTGCAGACCGATATCGAGCGCGGTCTCATCCTGATCGAGGGCGCAGTCCCCGGTCACAAGGGCGGCTGGATCACGGTGCGTGACGCTGTGAAGAAGGCGCTTCCGAAGGACGTGCCGCAGCCGGGCAAGTTCCGCGAGGCTGGCGCATCCAATGGTGCTGCCGGCAAGCCGGCTGAGAGCGCGGCTGAGCCCGCTCCCGAAGCCGAGACGAAAGAGGGCGCATAATGGAACTCAAGATGCTCTCGCTTGACGGCGGCGAAGCCGGCAACGTCACGCTGAACAAGGACATTTTCGGCCTGCAGCCGCGTCCCGATCTCATCCATCGTTGCGTGGTGTGGCAGCTTGCCAAGCGCCGTGCCGGCACCCATGCGGTGAAGAACCGCGCGGATATCGCCCGTACCGGCAAGAAGCTTGCCGCCCAGAAGGGCACCGGCGGCGCGCGGCACGGTTCGCATCGGGTGAACCTGTTCCGCGGCGGCGGCCGGTCGTTCGGTCCGGTTGTTCGCAGCCACGAGATCGGCCTGCCGAAGAAGGTGCGGTCCCTGGCGCTGCGTCACGCCTTGTCGGCCAAGGCCAAGGACGGCGGCATCGTGGTGCTGAACGAGGCGAAGCTTCAGGAAGGCAAGACCAAGCTCCTGACCGAGCGTTTCGCCAAGCTCGACATCAAGAATGCGCTGATCATCGACGGGGCGGAAATCGATACGAATTTCCGCAACGCCGCCCGCAACATTCCGCATGTGGACGTGCTGCCGATCGCCGGCATCAACGTCTACGACATTCTGCGCCACGGAAAGCTCGTGCTGACCAAGGCCGCTCTCGATGCGCTGGAGGCTCGTTTCAAATGAGCACGAAAGACCCGCGGCATTACGACGTGATCCTGTCGCCGGTGATCACCGAAAAGTCCACCAACGCGTCCGAGTTCAACAAGGTCGTGTTCAAGGTGCGCATCAACGCGACCAAGCCGCAGATCAAGGACGCGGTCGAGAAGCTGTTCGATGTGAAGGTCAAGGGCGTCAACACGATTGTCCGCAAGGGCAAGGTGAAGGCGTTCAAGGGCGTGATCGGAACCCAGTCGAATACCAAGCGCGCGGTCGTGACCCTGGAAGAAGGTCACCGCATCGACGTGACGACGGGCCTCTGAGGAATTCGGCAAGGAACGCGCTATGGCACTGAAGAAATACAAGCCGACCACGCCGGGCCAGCGCCAGTTGGTGCTGGTTGATCGCTCCGCGCTCTACAAGGGTGCGCCGGTCAAGTCGCTGACCGAAGGCAAGCCGGGCACCGGCGGCCGCAACAATAACGGCCGTATCACCACGCGTTTCCGTGGCGGCGGTCACAAGAAGTCGTTCCGGATCGTCGATTTCAAGCGTCGCAAGTTCGATGCGCCGGCGAAGGTCGAGCGGCTGGAATACGATCCGAACCGCACTGCTTTTATTGCGCTGGTGAAGTACGAGGACGGCGAACTCGCCTACATCCTGGCGCCGCAGCGTCTGGCGGTCGGCGATACGGTCGTCGCCGGCGAGCATGTCGACGTGAAGCCGGGCAATGCGATGCCCGCCGGCAATATTCCGGTCGGCACCATCGTGCACAATATCGAGCTGAAGATCGGGAAGGGCGGACAGATCGCCCGTTCGGCCGGCTCCTATGCGCAGATCGTCGGCCGTGACGGCGAATACGTGATCCTGCGTCTGAATTCCGGCGAGCAGCGCCTGGTGCATGGCCGTTGCATGGCCACCATGGGTGCG
>CAZXJZ010000419.1:0-3044 GCA_964641065.1 uncultured Hyphomicrobiales bacterium | reverse complement strand
CCTGCTGGCGTTCAAGGCGCAGCTTCACCGAATCGAAAGACAGCATCCGGTTGATAGAGAAATGCTTGCCGACGTCGCGCAGGAAATCGATGTAGTTGAGGGTGTTCAGCCAGTCGGCATTGTTCGCCATGATGGCGCTGGAGAGGCCGTCGCCGAAGGTGAGGAATTTCGAGAAGGTGGCGCGAATGCTGCGCAGGTTCTCGTTGATCAGCTCCTCGGTCAGGATCTTGCGGCTCTCGTCCTTGCCGGAGGGATCGCCGACGCGGGTGGTGCCGCCGCCCATCAGCGCGATCGGCCGGTGGCCGGTCTGCTGCATCCAGTACAGCATCATGGTCGGCAGCAAATGGCCGACATGCAGCGACGGCGCGGTGCAGTCGTAACCGATATAGGCGGTTATCGGCTGCGAGGCGGCCAGCGCATCGAGCTGGTCGGGTTCCGACACCTGATGGATGAAGCCGCGCTCCGACAGAACGCGTAGAAAGTCCGATTTGAATTGGCTCATGGTAAGACCGTATTCGCCCGCGGCGCGGACGTGGTGTATCAGGTCCGGCAGGGGATTGAAACGGGGCGGCGGACGTGCGGACCTATCGGGCGATCGGGCTGATGAGCGGCACGTCGATGGACGGGATCGACGTCGCGGCGCTCGAAACCGACGGCGAGACCATATCCCGGTTCGGCCCAACGGCACTGCATGCCTATCGCGAGGACGAGGTTGCATTGTTGCGGCGGGCGCTGGACGAGGCGCGCGGCCTGACCGATCGCTGCGCGCGACCGGGCGCGGTCGGCGAGGCTGAGCGCATGATCACGGCGCTGCATGCGGCCGCCGTTCGCGCATTTCTCGATGCCAACGGCATCGATCCCGCCAGGGTCGACGCGATCGGCTTCCATGGCCAGACCGTGCTGCACCGGCCCGACGACAGGCTGACGATCCAGATCGGCGACGGCCAGGCGCTGGCCGACGAGACCGGCATTCGCGTGGTCTACGATTTGCGCGCCGCCGATGTCAAAGCCGGAGGGGAGGGCGCGCCGCTGGTGCCGGTCTATCATCGCGCGCTGGCCGCCACGCTCGACCGGCCGCATCCGATCGCGGTGCTGAATATCGGCGGCGTCGCCAATGTCACCTACATCAACGGTGTGCCGGACCCCTATGCCTGCGATACCGGGCCGGGCAATGCGCTCATCGACGACTTCATGCGCGCGCGCAACGGCTGTGCCCGCGACGAGAATGGCGGCGCAGCGGCACGCGGTCGGGTGGATGAGGCGGCGGTCGCGCGTGTGCTGAATCATTCCTTCTTTGCGCTGAAGCCGCCGAAGTCGCTCGACCGCAACGCCTTCCGCGAATGGGTGGCCGACCGTGCGCAACTGGCGGACAAGAGCCTCGAGGATGGCGCGGCGACGCTGGCGGCGATCACGGCGGCTTCGGTCGCGACCATCGTTGCGCATCTGCCGGAGACTCCAAGGAGCTGGATCGTCTGCGGCGGCGGCGCCAGCAACGCGACCTTGATGCGCATGCTCGGCGAGCGGCTGGCGCCCGCCCATGTCGAAACCGCGAACGATGCCGGCTGGAATGGCGATGCGATCGAGGCGCAGGCCTTCGCCTACATGGCGGTGCGCTCCTTGAGAGGATTGCCGATCACGTTTCCGACGACGACGGGGGCGCCGAAGCCGATGAGCGGCGGGGTGATAGCCGAACCGCGCGTTGCGGAGCGATTGCGGATGAGCTTATAAAATCGGCCTTTCCGCGCCGGTGTTTCACATGAAAATAGTCCTATCGCCGATTGCGCGGTACTTTTCATGCTCCTAGAAGTGTCGATCCTCGCCGCCTGATACCGGCCGTGCGCCGGGCTCGCCGCGATGCTCGCTTGCGACGATCTCACGCCGCTCTGTCAGCCGGACCGCCACGCTTCAGCAGCCGCTGGATCAGCCGTGGCTGTCCGGGCGGACGCACCAGCAGAATGTCGCTGACCAGCTTGGCGCCGCCTCGCTTGCGTTCCAGCGTCAGCTTCCGGGAATGGAAGCGTTCGAGTTCGGGGCGATGGCCGACGCTCAGGATGGTCAGGCCTTCCATCTCTTCGGACAGGATTTTCATCAGGTCGTCCTGGCTCTTCGGATCGAGAGCCGCCGTGGCCTCGTCGAGCACGATGATGTCGGGCCGGTGCAGCAGCACGCGGGCGATGGTCAACCGCTGCTTTTCACCGCCCGACAGGGTCTGGTCCCAGGGCTGATCGTCCTCGATGCGGTCCCTGAGATGGCCGAGGCCGACGCGGTCCAGCGCCTGGGCGATGGTCTCGATATCCCAATCCTCCGCGGCGCCCGGGTAGGCCACCGCGCGGCGCAGCGTTCCGGTCGGGACATAGGGACGTTGCGGCAGCAGGAACAGCCGCGCGTCCTTCTGCACATCGACTTCGCCGCCGCCCCAAGGCCAGAGTCCGGATATGGCGCGCACCAGCGTACTCTTGCCGCTGCCCGACGAGCCTGCGATCAGCACGCGTTCGCCCTTCTTGATGACGACATCGGTGTCGTCCACCACCGCCTTGCCGCTGTCGAGCGAGACGCTGAAATCCTTCAGCCGCAGCGCCGCCTCGGTGGTCTCGCCGCGCTTGATGCGGTTGAGGCCTTCGCCGGTTTCGGCACGCTCCAGCGCGTCCAGGGAGACCATCAGCGAGGAGACGCGGCGTGCCCCCGCACTCCATTCCGCCAGACGCGGATAGTTGTCGACCAGCCAGTTAAAGGCCGCCTGCACGATCGTGAAGGCGGATGCGGCCTGCATCACCTCGCCGAGCGACATGGTGCCATCGAGAAATTTCGGCGCGCACAGGATGATCGGCAGCACCGGCGCGATGATTCCGGATCCCTGCGAGACGATCGTGGTGCGCATATGCTGGCCGCATAGCGCGCGCCAGCGCCGCAGCACGGTGACCAATGCGCGGTCCAGGCCGGCGCGTTCTTCGCCTTCGCCGCCAAGCAGCGCGATGCTCTCGCCATTCTCGCGGACGCGGGTGAGCTGATAGCGGTAATCGGCTTCGGCCTGGTTCTTGGATTCC
>CAZXJZ010000418.1:0-3047 GCA_964641065.1 uncultured Hyphomicrobiales bacterium | reverse complement strand
CAACAAAAGAACAACACACAATACGATATTAACAAGAATGAAATAACAACAGACCTAACATCTACCCATCTCCCCCGAACGGGGGGCCTTGGTCAGAGCGCCGCGTTATAGAGGCCGGGTCCGGCCCTGTCCAGCATCGCGAGCGGGTGAAGCCGCCCGCTCCGGCGGCAGAAGGAGAAACCTCGGACTCACTGCTCCGCCTCGCCGTCGCGATAGCGCGGCCGGTCCGGATCGTCGTCAGTCTCGCGAACCGGGATCGCGTAGACGCCGCTCAGCCACCGGTTCAGGTCGACGTCGCCGCAGCGGCGCGAGCAGAACGGCCGGAAAGCGTCGAGCGAGGGCTTGCCGCAGATCGGGCAGGGCTTGTCGGGGGCGAGCGGCGGACTGGTCATCGGTCTACATCTAGGGGGCGGGCGGAAACGATGGAAGAGACGGATCGGTGTCCGCTCAGTCGCGCGGAACCCCCTCCCCGGTTTCGTCCGCGGCTGCGGCGGGGTCCGTGAGCGAGCCATGCCCGACGCCGACCCGCTGGCCCGGACCTGCAGCGGTGGCGGTGCCGGCGTGTCCGCTCGCGGCATCCCAGCCGCGCAGTTCCGTCTTCAGCACCTTGCCGTAATTGTTCTTCGGCAACGCATCCACGAACACGTAATCGCGCGGGCGCTTGAAACGCGCAATCGCATTCAGGCAAAGCGTATCGAGATCGGCGCGGTCGGCCTCGCCCACCACATAGGCCACCACCACCTCGCCCCATTCGCGATCGGAGCGGCCGATCACCGAAACCTCGCGCACGCCGGGATGGCGCAACAACACCTCTTCCACCTCGCGCGGATAGATGTTGGAGCCGCCGGAAATGATGAGATCCTTGGAGCGATCCTTCAGGAACAGATAGCCGTCGGCATCGACCGTGCCGACATCGCCGGTATGCAGGAAGCCCTCGCGCAGCGCCGCCGCGCTCGCCTCCTCGTTTTGCCAATAGCCGGCCATCACGGTCTCGCCGCGGCACAGGATTTCACCGGGCACGCCCTCCGGGAAAGCCAGGCCCTTTTCGTTCAGGATGGCCAGTTCGATACAGGCAAACGGCCGGCCGGCGGATTCGAGCCGCTCGCGCCAGTGCGGACGCCAGCGCTCGGCGATGTCGGCCTTCGACAGCACGGTGATCGTCATCGGGCTTTCGCCCTGCCCGTAGATTTGCGCAAACCGCGGGCCGAAGCGGTCGAGCGCGCGCAGCGTGTCCTCGACATACATCGGCGCACCGCCCCAGACGATGGTGCGGATATGGTCGGTGCGGCAATCGCCCGGATGATCGACCAGCCGCTTCACCATGGTGGGTGCGGCGAACATCGATGTCCGCGGCCATGCCTCGATCAGCGCGAAGATCTCACCGGCATCGAAGCCGCCGGATTCCGGCACCACATTGATGCCCGCGCGCATGACATAAGGGATCATGTAGAGACCGGAGCCATGGCTCATCGGCGCGGCATGCAGCAGCGGATCGCCGGGCGAGGTGCGGTCGACCTCGTCGACATAGGCTTCCGCCATCGCCGCAAGATTGCGATGCGTGAGCATCGCGCCTTTCGGCCGGCCCGTGGTCCCCGACGTATAAAACAGCCAGGCAAGGTCGTGCGGTTCGCGTGGTGTCAGCGGCGAAGGATCGGCAGCAAGCAGCGACTCGAACGAGCGACCGCCGAACACCACGATGTGTTCGAGCGACGGCGGGGCATGTGCCTCGACCACGGTCGCAAGGTCGGGCGACACGAATGCGGCCCGCGCGCCCGAATGTTCGAGAATGTAGTTCAGTTCGGCGCCGTGCAGCTTGGCATTGGCCGGCACGCCAACCAGGCCGGCATGCCAGATGGCATAGAGCGCCGTGACGTAGTCCGGCGTGTTGCCGGCGACGATGGCGACCCGGTCGCCTTCTGCGAGCCCGAAATCGCCGCGCAACGACGACGCCAGCCGCGCAACCCGCGCGGCCAGTCCGGCGTAATTGTGCAGAACGCCGGCGCCAATGCCGATCGCCGGACGGTTGGGGTAGCTGTCCGCGGATATTTCGAGATGCTGCGCGAGATTCATCGCTCTCTGTCAGTCCGTGGCGTGAACCCTGGACATCCATACTCACACTGGATCGTGGCTGGATTCCGGGCGCGCAATCTGTGAACGGCGGCGCTGGCGCAGCAACGTTTACGCTGCGCCGGGTCGGAGGATTAGGTGTTGAGCCAACCGAAATGGATCGGGAAGCCCTCGCCCTGCAACAAGGCCAGGGTCTCGTAAAGCGGTAGCCCCACCACATTGGTATAGGGGCCGACAAGCTTCACCACGAAGGCGCCGGCCAGTCCCTGGATGGCGTAACCGCCGGCCTTGCCGCGCCATTCCCCCGAAGCGAGATAGGCCTCGATATCCTCGCCGGTCAGCCGCTTGAACCGCACCCGCGTCTCGACCATGCGCTGGCGGAAACTTTCATTCGGAGTGACCATGCAGACGGAGGTATGGACGCGGTGGTTGCGTCCCGAGAGAAGCCGCAGGCATTGCCCGGCCTCGTCCAGAAGTTCCGCCTTGGGCAGGATACGGCGGCCGACCGCGACCACGGTATCGGCGGCGATGATATAGGCGCCGCGCAATTCCTCGTTCAGCCGCACCGCTTCCAGCGCCGCTTCCGCCTTGGCCCGGGCAAGCCGGGTGGCGCAGGCGCGGGGCAGTTCGCCCTTGAAGGGGATTTCATCGACATCGGCAGGCTGCAGGGCGTCCGGCTCGATGCCGGCCTGGTTGATCAGGGTGAGCCTGCGGGGCGAACCGGAAGCGAGGACGAGTTTGGGCCGGCCGATCATGTGTGTGCGCGGTTCGTGACTGCCGGGCGGACGCGCGCGGCGCGCCTGAAATGGGGCGCAAGACCTAACGGAATCGCGAGCGTTTCACAACCATACAGGGGTCTTCGGCGCGGGACTGGCCACACTCTCTTTTTAACCTCCCCCTGAACGGGGGAGGTCGACTGCCGTCGCCATAAGCGCGTTCACGCGCGCCTTCGACGCGCTATGGCGAGGGCAGTCGGGTGG
>CAZXJZ010000417.1:0-3073 GCA_964641065.1 uncultured Hyphomicrobiales bacterium | reverse complement strand
TCGGCATGGGCACCTACGGCTCGCGCTCGGGCGCGGTCGGCATGTCGGCGATCGTGAAGGCGCTCGACAAGGTCGAGGCGAAAGCCAAGAAGATTGCCGCGCACCTTCTTGAAGCCGCCGAAGGCGACATCGAGTTCAAGAACGGCAAGTTCAGCGTCGCCGGCACCGACAAATCGATCGGCTTCGGCGATCTCGCTCTGCAGGCCTATATCGGGCACAAATTCCCGACATCCGAGATCGAGCCCGGGCTGAAGGAGGGGGCGTTCTACGATCCCACCAACTTCACGTTCCCGGCCGGCTGCCATATCTGCGAGGTCGAGATCGATCCCGATACCGGCGCGGTGACGATCGACAAATGGACCGCGGTCGACGACTTTGGCACCGTGATCAATCCGATGATCGTGGAAGGGCAGGTCCATGGCGGCATCGCGCAGGGGGTCGGGCAGGCGCTTTACGAGCACGCGGTCTACGACAAGGACGGCCAGCTGATGTCCGGCTCGTTCATGGATTACGCGATGCCGCGCGCCGAAAACTTCCCGGCCTTCCAGGTCGGCATGACCACGACGGTGTGCCCGTCCAATCCGCTCGGTATCAAGGGCTGCGGCGAGGCCGGCGCGATCGCCGCTCCCGCCGCGGTCATGAACGCCATCACCAACGCCATCGGCACCGAACAGATCGACATGCCGGCCACGCCGGCTGCGGTCTGGCGCGCGCTGAAGCAATCCGCGCCCGCGCGCGCAGCCTGAATTTCGAAAGGATCAAGCCATGTACGCATTCAAGATCGAGCGCCCGACCAGTGTGAAGCAGGCGGTGGCGCTGCTCGCCAACGAGGACGCAAAGCTGCTCGCCGGCGGCCATTCGCTGATCCCGGTGATGAAGCAGCGGCTGGCGTCGCCCAAGGTGCTGGTCGATCTGTCGAAGATTGATGGGCTCTCGGGAATCGAGGTTACGCCGCGCACCGTCACCATCAAGGCGATGACCAAGCATCGCGATGTGGCCAACTCGAAGGAATTGCTCGAGGTCATGCCCGCGCTTGCGAGCGTGCCGGACTCGATCGGCGATCCGCATGTGCGCGGCGCCGGCACCATCGGCGGTTCGGTCGCCAACAACGATCCGAATGCGGATTATCCGGCTGCGGTGTTGGGCCTCGGCGCGACGATCGTCACCAACAAGCGCAAGATCGCGGCCGACGATTATTTCAAGGGCATGTTCGAGACCGCGCTTGAGCCGGACGAGATCATTACCGAGATCACGTTCCCGATCGTCAAGAAGGCGGCCTATATGAAGTTCAAGCACCCGGCTTCGGGCTTTGCCCTGGTCGGCGTGTTCGTGTCGAAGCGCTCCTCGGAAATCCGCGTGGCGGCGACCGGCGCCGGCTCGAACGGCGTGTTCCGGGTGCCGCAATTCGAGGAGGCGCTGAAGAAGCGCTTCGCGCCGAAGTCGCTCGAGGGCATCACGTTGTCGGCCGACGGCATGAACTCCGACATCCACGGCTCGGCGGAATATCGCGCGCATATCGTCGGCGTGATGGCGCGCCGCGCGGTGGCGGCGGCGAACGAGCGCGGCGGGGAAGAGGAGTAGTTCTTCAGCTTTGTTGTGCGCGAGAAAAGTCGCGGCGCATTCAGCTCATTCCCTCCCCCCTTGCGGGGGAGGGTTAGGGAGGGGGGTAAGCCACGAGGTTTGGCGTTGTGGTTTACCCCCCTCCCGACCGCCTTCGCTTTCAGCTACGGCGGTCGACCTCCCCCGCAAGGGGGGAGGTGAAGAGAGTATGCGGCACTGTCTGCGCTACGCCGCCTCCGTCTCCAACTCCGCCAGCAGATTCCGCAAGTTCAGCGGCTCGGTCTTCATCTTGATGCCGCCATTCTCGTCCCGGGGCCAGTCCTCGCGCGGGCGGTCCCAGTAAAGCTCGACCCCGTTGTCGTCGAGATCGCGCAGATAGAGCGCCTCGCTGACGCCGTGGTCGCTCGCCCCGTCCAGCATGATCCCGGCCTCGACCAGCCGGCGCAACGCGTCGGCGAGGAGCTTGCGCGTCGGATACAGGATCGCGATGTGGTACAGCCCCGTGTTGCCGGCTGCAGGCGGCTGGCCGCCGCGGCTTTCCCAGGTATTGAGCGCGATATGGTGGTGATAGCCGCCGGCCGACATGAACACCGCGCCGGGGCGGCGGTAGGTCTCCTCGAAGCCCAGAACGTCGCGATAGAACGGCACGGCGCGGTCGAGGTCGGCCACCTTCAGGTGAACATGCCCGATCCGGACGCCCGGATCGATCGGATGGGCGGGCGTCTGCGACATGGCTGCGTCCTTTGCTATGGCGTTCACGCGGCAGGGAACCGCGCCTATATGTAGGCTGGACGCCATTGCCGGCAAGCTGGCATATCCCGTCATTCCGGGACGCGCGCAGCGCGGGCCCGGAATCCAGAGTTGCGGGCGCGGTATTTGTGGCTCTGGATTCCGGGTTCGGCCGTCTCGCTCCGCTCGCCGTCCGCCCCGGAATGACGCATCATGTTTTGAGGTTGCCCTTTGACCACATCCGCCCCACGCGCCGTCCCGTCCTCCATCGACGACACCCTGAAGCTCCTGACCGCCGGGCAATATGTCGGCGACCGCTCGCTCGCCACTGTGCTGTTCCTGGCGCTGAAGATGGGCCGGCCGCTGTTTCTGGAAGGCGAGGCCGGCGTCGGCAAGACCGAGATCGCCAAGGTGCTGGCCGAGACGCTGGGCCGCAAGCTGATCCGGCTGCAATGCTACGAGGGGCTCGACGTCTCCGCCGCGGTCTATGAATGGAATTACGCCGCGCAGATGATCGCGATCCGGGTCGGCGAGGCCGAGGGCAACACCGACCGCGGACGGCTGGAGGACGACGTGTTCTCCGAGCGCTTCCTGATCAAGCGGCCGCTGTTGCAGGCGCTCGAACCCGACACCGCCGGCCCGCCGGTGCTGCTGATCGACGAACTCGACCGCGCCGACGAGGCGTTCGAGGCCTTCCTGCTCGAAGTGCTCGCCGATTATCAGGTGACGATCCCCGAACTCGGCACGGTGAAAGCGCCGCATCCGCCGATCGTGATCATCACCT
>CAZXJZ010000416.1:0-3078 GCA_964641065.1 uncultured Hyphomicrobiales bacterium | reverse complement strand
CCTCGGCGGCATGGGCGGCGCGCAACCGCTCGCCGCGACCATGGCCGGCGCCTCGATGCTGGCGATCGAATGCCAGCCGTCGCGGATCGAGATGCGGCTGCGCACCGGTTACGTGGATATGCAAGCGAAGGATCTCGACGAGGCGCTGACCATTCTCGACCGCGCCGGCAAGGAGAAGAAGGCGGTCTCGGTCGCGCTGCTTGGCAATGCCGCGGAGATTTATCCCGAGCTTGTGCGGCGCGGCGCGAAGCCGGACGTGGTCACCGACCAGACCTCGGCGCATGATCCGATCAACGGCTATCTCCCGGCTGGCTGGTCTCTCAACGAATGGCAGGAGAAGCGCGAGCGCGATCCGAAGGCGGTGGAGAAGGCCGCCAAGGAAAGCATGGCCGTGCATGTTCGCGCGATGCTGGATTTCTGGAAGCAGGGCATCCCGACGCTCGATTACGGCAACAACATCCGCCAGCGCGCGCTCGACATGGGCGTCAAGGATGCGTTCGACTTCCCGGGCTTCGTGCCGGCTTATATTCGTCCGCTGTTCTGCCGCGGCGTGGGGCCGTTCCGCTGGGCGGCGCTCTCGGGCGATCCGGAGGACATCTACAAGACCGACGCCAAGGTGAAGGAGCTGATGCCGCACGACACGCATCTGCATCACTGGCTCGACATGGCGCGGCAGCGCATTCACTTCCAGGGTCTGCCGGCACGCATCTGCTGGGTGGGGCTGGGCGACCGCCATCGCCTCGGCCTCGCGTTCAACGAGATGGTGGCGAAGGGCGAACTCAAAGGCCCGCTGGTGATCGGGCGCGACCATCTCGATTCCGGGTCGGTCGCCTCTCCCAACCGCGAGACCGAGGCGATGAAGGATGGTTCGGACGCGGTGTCGGACTGGCCGCTGCTCAATGCACTGCTGAATTGCGCCAGCGGTGCGACATGGGTCTCGATCCACCATGGCGGCGGCGTCGGCATCGGCTATTCGCAGCATGCCGGCATGGTGATTGTCTGCGACGGCACGCCGGAAGCGACACGACGGCTCGAACGCGTGCTGTGGAACGATCCGGCAAGCGGCGTGATGCGCCACGCTGATGCAGGCTATGACGAGGCGATCGACTGGGCGAAACAGCAGGGATTGAACCTGCCGAGTCTCTAAGTGGTCATGCCCGCGAAAGCAGGGGCCCATAACCACCGCTCTGGTATATGGGTCCCCGCCTTCGCGGGGACCACCAAGGACAGAATGCGCCGGTCCATACTGGCGTGCAGCAGAGAGGCGACAAGTGACCGACGACCTGCCTTCCCGTTTCCCGGAAGCCGCCCCCGAGCGCACCGCCACCATCGCCGGCGTGCCGATCACCATCGCCGCGATGTTCGCGGTCGCGATGATTGTGCTGGCCTTGATCGGCGCCGGAGCGACACTCGCGAATGTGTCATGGGCTGAACGATATTGGCTCTGGCTGGTACCAATCTTCGGCGTCATCTGTACGCTGGCAGCCTGGATGCGCACCGGAACGCTGGACCGGACGGTGATCCGTCAGGTGCTGCACTGGCTCGCCGTCGGCGTGACGATCGCGATCGATTTCAGCTTCTTCCGCCGCAGCGGCGAGCAAACGTCGATCACGACGAGCCTGAGTTCGATGCTGATCCTCGCGCTCGGCTGCCTGCTCGCCGGCATCCATCTGGAATGGAGCTTCGCGCTGGTCGGGCTGCTGCTGCTCGCGACCGCTGTCATTGTCGCGGTTGCGCAGGAATATATGGCGCTGGTGATCGTGCTGGGGCTGCTGCTGATCGCCATCGTGCTGATCGGCCAGCATCTGATGAGGAAGTGGATGGCGTGAGCCGCACGACCCCTTGATTCAGCCGTATCCATGGCGATAGGTGCTATCGTCGATTTCTCAACGGGCAAGACTTCGCATTACAATGGACACTACGACACTATTTCCGATCGGCCGGGCATTTCTGTGCGCTGCCGTGGCATTGGCTCCGCTCCCGGCCGCGTCGCAGTCCGCCAGCTATACCGCGCGCGGACAGGAGCCAGGCTGGAGCCTGACCATCACCGACCGGACCATCGCGCTCGCCACGATGGCCGGCGATCGCTTCGAGGCCGCCAACCCGAACCATGGCTATGCCCAGAGCGAGCTCTACGACGTCACACTCAACGGCAAGCCGGTCCGGATCGCGATCGAGCACCAGATCTGCCGCGACACCATGAGCGGCATGCCGTATCCGGATCGCGTCACCATCACCGGACTGAACGGCGTGCTGAATGGCTGCGGCGGGGCGCCCCGCGCGCTGCTCGGGACCGGGGAATGGAACATCACCGAGGTCGGATCGTCTGCAGTTATGGGCAGCACCGCTCCGACGATCGCCTTTCTCGACGACAATGCCGTGGCCGGAAACGCGTCATGCAACCGGTTTCGCGGCGGCTTCAAGCTCACCGGCGAGTCCCTGACGATCGAACAACTCGCCACCACCATGATGGGCTGCCCCGATCAGGTCATGCAGCAGGAGCAGGCGATCATTCGGCAACTGGAGGCGACGCGCAGCTTCGACATCCGCGCCGATGGCGCGCTCATCCTGAAGGATGCGAAGGGCGGCACTTTGGTTGCGGTCAAGGCGGCGAAGTAGCTCACGGATCTAGGGTGTTCTGTCGTCGTCCCCGCGAAGTCGGGGACCCATGACCACCAACTGGAATATGGGCCCCCGCCTTCGCGCGGGCGACAGCCTTTACGTCAATGCACCTCGGCCGCCAGCACGGCCTCGGCGCGGATTTCTTCCGTCAACCGCGCCTTCAGTTCGGAAAACTCCGGTGAGGTCTTGATCGTGTAGTGGCGCGGATGCGGCAGCGTCACCTCCAGGTCGGCCTTGATGCGGCCGGGACGCGCCGACATCACCAGCACGCGCGAGGCGAGGAAGATCGATTCCTCGATGTCGTGGGTGACGAACAACACGGTCTTGCGCTCACGCTCCCAGATGCCGAGCAGCAATTCCTGCATGAGCGCGCGCGTCTGATTGTCGAGCGCACCGAACGGCTCGTCGAGCAGCAGGATTTCCGGGCCGTTCGCGAGCGCACGCGCGATCGCGGTG
>CAZXJZ010000415.1:1530-3090 GCA_964641065.1 uncultured Hyphomicrobiales bacterium | reverse complement strand
CGGGTTTGAGCCGCCGCGGGTCGAGAGAGCGTCCGGGCGGCCGATCCGTCCCCGCTCTCCCGAGGCTCTCATCATGCCGAATCCTTCCGCGTCCGCCATTGCAGCTGCTCCTGTCCGTTCTGGCGCCGATCCTGCGTCCGCCATCGTCGAGGCCGCACGGCTCCTCCTTCCTCATCTGGAATCCGGTCGCCGCATCGACGCCGCGATGCTGCGCGCGGCAATGGAGAGCGCCTTCGGCGCCTCCGACGCCCACGGCGCCTGGACTTGGAAAACCGCCTACGACGCCTGCGAGGTGGCCACGATCCTCTTTCTACGACGGTTCGGTCCGGCCCTGCGCGCGAAGGCGGCTTCGCCTGGTGCGATGTTGCCGATGCTTGCGAAAGTCACGGCGCTCCTTCCGACCCACACGCGCCGATCCGAGGAAAGCGAGGCACTTCAGCAATTCTCGACGCCGGTCGGATTGGGATATGCGGCAAGCGTCGCGGCCGCGATCACACGAGCCGACGTTGTGCTGGAGCCGTCCGCCGGCACGGGCCTGCTCGCGATTCTCGCTGAGCTTTCCGGCGCATCGCTCGCGCTCAACGAACTTTCCGAAACGCGCGCCGGCATTCTCGATCAGCTCTTTCCCGGCATGCCCATGACACGGTTCGATGCCGCGCAGATCGACGATCATCTCGACGCCGGTATCGTGCCGAGCGTCGTCTTGATGAATCCGCCGTTCTCGGCGGTCGCGCATGTCGACCGCCGAATGGCGGACGCGGCCTTGCGGCACGTCGCGTCAGCGCTCGCGCGGCTCCCCGACGGTGGGCGTCTGGTTGCGATCACCGGCGCGGGCTTCGCCCCCGACAATCCCGTTTGGACCGATGCCTTCGTGCATTTGCAGGAGCGCGGCCGCGTCGTGTTCTCGGCCACGATCGACGGCGCGGTCTATGCCCAGCACGGCACGACGACCGATACCCGCCTGACGGTCATCGATCGTGTGCCCGCCGACGATGCGACGGCCTTCCCGCCATCGCGGGGCGTCGCGCCGGATGTCAGCGCATTGCTGAAGTGGATCGGCGAGCGCGTTCCGCCACGTCTGCCAATCGCAGGCCGCATTTTCGCACCGACGGCGTCTCCAGCCGTCCCACGAACCGTGGGGGCTTATGTTGCGCGGCGCGCACCCGCATCTCCGTCACCGGCGATCAATCCGGAGGCGATCGAGCTCGCCTACGAGCCGGTCGCATGGACGCCAGCGGAAAGCCGCAAAATCACCGATGCGCTTTATGAGGAATACGCGCTTCAAACGATCCGGATTCCCGGCGCGCAGGCGCATCCGACCAAGCTCGTGCAGTCGGCGGCAATGGCGTCGGTCGCGCCTCCCGTGCCGACCTATCGCCCGCACCTGCGGGCGAACGTCGTCACTGACGGGCTGCTCTCGGACGCTCAGCTCGAATCCGTCATCTATGCGGGCGAGGCTCATTCGGATTTCCTCGCCGGCTCCTGGACCTTGGACGAGACCTTCGATCTCGTCACCGCGGCAGGCGAAGACGTGGAAAACGCCGTGCGCTTCCGGCGCGG
>CAZXJZ010000415.1:0-1520 GCA_964641065.1 uncultured Hyphomicrobiales bacterium | reverse complement strand
CAGCAAGTCGGACAAGCTGATCGAGGACGCTCAGCGCGACTGGTCGGCGCTCGGCATGGAGCGGCTCCTGATCACGCCGCTCTCGCGCTTCCGACAGGGCACGCCGATCCGCCTCGCCGAAGGCATCCTGTTCACGACCTACGCAACGCTGCGGTCGGATGCGCGCCAAGGGACTCAAGACCAGGATGTGAAGGCGTCGCGCGTCCGGCAGATTGTCGATTGGCTTGGCGCGGATTTCGATGGCGTGATCGTGTTCGACGAAAGCCACGCGATGCAGAACGCCGCCGGCGGCAAGGGCGAGCGCGGCGACCAGGCCGCTTCGCAGCAGGGCCGCGCCGGCTTGCGGCTGCAGCACGCCTTGCCCAACGCGCGCGTGCTCTATGTATCGGCGACGGGCGCGACCACGGTTCACAACCTTGCCTATGCGCAGCGGCTCGGACTGTGGGGCGGAGAAGAGTTCCCATTCGCCACCCGAGCGGAGTTCGTCGAGGCGATCGAGGCGGGCGGCGTCGCCGCGATGGAGGTGCTGGCCCGCGATCTCAAGGCACTCGGCCTCTATGCGGCGCGCTCGCTCTCTTATGAAGGCGTCGAATACGAGCTGGTCGAGCACAAGCTCACGGATGAACAAATCCACATCTACGACGCCTATGCGGGCGCGTTCTCGATCATTCACAATAATCTCGACGCCGCGATGCGGGCCGCAAATGTTACCGGTGAGACCGGCACACTGAACGCGCAGGCCAAGTCCGCCGCACGCTCGGCCTTCGAGAGCGCCAAGCAGCGCTTCTTCAATCATCTCATCACCGCGATGAAGACGCCGACGCTGATTGCGTCCGTCGAGCGTGACCTCAAGGCTGGGCATGCCGCCGTGATCCAGATCGTCTCGACCGGCGAGGCGCTGATGGAACGAAGGCTTGCGGAAATCCCGACCGAGGAATGGGGCGACGTCCAGGTCGACATCACCCCGCGCGAATACGTGCTCGATTATCTCGCGCACAGCTTCCCGACCCAGCTCTATCAACCGTTCACCGACAGCGAGGGCAATTTGTCGTCGCGGCCGGTCTATCGCGACGGGCAGCCCGTACAATGCCGGGACGCGGTCGCGCGCCGCGACCGGCTGATCGAGAAGCTCGCTTCGCTGCCGCCGGTGCATGGCGCGCTCGACCAGATCGTGCAGCGCTTTGGCACCGAGACAGTGGCGGAGGTGACCGGCAGGTCGCGCCGCATCATCCGCAAGACCGGCTCGGATCGTATCGACCGCCTTGCGGTCGAGAACCGCGCAGGCTCCGCCAACCTCGCCGAGACCCAGGCCTTTATGGATGACCTAAAGCGCGTCCTGGTGTTCAGCGATGCCGGCGGCACAGGGCGCAGCTACCACGCCGAGCTGTCGGCGCGGAACCGGCGGCTGCGCATACATTATCTGTTGGAAGCAGGTTGGAAGGCTGACGCCGCCATCCAGGGACTTGGCCGTACCAACCGCACCAACCAGGCGCAGCCGCCGCTGTTCCGACCGATCGCGA
>CAZXJZ010000414.1:0-3094 GCA_964641065.1 uncultured Hyphomicrobiales bacterium | reverse complement strand
TCGCGCAGCACAAGCCGAATGTCTATATCGACCTGTCCGGCTGGTCGCCGAAATATTTCCCGCCGATCCTGGTGCGCTACGCGAACTCGCTGCTGAAACACAAAGTGCTGTTCGGCTCGGATTTTCCGGCGATCACGCCGGACCGCTGGCTGGCGGATTTCGAAAAAATCGACATCAAGCCGGAAGTCCGTCCGCTGATCCTGAAGGAAAACGCGATCAAGCTGCTCAATCTGCGGCCTTAATCGCACATCTCAGGTCGCGCGATCAGCGACCCGCCGGTTTCTTCGCGGCAACGCGCTTTGCGGGTTGCGTTCTCGAGGCGCTCAACGCGCTCGCGACCACCGGCACCAGCCGTTGCGCCACCACCGTATGTCCCTGCGCCGACATATGCAGGCGGTCGGGCCCGGTGTGGCTCGGCGAATAGCAGGTACTTCCTGGCACGAACCGGGCGCCGTATTGCGCCGCAAGCTTGCGGCCGACGGCATCCCATTCCGGAAAAAAGAATCCGCACAGGATCGCCGATACCCGCCGCGCGCGGAGCTGCTGCAGGATGCCCTGCATCCGGGCAATGATGACATCGCGGGGCGTGCCGCGGATCAGATCGTTATAGCCGCCCTGCACGATCACCAGTCGCGTACCCGCCGGCACACTGGTATCGAGCCTGTTCAGCATGCCGCCAAAGGTGTCGCCGGAAATGCCGGCGTTGGCGATCCGGGCGTTGTAGCCGCGCCGCTGCAGCATCGTGCTGAGCTGGGCCGGAAATGCATTGCCCTGACCAACGCCGTAGCCGGCGGTGTTGCTGTCGCCCAAAGCGACGACCAGCGGCTGCGAGGATGCCGTGCCGCAAATGAGGCAACCAACAATCAGCAGACCGCAGAGGTGGAACCAGCGCGCGATCATTCGGATCGGGCTCCTGTGACGACGACGTTACGACGACGGACGCACATGCGATTTCCGTGCCGCGTTAGCGTAGGCTGCGGCCGAACCGGATGCGGCCGGTTGCGGAGCTTTTGCCATTCAATGTTAACAACGACCAAACGGCAGCACGAGGGCTGCTGGTTTCATCGCTCAACGCCACTTCATGGTGGATGTTGTCAACGACGCTCCGGTTCAAGCCGCCACCGGGCGATCGGTCGCGGTAACATCACTGGACGACGGACGAGATCGCATATTCCGCGCGCCTGTCTGGATCTCAAGATCGGTGCCGAAGCGCCGAAGGCGATATCCTTTACGGCTCACTCGCTGTCGCCTGGCGCGGAGCGACCCGATCCGGCCGGGATCAGCCGCCGCTCGCGCACGCCCGATCAAGTCCGCGCCGGTGGCGGAGGATGCATTCAAGTCATTGATTTTAAACAATAATGCCGCCGGTCATCGAATTGGCTGGGGGACTAGGATTCGAACCTAGAAAAACAGAGTCAGAGTCTGTCGTGATACCATTTCACCATCCCCCAACAGGCCGCGCGGGGCGCTGCCGGGACCAGAGTCGGGCCCTAGATATACGGACCCGCCCGGCATTTCAAATGCTCAGAATGCATCAGGCCGCGGCAGGGTTGCGGCGAGGCGGCGACGGCTGCTCCAGCAGCCGCTCATCCACTTCGCGGCAGAAAATCCCGCAATAGAACCGTTCGGCACCGAGTTGCCAGGCTGGCAACTCCTCCAGACAGCGGCCACAGCCGGCACACAGGAACCCGAACATCGTTGGCCGCTCGGTCTTTTTTGTCATTGCGCGGCCCAACGCGCTGGTCCGCCGGGCGTTCCAGGGCGAGACATTTCGTCCGGAGCGAAAGCTTTGGCGGGAAACCAACCGAGACTTTCGCTCAACCACCCTCCGGCAGCCGCCCGGACTCGTCTTTCAGCCGCACCCCTGAGAGCCCGCGCGTCCGCATCGCGCGCAGAAGGTGCGCGATCGTGCGCACGGCGTCGGCGGTGCCGATGCCCTCGGGCCGGATATTGGAGATGCAGTTGCGGTCGGCGTCGGTGGTGTCAGGGCCAGGCTGCCAGGTCAGATAGGCCCCCATGGAGTCCGGCGCGGACAGGCCCGGCCGCTCGCCGATCAGGATTGCAACCGAACTGGCACCCAAAATCTCCGCGACGGCGTCGCCGATCGCAACCCGGCCATTGCGTGCGATGACCAGCCGCGCGAGCGAAAGCCTCTGCTCGCTAAGGATCGGCAGCAAAGCCGCCAGCACCGGCGCCGCGTGGGTCTGCACCGCCCGCGCGGATAGCCCGTCGGCAATCACGAACGCCGCGTCGTAGCGACCGGCATAGGGCGCGAGCGCCGACTGCGCGTCCGGTGAGAGCTTGCGGCCGAGATCGGGCCGCATCAGATAATCGCGCCGCTCGCCCACCGCGCTGTCGACCACCAGCACCGGCAGGCCGAGTGGCGCGAGTTCGGCACGCAGCCTCTCCGCATCGAGTTCCTCATGCACCGCATCGCGGGCGCGGGCGTGCGCCAGCTTGAATTCCAGCAGCGGCGCGGTCGCGATCGAAGCGCCGGTCCGGTCAAGCCCGATGCGGGCTGCGGTCAAGCTTCGCAGATCGCGCCACAGCGCGCCGGCTCCCTTCGGTGCCAGATCGTCGCTCATGCCGGCAACAACGCGCGGAAGCGGCCTGGCAGGCTCGCCGGGCGGATGCGGGCGGCTTTGTCCATCAAGCCCTGCCGCTGCAGCCAGTCGGCGAATTCCGGCGCCGGCCGCTTGCCATAGAGTTCGCGCATCGCCAGCGCATCATGGAACGACGTGCTCTGGTAGCCGAGCATGATATCGTCGGCGCCGGGCACACCCATGACGAAGGTGACGCCCGCCGCGGTGAGCAGCGCCAGCAACGCGTCGGCGTCGTCCTGATCGGCGTCGGCATGATTGGTGTAACAGACGTCGACGCCCATCGGCAGGCCAAGCAGCTTGCCGCAGCAATGATCCTCGAGTCCGGCGCGCGCGATCTCCTTGCCGTCATAGAGATATTCCGGGCCGATGAAGCCGACCACGGAATTGACCAGCAGCGGCTTGAAATGCCGCGCCACCGCATAGGCACCCGCTTCCAGCGTCTGCTGGTCGACAGCATGATGCGCGTTGGCCGAGAGCTCGGTCGCACCGCC
>CAZXJZ010000413.1:0-3099 GCA_964641065.1 uncultured Hyphomicrobiales bacterium | reverse complement strand
GTCGAGGTGCTGCAATGCTACGCCATCGCCGAGACCGGCGTGATCGCCTACGAGACGCCGGCCCGCGAGGGCCTCATCGTGAACGAGAACATCATCGTCGAGATCGTACGACCGGGCACCGGCGATCCCGTCGCTGAGGGCGACGTCGGCGAGGTGGTCGTGACCTCGTTCAATCCGGCTTACCCGATGATCCGGCTCGCCACCGGCGATCTCTCGGCTGTGCAGCCGGGTCGCTCGCCCTGCGGGCGCACCAATATGCGGATCAAGGGCTGGATGGGGCGCGCCGACCAGACCACCAAGATCAAGGGCATGTTCGTGCGGCCTGAGCAGATCGCCGAGATCGCGCGGCGACACCCGGAACTTGGCCGCCTGCGACTCGTGGTCACGCGGGAGGCCGAGCAGGATGCGATGACGCTCCATGCCGAAGGCACCGGCGCGGAGGGGCTTGCGGAGGCGGTCGCGGCCACGCTCCAGGCTGTCACCAAGCTGAAGGGCGCAGTAAAACTGGTCGCGCCCGGTGATCTACCCAACGACGGCAAGGTCATTGCGGACGACCGCCCGGTCTCTTGACCCTTTCCAAATTGACGCGGACAAGGGCGAGTGGCGAAAGCTGCGAGCCGGGTGAGATGTTGTGTCGGACACACTGAAACCGCGAGATGCAAAGGACGTCGAGGACGCCGTCGTCTGGGCGCTTGCCGAAGCCAAGCCGCTCGAGATTGCGGGGCACGGCTCGAAGCGGGGCATTGGCCGTCCAAGCCAGTCGGATATCACGCTCGACCTGTCCGGTCTGACCGGCGTCACGCTCTATGAGCCTGAGGAACTGGTGCTGTCGGCGCGCGCCGGGACGCCGATCGTCGAGATCGAGCGGCTGGTGGCAGACAGAAACCAGGAGCTCGCATTCGAGCCGATGGATTACGGGCCGCTGCTCGGCGGCGCACCGGGTGCCGGGACCATCGGCGGCGTGCTTGCCGCCAATCTGTCAGGCCCGCGCCGCATCAAGGCGGGCGCCGCACGCGATCATTTCCTGGGGGTGAGCGCGGTGTCCGGCCGCGGCGAGAGCTTCAAGTCGGGCGGCCGGGTGGTGAAGAACGTCACCGGCTACGATCTCTGCAAGCTGATGGCGGGCTCCTGGGGCACGCTCGGGGCGATGACCGATGTCACCATCAAGACGCTGCCCCGCGCCGAAACCGAAACAACCGTATTTCTGAGCGGCCTCGATGACCGTCGCGCCGTGCAGGCGATGGCTGACGCGATGGGGTCGTCCTGCGAGGTGTCGGGCGCGGCGCATCTGCCGGTCGAGGCGCTAGGCGAGCTGCAGGGATTATTCGGCGGCCGGTCCGCAACCCTGCTGCGTCTCGAGGGCGTGGCGCCTTCGGTGTCGCATCGCGTCGCCGTGCTGGCCGCGCTGCTGAAGCCATATGGGGTTGTGGAATCCCTCGCTGAGGAGCGTTCGCGGATGGCGTGGCGTGCGATCCGCGATGTGCTGCCCTTCACCGGTGATGACCGTGCGGTGTGGCGGGTATCCGTTCCGCCGATGCAAGGCGCGGACATCGCGGCCGAAGCCGCGAAGCAGGACGGGGCATATTACTTCGACTGGGCCGGCGGACTGGTCTGGATTGCGCTGCCGCATTCGGACGATGCGGGAAGCGCCGCGATACGGGTGGCGGTCGCCCGCAGCGGCGGCCACGCCACCCTGATCAGGGCGCCTGCGGCGATTCGCGCCGCGGTCGCGGTGTTCGAGCCACAGGACGAGGGCGTTGCCGCCTTGACGCGCCGGGTGAAGGACAGCTTCGATCCCAAAGGCATCCTCAATCCCGGCCGGATGTGGGCGGGCGTGTAACCCTATGCAGACGCACTTCTCGCTGGCGCAACTCGCCGATCCCGCCACCGCCGAATCGAACAAGATCCTGCGGGCGTGCGTGCATTGCGGCTTCTGTACCGCAACCTGTCCGACCTATGTGCTGCTGGGCGACGAGCTCGATTCCCCGCGCGGGCGGATCTATCTGATCAAGGACATGCTGGAGCAGGGCCGGCCCGCCACCGCCGACGTGGTCAAGCATGTCGACCGCTGCCTGTCCTGCCTGTCCTGCATGACCACCTGTCCGTCGGGCGTGCATTACATGCACCTCGTCGATCATGCGCGCGCCCATATCGAGACCACCTACCGGCGGCCATGGCGCGATCGGATGGTGCGCTCGTTGCTCGCGGCCGTGCTGCCCTATCCGGCGAGGCTGCGCGCCGCCCTGACATTTGCGCCGCTGGCGCGACCCTTTGCCGGCCTCATGTCGGCGATCGGGCTGAAGCCGCTTGCGGCGATGCTGCGACTCGCGCCCGCAGCTGGATCGCTGCCGCCGCAGCTCTCGCAGCGCCGCATCCACCCGGCCGAAGGCCAGCGCAAGGGCCGAGTGGCGCTGCTGCAGGGCTGTGCCAACCGGGTGCTTGGCGTCAGTGTCAACGCAGCCACCATCCGGCTTCTGAACCGCCTCGGCATCGAGGTGGTGACCCCGGACGGCGAAGGATGCTGCGGCGCGCTGGTTCATCACATGGGCCGCGAGCATCAGGCACACAGCCAGGCCAAGGCCAATATCGACCTCTGGATGCAGGAGATCGAGGGCGAGGGGCTCGATGCCATCGTGATCAACGTGTCGGGCTGCGGGACGACGGTGAAGGATTATGGCTTCATGCTGCGGACCGATCCGGCCTATGCCGGCCGCGCGGCCCGGGTGTCATCTCTCGCCAGGGACATCAGCGAATATCTCGCCGCCCTGCCAGCGGCCGCATCGGTCCGGCCGACCGGCCTGACGGTCGCCTACCACGCGGCCTGCTCGCTCCAGCATGGCCAGCGCATCGTGCGTCAGCCGAAGGAGCTGCTGACCCGTCACGGCTTCATCGTGAAGGACATACCCGAGGGTCATCTCTGCTGCGGGTCGGCAGGAACGTACAATATCTTGCAAAGCGAGATTGCGCAGACGCTGAGGGATCGTAAGATTGCAACCATCGCTCAACTGAGTCCCGACGTGATCGCGGCAGGCAATATCGGATGCATCACTCAGATCGCATCGGGCACGGCGATACCGGTGGTTCACCCGGTCGAGTTGA
>CAZXJZ010000412.1:0-3100 GCA_964641065.1 uncultured Hyphomicrobiales bacterium | reverse complement strand
AGATCATGAGCGCTTCCGCGGCTTTTTCGAGCTGGGAGCCCCGGCTTGTTTGCGTTCCGCTTCGCGAATCTTGCGGCCTTCATTAAAGGTTCATCGAGTTTCTATGAGCGCCGATGATAGTTGGTCTATCCGACGAGTTCCAAGCGTGTCTGGTGCAGGGCTTTGATTTTGAGGGCGAAGTACTCGTGGTCGCGGAAGCCGTAGGCTTGGCGTTTGAGGGTCTTGATTTTGTTGTGGGTGCCTTCCAGCGGGCCGGTCGAGATCGGGTGGTCGTACCAGGCGAGGAGGCCGCGGCGATGGCGGGCCAGCGTCTTGGCGAAGGTTTGCAGCGCGCGGATGCCGCTGTCATCGGCCTGTCGAATCCAGTCATCGAGGAACAACCCGGCGGCGTGTTTGGTCGGTTCCTCCCACAACAGCCGCAGGTCTTCCTTGAGGTAATAGGCCGTCGCCAGGCTCTGATTGAGATCGAGCGCTTCCTGCAGCCGGTTCGATTCGTCGCGGGTCTCGTCGAGAGTTTCCGGCCGTTTGAGCAGCAGCCAGCGCGTCCCTTTGAGGACGTCTTTGTGCAACTGGTCGGTCGCTTCGCGAAACAACTGACGCCGCAGTTCGGAGAGTTTGTCGTTCAAGAGCTTCACCACGTGGAACCAGTCAAACACGATCGCCGCGTCCGGCAGGTTGTCGCAGACGGCTGTGTAGTACGCCGCCGACATGTCGATGGCGACCGCCTCCACGCAGGCGCGCGAGGCTTTCAGACTGCGCCAGAAGGGTTTCAGGGCGTCCGCCCCCTTCCCCTGTCCGACAAAGACGACCGCTCCGGTTTCCAGATCCATGACAATCGTGAGATACTTGTGCCCCTTCTTCGTGGCGATCTCGTCGATGGCGATGTGCCGGAGGTCTTTGAGCCGCGGCTTGGCAAAGTGCGTGCCCAGCCAGCGTTTCTCGATGTCCTTCACCAGCCAGTCGCTCACACACAGATAGCGGGCCACATCCTTGAGCGTCATCGACTCGCGCAACTCCAGCACGAGCCGCTCGAAACTGCGGGTGTACGACCGCCGGGCCTCGGCGAAAGGAACGGGAACCACCGGCTGCGTCTGACAGTCGCGGCATTCAATCCGAGGAACCTCGGCGAAGACGGTCACCGGCTTGCGACCAATCGGCACGGTCGACCAGCGTTTGGGAACCGTCCCCCGCCGGATGATGTTCGCCCCGCCGCAGTGAGGACACGTCAATTCACGGCCATCGTGCCGCACGCGCATCACCAGGCCGCCGTCCTGTTCCGTGTGTGCCCATTTTCCCTGGCGCATTCTAGGGAAACCTGGCAGACTGGAGGAAGTTGACTTCTTCGTTTGTCAGGGTGACTGATCATGGACGAGATGCCGAAGGCGGATGTGAATTCGTTGCTGCCGTTGGTGCGAGAGCAGGTGGAGGCGGCGGTGGTGAAGATGATGCAGGCCGTGAATGACACGCGGCCGGGGGAGTTGATCACCGGCAGCGAGGAGGCGGCCCGCGACATCGGGCACGAACTCACGCGGGCCATTTATGAAGCGGCCCTGCAACAGCGGATCACGGCGGCGGAAGCCGCTTTTTCCCCCTCCGCACGACGCGACGACGGGTCGCAAGCTGCGGAATAAAGGCAAGCAGCGGACGACGGTGTTGTGCGTGGCCGGGCGCGTCAGTCTGCGGCGGACATGGTGGCATTCGCCGGCGTCGGGCAGTTCGGCTCCGCTCGATGCCTGGATCATGCGGGACGGCGCGAGCCTCACGCCGGGGGTGCGTGAGATGGCGTGTCGCCTCAACAACGATGCCGCGAGCTTCGAGAAGGCGGCCGACAATCTGCGGCGTGCGGCGCAGATCGCGCTGAGCGCCGAACAACTGCGACTGGTGGTCACTGAGGAAGGCCGGCGCGTGATTCCGTTGCAGCAAGCGGGGGCGATTCCGACCGCCTTTACGGCGAAGGATTGCCGAGTTCCCGATCAGCCGGATCAGACGCGGATGTACGCCGGGGTCGACGGCGTGATGGTGCCGCTGGTGACGGAAGCCGAGCAGAAGAAGCGTCGCGAGAAGGCCGTGCAGAAACGCCGGGTGTTGGCGGCGAAAGGCCGCACGCTGAAGCCGTTGCCGCCGCGCCGGCCGGGGTCCGATTTGCCCTACAAGGAGTTCAAGACGATCACGTTCTACGATCAAACCAACGAGCATCGACACATCGTCCTGGCGCGCATCAAGCGGACGGGCGTCGGCGCGGTGCTGAAGCGCGAAGCGGCGCGACTGAAGTTCCTGGAAGCCGGCGAACGGATCGGCGTCGTGGATGGTGCCAGTTGGATTCCGCCGCAGTTCGAGGAAGCGGCGCTGCGGTTGGACGGCTTGGGACTCGATTTCTATCACCTCAGCGAGAACGTCCATCGTTGCCGACGGCTGGTCTTCGGCGAGAAGCACGAGGCCGGAACCGCCTGGGCCGAGTCGCTGCTGCACACCTTGAAACACAACGGCTACGAGTCGGCCCGCGAGCAGCTCTGGAGTTGGCGAACGGACCTGCGCGGCCGCCAGCGAAAGGCGGCCGATCGCCTGATCAACTATGTCGTCGAACGCCGTGACATGATCAACTATCCCGAATTCGCGGCTCACGGCTGGCACCTCGGCTCGGGGCCGACCGAGGCCCGCTGCAAAACCAGCACCTCCCGGCTGAAACGCTCCGGCCAACGCTGGACCGGCCGCAACGCAGAAGCCGTCGCCGCCCTCACCAACCTCCGCGACAGCGACCAATGGCAAAACTATTGGGGAACCCCAAATCCCACAAGAATTTAACCCTGCCAAGAAGTTTGGGCACACACTAACGCCAAATGGTCACGGCTCTGGTTTGACAGGTTCGGCCGGTTCCCGGTAAGATTCTCGTTTCGCCACAGAACCGTTGGTCTGGGAACAGTGTCCGATTGTTGGGATCGGCTGAGGAGCGGGAAAGCGTGTCAGAGATCGTTGTGAAAGACTTTTTGGATGCCGGCATTCACTATGGCCACCGCACGAGCCGGTGGAATCCGCGGATGCGGCCGTACATTTATGGCCGCCGCAGCCTGATCCACATTATCGATATCAAAGAGACGATCCG
>CAZXJZ010000411.1:0-3103 GCA_964641065.1 uncultured Hyphomicrobiales bacterium | reverse complement strand
CGAAATTCGTGATGTGCAACATCCCGGCTGCCCAGATCGAGGCGATCGAGAACGGCGTCGCGGTGACCCGCCACACCGCAGTGGTCGGCAAGCCAGACCGCGCCTCGCCCGACATCAACAGCCGCATCGTCGAGGTGAATTTCAATCCGTTCTGGACCGTGCCGGTGTCGATCGTGCGGCGCGACCTGATCCCGAAGATGCAGGAAGAGCCGGATTATCTCACCAAGCAGCGGATCCGCATCATCGACGCGCGCGGCAACGAATTGCAGCCGACGCAGATCGACTGGAGTACAAACGAGGCGGTCAATTACAAGTTCAAGCAGGACCCGGGCGACTTCAATTCGCTCGGCGCGATCCGCATCAATTTCCCGTCGGCGCATGGCGTCTACATGCACGATACGCCGTCGCGCAATCTGTTTGGCGAGGATTTCCGCTTCCATTCGTCGGGCTGCGTGCGGGTGCAGAATGTGCGCGAGCTGGTGACCTGGCTGCTGGCAGGAACGCCGGGCTGGACGCGGCAGCAGATCGACGACGTGATCCGCTCCGGCGACCGCAAGGATGCCCGGCTGAAGGCGGCGGTGCCGCTCTACTGGGTCTATGTCACCGGCTGGGCGACGCCGGACGGCGTGGTACAGTTCCGCGACGACATCTACGGACGCGACGGGATCGGCTCACCCATCAGTCGCGGGTAGACCAGTGGCGCGGCGCAGACGGGCATGACCGAATCCCGCGAGGTGCTGTTCGAATTCACCGCCGTGGGTGCGGTGATGAAGGTTGCCGCCATCGACGCCGTGACGGGTATCGAGGTGATGGTCATGGGACCGGTCCACGCCTCGCGCGCCGATTTGCAGAAGCTGGCGCTGGCCAAGCTGCGCCGCCGGCTGCAAGGCTCGGATTCCCGCTAGATATTGCGGCTTATCGTCTGATAGAAGCTATTGCTTGGCGGCCGGCGGGCTCTCGTGGTAGTGCGCCCGTTCCGGGACGCCCGGAAACCTGAGCCCGAATTGCCTGAAGCCCAAGGAGAGCAGCATGTCGGCAACCGATGCCGCCGGCGCTGAGCGCAGCGATATTTTCACCGCCACGCTGCGCCAAAGCGACCCCGAAATCGCGGCCGCGATCGCGAGCGAACTCGGCCGCCAGCGCGACGAGATCGAGCTGATCGCCTCGGAAAATATCGTCAGCCGCGCCGTCCTCGAGGCGCAGGGTTCGGTGCTGACCAACAAATATGCCGAAGGCTATCCGGGGCGGCGCTATTACGGCGGCTGCCAGTTCGTCGATATCGCCGAGCAGCTTGCGATCGACCGCATCACAAGATTGTTCGGCTGCGCCTTCGCCAATGTGCAGCCGCATTCCGGCGCCTCGGCCAATGCGGCGGTGTTCTTCGCGCTGATGAATCCGGGCGATACCTTTCTCGGCCTGAATCTGGCCGCGGGCGGGCATCTCACCCACGGCATGAAGATCAATTATTCCGGCAAGTGGTTCAACGCGGTCGCCTATAATGTGCGGCCGGACGACCACCGCATCGACATGGACGAGCTGCGCACGCTCGCGCATCAGCACAAGCCGAAGGTCATCATCGCCGGCGGCTCGGCCTATCCGCGGATCATCGACTTCAAGCGTTTTCGCGAGATCGCGGACGAGGTGGGGGCTTATCTTTTCGTCGACATGGCGCATTTCGCGGGGCTTGTTGCCGGCGGCGTGCATCCGTCGCCGTTCCCGCACGCGCATGTCGTGACCACCACGACCCACAAGACGCTGCGCGGCCCGCGCGGCGGGGTCGTGCTGACCAACGACGAGGAGATCGCCAAGAAAATCAATTCGGCGGTATTTCCGGGCCTGCAGGGCGGGCCGCTGATGCATGTGATCGCGGCGAAGGCCGTGGCCTTCGGCGAGGCCTTGCGGCCGTCCTTCAAGGTCTACGCGAAGAACATCGTGGAGAACGCGAAGGCGCTCGCCGAAACCTTGAAGGCGGCCGGCTATGACATCACCTCGGGCGGCACTGACACGCACCTGATGCTGGTCGATCTGCGGCCCAAGCGGCTGACCGGCAAGGTGTCGGAAGCGGCGCTCGGGCGCGCGCATATCACCTGCAACAAGAACGGGATCCCGTTCGATCCGGAAAAGCCGACGATCACCTCGGGCATCCGGCTTGGTACGCCGGCCGGTACCACGCGCGGCTTCGGCGTCGCCGAATTCAAGCAGGTCGGCGACATGATTGCCGAGGTGCTCGACGTCCTGTCGCAGAAGCAGGCGGACGAGGATTCGCTGGTCGAAGCCGCGGTCCGCGACAAGGTGAAGGCGCTGGTCCAGCGGTTTCCGATTTATCAATAGGCGAAACGCGTCATGCGCTGTCCGAGCTGCGGCAGTCTCGATACCCAGGTGAAGGACTCGCGTCCGACCGAGGATTCCAACGCGATCCGGCGCCGACGGGTCTGCCTGACCTGCCAGTTCCGCTTCACCACGTTCGAGCGGGTGCAGTTGCGCGAACTGGTGGTGATCAAGCGCAACGGCCGGCGCGTTCCGTTCGACCGCGACAAGCTGATGCGCTCACTGCAGATCGCGCTGCGCAAGCGCAATGTCGATCCAGAGCGGCTTGAACAGCTGGTCTCGAAAATCGTGCGCGAACTGGAAAGTCTTGGCGAAAGCGATATCTCCACCGACGCCATCGGCGAGGCGGTGATGGCGCATCTGCGCGAACTCGACGATGTGGCCTACGTCCGCTTCGCCTCGGTCTATCGCAATTTCCGCGAGCCGAAGGATTTCGAGACGGCGCTCGCCGAGCTTGCCAGCGAAGAGGATGGCAAGGCCGTACCGCCGCAGCGCAAGTGAGCCCATCCGACGATCTTCGCTTCATGCAGCTGGCGCTGACGCTCGGGCGGCGCGGGCTTGGCAATACATGGCCGAATCCCGCAGTCGGCGCGGTGGTCGTGAAAGACGGCGTCGTGCTCGGACGCGGCTGGACCCAATCCGGCGGGCGCCCGCATGCGGAGACCGAGGCTTTGCGGCGTGCGGGCGAACGGGCACGCGGCGCGACGCTTTACGTCACGCTGGAGCCCTGTTCGCATCACGGCAAGACGCCGCCCTGTGCGGATGCGGTCGTCGC
>CAZXJZ010000410.1:0-3139 GCA_964641065.1 uncultured Hyphomicrobiales bacterium | reverse complement strand
GTTGATGCCGCCGAAGGTCGGCTCCAGCGCCGACACCACGTCGACCATGCGCGCGACGTCCGGCGCATCGATCTCGATGTCGAACACATCGATTCCGGCAAATTTCTTGAACAGGACCGCCTTGCCTTCCATCACCGGCTTCGAGGCCAGCGGCCCGATATTTCCGAGGCCCAGCACCGCGCTGCCGTTGGAAATCACGGCCACCAGATTCTGCCGGGCGGTGAGTTCGGCGGCCTCCCGAGGATCGGCGGCGATCGCCTCGCAGGCCGCGGCGACGCCCGGCGAATAGGCCAGCGCCAGATCGTGCTGGGTACCGAGCGGCTTGGTGGCGGCGATCTCCAGCTTTCCGGGCTTCGGAAAGCGGTGATAGGCGAGCGCCTGATTCTTGAGGTCATCGGACAGGTTGGACATCACGGACGGCATTCAGAATTCCTCCGGCGTCCCGACGCAATGGGGCGCCCACGAACTTTCTATGGAACTTATCCCGCGAATGCGAATGTTAGTTGGGACGCTGCGATTCAGCGGGAGAGATACCATGCTGCCGCGCCTCTTGACGATCTGGGAAAATGTCCGCACCAGCCTGTGGGCCCTCCCGCTCGCCATGATGGCGATCGCAGCCGTGGCGGCCGTTTCCGCAACCGGAATTTCGATCGAAGTCGGAAAGGACCCGGTCTGGTTTCTGTATAGCGGCGAGGCCAAGGACGCACCGGGTTTCCTGTCCAATCTGGTAACCGCCACGATCACGCTGGCGACGCTCGCAATTTCCATCACGATGGTCGTGCTGACACTGGCCGCGCAGCAACTGGGGCCGCGCCTGATTCGCCTCTTCATGAGCGACCTGCGCACCCAGATCATGCTCGGTCTGTTCGTGGCAACGGTGGTCTATCTCGTGCTGGTGATGCGCAGCGTCTATGGCGATAGCGTGCCCAATCTGGCGGTGACCATCGGCACGACGCTCGTGCTTCTGAGCATCATCGTCCTGCTGCTCTTCGTCCACCATCTGGCCCGCTCGATCATCGCCGACAATGTGATCGACGATGTCGGCGCCGAGATCGACGGCGGCGCGCGCAGGCTGCTCCCGAAGAAGGATGACAGCGCGCCCTCCGACGCGGCGCGGCCTGCGGGACCGGGACGCGAACTGATCCTCAAATGCGAGGGTTACATTCAGGCCGTCGATCACGCGCGCATCGTGAAGACGGCCTGCGAGGCGGACGCCGTGATCGAACTCAGCGTGCGATCCGGTCATTTGATGATCGCCGGGATCGCGGCCGGACGTGTCTGGCCGGCGGAGGCCGCGACCGGATCATTCACGAAAGAGGTCGAGGGCGGGCTCATCGTGGGCAGCGAGCGGACACCCGTGCAGGACCTGGAATTCTCGATCCGGCAGATGGTCGAGATCGGGGTGCGCGCGTTGTCGCCGGGTGTCAACGATCCCTATACGGCGCTGGTGACGATCGACCGCCTGTCTCTCTCCCTTGCGCGGATCATGGAGCGGGGCGCGCCGCAGGAGCAATGGTGCGACGAGGAAGGCCGGTTGCGGCTGATCATGCCGAACTCGCATTTCGATGGCCTGCTCGACGCCAGCTTCAACATGCTCCGGCAATATGGCGACGGCAGCGCCGCTGTGCTGATCCGCCTCGCCGAGCGGCTGAGCGATCTCCACGAACTGGGAGACGAGCCGCAACGCAAGGAGATCCGCCGCCACCTCGACATGATCCTGCGCGCCGGCCGACGGTCGTTGCCGGAGCCGGACGACCTCGCAGCACTCGAGAGCCGCATCCCGCAAGCCGCGTGCGGCTGACGCGAATTATTTCTGCGGCAGGTTCAACCGGATGTGCAGCTCCTTGAGCTGCTTCGGCGTCACCTCGGACGGCGCGCCCATCAACAGATCCTCGGCGCGCTGGTTCATCGGGAACAGCACCACCTCGCGGAGATTGTCCTCCCCGCAAAGCAACATGACAATGCGATCGATGCCGGGCGCGATGCCGCCATGCGGCGGTGCGCCGAGCGAGAGCGCGCGCAGCATGCCGCCGAACTTCGCTTCCAGCACGCTCTCGTCATAGCCGGCGAGCGCGAACGCCTTCCTCATCACATCGGGACGATGGTTCCGGATCGCACCCGAAGAGAGCTCGGTGCCGTTGCAGACGATGTCGTACTGGAATGCCTTCATGCCGAGGATCTTCTCGTGATCGTTCGGATCGAGCGCCAGGAATTCCTCGACCGGCATGTTCGGCATCGAGAACGGATTGTGTGAGAAGTCGATCTTCTTCTCTTCCTCGCTCCATTCATACATCGGGAAGTCGACGATCCAGCAGAACTCGAAACGATCGGTGTCAATCAGCTTCAGCTCTTCGCCGACGCGGGTGCGCGCAAGCCCGGCGAATTTGGCGAAGTCCTTCGGCTTGCCGGCGACGAAGAAGCAGGCGTCGCCGACGCCAAGCGAAAGCTGATCCGCAATCTGCTTGGTGCGCTCGGGCCCGATATTCTTGGCGAGCGGACCGGCGCCGCCCTCCTCGCCTTCACGCCAGAAAATATAACCGAGCCCCGGCTGGCCCTCGCTTTGCGCCCAGGAATTCATCCGATCCGCGAAAGCACGGTTGCCGCCGGTCTTCGCCGGGATCGCCCACACTTCGACCGTGGGATCGTTCGCGATCATGTTGGCGAAAATCTTGAAGCCCGAACCGCGGAACGCGTCGGTGACATTCGCCATCTTGATCGGGTTGCGCAGGTCCGGCTTGTCCGAACCGTAGAGCCGCATCGCATCGGCATATGCGATGTGCGGAAACTTCTGCGTCACCGGCTTGCCGCCGCCGAACTCCTCGAACACCCCGCGCAGCACCGGCTCGACCGCATTGAAGACATCGTCCTGGGTGACGAAGCTCATCTCGATATCGAGCTGGTAGAACTCGCCGGGCGAACGATCGGCGCGCGCATCCTCGTCGCGGAAACAGGGCGCGATCTGGAAATAGCGGTCGAAGCCCGACACCATGATCAGCTGCTTGAACTGCTGTGGCGCCTGCGGCAGCGCGTAGAACTTGCCGGGATGGATGCGCGAGGGCACGAGATAGTCGCGCGCGCCTTCCGGCGATGATGCGGTCAGGATCGGGGTCTGGAATTCGAAGAAGCCACCCGCCTTCAT
>CAZXJZ010000409.1:0-3160 GCA_964641065.1 uncultured Hyphomicrobiales bacterium | reverse complement strand
AACGACAGGATGATCGCCTGCTCGTAGCCGTCATAGGGCGGCGGCAGCTTGGCGATGCCCCAGCCGAAGCGGAAAGTGGAATCGATCACGATCGCGCCGAAGTGGATGACGCAGGGGTAAACGATCAGCGGGCGGATCCAGGCCGTCACCCACCAGCCGCGGTCTGCCTCCATCAGTTTCGCCTGCTCCTTGCGCGCCTCGATCTGTGCATTCACTTGCGCAATCGCGATCTGGGTGTCGGCCGCAACGCCGGTCTGGTAGCGCGCGAGATCGTCGCTCGCCTTGCGTTGGAGCAGGTCGGCGACCCGGCCGATCAGCGCGTCGAATGCACCGCCGCCAAGCAGGGTCACAAGCTTCAACAGGATCGTGGTCATCATCTCAGCAATCCTTGCTGCCGACCCGGCCGGTGGTGACGAGGCGCAGCGCCACCGTGACGACACCGATGACGGCAATGATCTTGAGCGCATGCTCGGGCGGCAGCAGCGGCGAGATATCGACGAGTTGGAACGCGCCGAGAATATCGAGCGCGGCGCCGGCCAGCGTGACGGCGCCGCCAAAGATCACGGTGCGCCAGCCCTTCAGACGCTCGCGCAACGATGTCACCGCTTCCCTCAGGACGGCGGTTCCGGCAGCAACCATGGCCGGCGCGTTCTGCCTGTGCTTGTGCCACAGCGTCCAGCCGACCCAGCCGGCGACGGCGAGCCCACAACCTGCAGCAAGGATCGCAGCGATCATTGTCCATGACGCTCCGGACGATGCCGCGGCCTGCGCGGCTGCGCCGCCCGCAACAACAGCGCCCGCCGTGGTCGCGGTCCGCACGGCCTTTGGCTGAGGCACCTGTGCCTTGCCGTTGGCGGAGGGAGCCACGGGCGGCGCGACCACCGCACCCCTCGCCATCGCCAGTGCATCGCGTCGCACGTCGGCGACGCGCCGGCTCCAGCCGGCCCCGAAGACCGGCCAGGTGCGCAGGCTTTTCAGAAACGCCATTCGCTCGTCGCACAGCTTTTCGATCAACGCCGCCGCGCTTGTCTTGCGCACGGCCGCGATCACCGCATCGGTCATGCTCGTGCCTTGCCCGATATTCAGCAGGCGCTGCATCACCCTGGCCGCACGCCCGATGCCGGAATTCACGCCGTAATCGAACACGGCGTAATCGAGCCCGGCCGGCAATTCGTCGCAACGCAGCGCATGCCAATAGCGGGCGCGATAGATTTGCGCGGCATCGGCGAGCTGCATGTTGCGCACATCGGCGGCCGTGCCGTCCGCTTTGATGTAGCGGCGATAATCATGGATCGTGATGCCGAAATTCGTAGGGCCGCCGGGATCGGACGGATGGTTGGTGTAGCCGCCCTCATGCTTTAGCACGCGCGCGAGCGAGGCGTCGTAATTCGAAGCCGCCATGGAGGTCTCCTGGAAAATGAAAAGAACGCGCTCGGATGCGCGGCGTTGAATGAGCAGCTCAGGCCGATCAGGCGGCCGGCTGGCGCAACGACCTCACCTCGGCAAGCACACGCGCATGAAGCGCGGGGTCGTCATCGACCGCACTGTGGATGGTCGCCACCTGCTCCTGGATCAGCGCGCCCTTGAAGCCCGGCGCCGCCTTGAGCAAGCCGCGGCCGAGCGGGCTGATCTTCTGATAGAAGCACAGGGCCCGCGCGACATTCCCCGGCACCGGCGGCGGTCCGAACAGAAGCCGGAAACTGGTCGGGTCGAAACACACCACAAGCGGCACCGCGATCCGCGCAGCATCGAGTTGAGCCGCGACCTTCAGCGCCGCATCCGCGCCCATCGAATGCCCGATCAGCACCGGCCGCGCGCCTGTCCCGGCAGCGGCGCGCGCGGCTGTCGCGATCAATCCCACCTCGCCGTAAGGACGCAGGAACGAACCTTGCGCATGCACGCTGGCCGACACGCCTTGCGCGTTGAGCTTGCGGGCAAGCACATCGAGCCCGCCGGAAAAGTGAAAGGGCCGGCCACCGGCCAGCCCATGAATGAGAAAGACGCGCAACGGCGCGCCGTGTTGACGGTCTGTCATGCGATGACCTGTGAGTCCTTGTGACGGTTTGATGACGACACCGACAGACAGAGTCGGCGCAGCGAACTTCGTCTAACTTTCACCCCGCTGTTACAAACCTGAGATAATTCGCACGCATGTCGCGGACGGGAGGCTGATCATGCAGCTTCCTTCCGGAGGCTCTCCATGCGCATTGCGATGATCGGCTCGGGCTATGTGGGCCTCGTCTCCGGCGCCTGCTTTGCCGATTTCGGCCATCAGGTGATTTGTGTCGACAAGGATCCATGCAAGATCGACGCGCTCAAGCGGGGCGAGATGCCGATCTACGAGCCCGGCCTGGCCGAACTGGTCGGCAACAATGCGCGTCAGGGCCGCCTGTCATTCACGACCGAAGTCACCGAACCTGTCGCGCAGGCCGATGCGGTTTTCATCGCCGTCGGTACGCCCTCGCGGCGCGGTGACGGTCACGCCGATCTCACCTATGTGTTCGACGCCGCGCGTGATGTCGTGCGCGCGATCGACGGCTTCACCGCGGTCATTACCAAGTCCACGGTGCCGGTCGGCACCGGCGACGAGGTCGAGCGTGTGATGCGCCAGACCCGAGCCGACGCGGATTTCACCGTGGTCTCCAATCCGGAATTCCTGCGTGAGGGGGCTGCGATCCGCGACTTCAAGCATCCCGATCGCATCGTGATCGGCGCGCAGGACGAGCGCGCGAAAGCGGTGATGGCCGAAATCTACCGTCCGCTTTATCTCAACCGTTCGCCGATCATGTATACCGAGCGCCGCACCGCCGAGCTCATCAAATATGCCGCCAACGCCTTTCTCGCGACCAAGATCACCTTCATCAACGAGATGGCCGACCTCGCCGAAAAGGTTGGCGCCAATGTTCAGGAAATCGCGCGCGGCATCGGGCTCGACAACCGGATCGGCAGCAAGTTCCTGCATGCCGGACCGGGCTTCGGCGGCTCCTGCTTTCCGAAGGATACGGTCGCACTCATCAAGACCGGACATGATTACGAGGCGCCGCTGCGCATCATCGAAACCGTGGTCGCGGTCAATGACCAGAGAAAGCGCGCGATGGCGCGAAAGGTGCTCGCCGCCGCCGGCGGAAAACTGCGGGACAAGACGGTGGCGGTGCTCGGC
>CAZXJZ010000408.1:0-3164 GCA_964641065.1 uncultured Hyphomicrobiales bacterium | reverse complement strand
CGGCACGCATCATCTGCACCAGCATGCCCTCGCGCAGGCCGCGGTCGGCGACGCGCAGCCGTCCGGCTGGGAACGCCCGGCGGATCGCTTCCAGGATCGCACAGCCCGCGAGCACAAGGTCGGCGCGTTCGGCGCCAATACAGGCATTGCAGACGCGCTCGTCGTAGGACATCG
Source organism: uncultured Hyphomicrobiales bacterium (assembly GCA_964641065.1). Taxonomy (GTDB): domain Bacteria; phylum Pseudomonadota; class Alphaproteobacteria; order Rhizobiales; family Xanthobacteraceae; genus Pseudorhodoplanes. The sequence continues at coordinate 2,990 of CAZXJZ010000408.1, read as the reverse complement.
CCAGCAGCCGCTGCATCACCTCGGTCACCTCATCGTCCATCATCCAGCAGCCGTCGACCCGCCTGCGGTCGTAGCGCCGCAGCCCGAGATGGACGCCGGCAATGGTGGTCACGGTCCCCGATGTGCCGAGCAGATGCATGGTGGCCGCATGCGGCGTGTGCGCGCGCGCGAACGGCGCGATATGCCCTGCCGCTTCCGCGACCATCGCCTCGAATATCTCACGTGTCACGGTGATGCCGCCATGGCGCTCCGCCAGCGTCACCACCCCGAGCGGCAGCGAGGTCCAGCCCTGCATCGCGGGCTCCGGCGGCCCGCGCCGGCTGGGCTTCGAAGGACCCAGGCTTGCGATTTCCGAGGAGCCGCCGCCGATATCGAACAGGATTGCCCCCTCGGCATCGGGATCGACCAGCGGGGTGCAGCCGGTCGCCGCGAGCATCGCCTCGGTCTCGCGATCGACTACTTCGAGGGAGATGCCGACCTCGGCACGGACCCGGTCGAGGAATTCGTCACCGTTTTCCGCAAGCCGGCAGGCTTCGGTGGCGATCAGGCGCGAACGGGTGACGCCGCGATTGCGCATCTTGTCGCGGCAGATGCCAAGCACCTCGATCGCTCGCCCGATCGCCGGTTCCCCGAGCCGGCCCGAGGCGGTGATGCCCTCTCCCAGCCGGATGATTCGGGAGAATGCATCGATGACGCGGAACCCGTCATGGGTGGCGCGCGCCACCAGCAGGCGGCAATTGTTGGTGCCGAGATCGAGCGCTGCATAGGTCGGCCCGTAAAGGTCGGTGCCCAATGCCGAGGAGTCGACGCGAACCTCGCGGCGCGCATGCTCGTGAGGCGCCGGTTCATCCTGCGCCTTGCCCTCCTGCGAGGGATATCTGGGCGAGCCTCGACCCCCCTCATATCCGGACCGTAGCCCCCCTGCCGCTCCGTCTCCCGCTTGTCGGGGCGGTTCGGCCTGAACGCGGTCACGCGCGGGATCGAGGCCGGTCGCCCGAACCTCGTCGCTCATCAAACTTGTCCTGCCGCACCCTCGCGGGTTCCGCGGCGCCTGTGTCCAAAGATCAGGCAAAGTCTAGCGTGGTTTTCCGTCCGTGGGAAACCGGGTCTGCCCACAGGCCGCTTCGCATCCCGAAAGCTAACCTCGCCCTGCTTCCGCAGGGAAACTGGCATGCCGCTGCCCAACCTTGCCGGGCCCGGTTGCCGCCGCTATGTCGGATCGGACGCAGCGCTAACCTCGCAAAGGCCCGCATGAATATCCGCGAAGACGTCTCCAACACCGACGACTGGGCCGTTGCGAAATTCGGTGTCGGTCAGCCGGTCCCGCGGACCGAGGATCCGACCCTGATCCAGGGCAAGGGCCATTATACCGACGACATCGCCCTGCCCGGCCAGGCCTATGCGGTAATGGTGCGCTCGCCCTACGCGCATGGTGTGATCAACGGCATCGACACGACCGAGGCGTCGACGATGCCGGGCGTGCTCGGCGTCTATACCGCAAAGGATCTGGCGGGCTACGGCACCTTCAAATGCATCGTGCCGTTCAAGAACAGCGACGGCACCGAGATGCGAAAGCCGCAGCGGTTTGCGCTGGCGGAGGGCAAGGTGCGCTTCGCCGGCGATCCGGTCGCTTTCGTGGTGGCGGAGACCGCATTGCAGGCGCGCGATGCGGCGGAGGCGGTGGTGCTCGATATCGAGGCGCTGCCGGCGGTGACTCTGGCGAGCGAGGCTGCCGCTCCCAATGCGCCGCAAATCTACGACGACGCGCCGGGCAATCTCGCGCTCGACTATCATTACGGCGATGCCGACAAGGTGGCGGCCGCGTTCGCACAAGCCGCGCATGTGACCAAACTGTCGCTGCGCAATACGCGCCTGGTGGTGGCAGCGATGGAGCCGCGTGCGGCGGTCGCCGAATACGATCCGAAAGCCGAACATTTCACACTCCATGCGCAGAGCCAGGGCGCGTTTGGCATGAAGGGCCAGATCGTCGACCTGATGGGCGTCAAACCCGACAAGGTGCGCGTCGTGACCCCCAATGTCGGCGGCTCGTTCGGCATGAAGGGGCAGGCCTATTCCGAATATGTCTGCATCCTGCACGCGGCGCGCCTGCTGGGACGTCCGGTGAAATGGACCGACGACCGCTCCGGCGCCTTTGTGTCGGACTCGCATGGTCGCGACCACGAGATCACCGCCGAGCTTGCGCTCGACAAGGACGGGCACTTTCTCGCGGTACGGCTGACCGGCTACGCCAATATGGGCGCCTTCCTCGCGATGGTGGCGCCGCTGCCCGGCACCCTCAACGCGGTGAAGAATACGCCCAGCGTCTACCGCACGCCGCTGCTCGAAGTCGCCGTCAAATGCATGTTCACCAACACCACGCAGGTCTCGGCCTATCGCGGCGCCGGCCGCCCCGAGGGCAATTATTACATGGAGCGGCTGATCGACCATGCCGCAGTCGAGATGGGGATCGACCGGCTTGAATTGCGGCGCCGCAATCATATCGCGCCGTCGCAGATCCCGTTCGCGGCCTCGTCGGGCATGAAATACGACTCCGGCGACTTCACCGCCCTGTTCGAGGAAGCCGTCGCAGGCGCCGACTTCGCAGGCTTCGCGGCTCGCAAGCGCGAGAGCGAAGCGCGCGGCAAATTGCGCGGTCTCGGCATCGGCTCGTTCCTGGAAGTCACCGCGCCTCCCGGCAAGGAAATGGGCGGCATTCGCTTTGAAGACAACGGCGACGTCACCATCATCACCGGCACGCTCGATTACGGACAGGGCCATGCGGCTCCGTTCGCACAGGTGCTGTCGCGCGCGCTCGGCATTCCGTTCGAGCGCATCCGCCTTGTGCAAGGCGACAGCGCTCAACTGATCGCCGGCGGCGGCACCGGCGGCTCGCGATCGATTACCGCAAGTGGAGCGGCGATCCTCGAGGCATCGGACAAGGTGATCGAGAACGGCAAGGCGATCGCCTCGCATGTGCTCGAAGCGTCACC
>CAZXJZ010000407.1:0-3181 GCA_964641065.1 uncultured Hyphomicrobiales bacterium | reverse complement strand
CATCGTTCTCGTCGAACTTGCCGGTGACCACGGTGAGGACCTGCACGTTATCCGCCCGGGCGATCAGTGGCAGGCTGTCGGCCACCGCCCGCGCCGAGGCGCGGCTGCCGTCCCAGCAGACCAGAACCCGCTTCACCGAAAAGCCGGCCTTCTGGACATAGGGAACGATCAGAACCGGACGTCCCGAATTGAACAGCACCGCCTCGACGACGTCCTGAGCGATCACGTCTTCACTACCGCTCGATTGCTTGACGACCGCGAGATCGTAGGTGCGGGCCAGATTTGCGAAGGCTTGCGCCGCGCCGGGCGACGAGGCTTCCGGCGTCAGCGTCTGCACCGACAATTGCGACCGCTGCGCGGCAGCCTGGAAGCGCGCCGCGGTGGCCCTGGCTTCCTCCCGGCTCTTCTCGAGAACCGATTGGAGAATCTGGGCGCCTCCCAGGTCGGTGATGGCGGGAGGCCAGGGTGGATCGTAGGCAAAGGCCACGCCGGTCACATGCGCGTTGAAGGTCTCAGCCAGGGACATGGCATAGCGGAAGGCGGGATCGTCTTCGGTGCCGGGCGTCAGGTTGACGACGATATCCTTGATCATGAGGCGCTCCGATATCAGCGGAATGGAAATGTGAGTTGTGCCGGTGTCGCGGAATGGAATTCGCATTCTGCGCTCTCGCCGCAGCCGCCGCAATTGGATAACCTGCGGCAGGATCGGCGATGAGGAATTGATCGATGTCAGTGCGGATGCCCGAACCGGATCGCGAGGTATTGCTGCGGCGCGAAGGGATCGTCGCTGCGATGCAGGCGATCGTGCCGGGCGAGGGCGTGATCGCCGGCGAACGCGAGATGCGGCCGTTCGAGACCGACGGCCTCACCGCCTACCGCCAATTGCCGCTGGTGGTGGTGCTGCCATCCACCACGCAGCAGGTGGCGGAGGTGCTGCGCTATTGTCACGAACACAACATCAAAGTGGTCCCGCGCGGCGCGGGGACGTCGCTGTCCGGCGGCGCGTTGCCGCTGGAGGACGGTATCCTGCTCGGCATGTCGAAATTCAGCCGGATCCGCGAGATCGATTTCGACAATCGCGTGGTGGTGGCCGAACCGGGCGTCACCAATCTCGGCATTTCCAACGCGGTCGCGCATCGCGGCTTCTACTATGCACCGGACCCGTCGTCGCAGATCGCCTGCACCATCGGCGGCAATATCGCGGAGAATTCGGGCGGCGTGCATTGCCTGAAATACGGCATGACCACGAACAATGTGCTCGGCGTCGAGATCGTGCTGATGACCGGCGAGATCTTGCGGCTCGGCGGCAAGCAACTCGATGCCGAGGGCTATGACCTGCTCGGCGTGATCACCGGATCCGAAGGATTGCTTGGTGTCGTCACCGAGATCACCGTCCGCATCTTGAAGAAGCCGGAAACCGCGCGCGCTCTTCTGGTCGGCTTTCCGACATCGGAAGATGCCGGCGCCTGCGTCGGCCGGATCATCGGCGCGGGCATCATCCCCGGCGGCATGGAGATGATGGACCGCCCCGCGATCCATGCGGTCGAACAATTCGTCCATGCCGGCTATCCGCTCGACGTGGAAGCCCTGCTGATCGTCGAGCTGGACGGCGGCCAGGCCGAGGTCGATCACCTGATCGAACGGGTGGAGGCCATCGCCCGGGACTGCAACGCCTCGACCTGCCGGGTGTCGCAGAACGAGGACGAGCGGCTGCTGTTCTGGGCCGGACGCAAGGCCGCGTTCCCGGCGGTCGGCCGCATCTCGCCGGACTATCTGTGCATGGACGGGACCATCCCGCGTGCGGCTTTGCCGCTGGTGCTCGCGCGGATGCGCGAAATGAGCGAAAAATACGGCCTGCAGGTCGCTAATGTTTTCCACGCCGGAGACGGCAACCTGCATCCGCTCATTCTCTATGACGCCAACAATCCGGGCGAACTCGACAAGGCGGAGGCGTTCGGCTCCGACATCCTGCGGCTGTGCGTTGAAGTCGGCGGCGTGCTCACCGGCGAACACGGCGTCGGCATCGAGAAGCGCGACCTGATGCCTGTGATGTTTTCCGAAATCGATCTCAACCAGCAGCAGCGGCTGAAATGCGCCTTCGACGCGCAGGGGCTTTTGAATCCCGGTAAGGTGTTCCCGCAATTGCACCGCTGCGCAGAGCTCGGCCGGATGCATGTGAAAGCGGGGAAGGTGGCTTTTCCCGATATTCCGAGGTTCTGAACATTCCAGAGTTCCGGTCATCGCACGCCGACGTGTTCAACGCCGCCGGTTTTCGCAACGCGGCATAAAGCAAAGTTGTGAAACCGGCGCGCCGGCGCCCCTTGCCTTTGCCGCAAAGTGCGCAGAGCATGATCGTCCGGCGTCTGACACGGCCGGAAGACCGGCCCTTCGCGTCAGGCGCCCAAACCGGGCGTGATGCGGAAAATGCAACGCGAGACTCGGACTGCATCGCGCCCTTCCGCAACAGGGAGGCGCAGATGACGGAAGCGAATGCGGGCGGCACCAGAACCAACGGCAATAGGCCGAAGGGTCCCCGGTGCATTGCATTGGTGGGCCCCTTTCAGAGCGGAAAGACCACGCTGCTCGAAGCCATACTGGCGCGGACCGGCGCGATCCAGCGTCAGGGCAGCGTCGAGGCCGGCACCAGCGTCGGCGATAATTCGAAGGAAGCGCGCCATCACGGGATGAGCGTCGAATTGTCGGTCGCGACCACGACCTTCATGGACGACAGTTACACCTTTATCGACTGCCCCGGATCGGTCGAGTTCATCCATGATATGCGCGCAGCGCTGCCGGCAGTCGATGCGGCGGTGGTTGTGTGCGAAGCCGACGAGAAGAAGGTGCCGCAATTACAGCTCGTGTTGCGCGAGCTGGAAGATCAGAAGATCCCGCATTTCCTGTTTCTCAACAAGATCGACAAGGCCGACAAGCGACTGCGCGAGACGTTGCAGATCTTGCAGCCGGCGTCGCGGATTCCATTGCTGCTGCGGCAGATCCCGATCTGGCGCAACGACATCATCACCGGTTTCGTCGATCTCGCGCTGGAGCGCGCGCATGTCTACAAGGAACACACGGCGTCCGAAGTGATCGAACTCAGCGGTGAGGATCTCGAGCGCGAAAAGACCGCGCGCTTCACCATGCTGGAGACGCTCGCCGACCACGATGACGAATTGATGGAGCA
>CAZXJZ010000406.1:0-3184 GCA_964641065.1 uncultured Hyphomicrobiales bacterium | reverse complement strand
TCGGCAGGAAGGCCTCGACCGTGCCGCGCAACAGCGTCGCGTAATGCCCGGACATCGGCGCCACGATCACCACCTTCGGCTGCGGACGGCGCGGCGGCGATTTCAACACCCGCTCGAAATGCAGCAGCCGGCAGAACGGCCGCTCCCAGACCGGCGTGATATGCACGTCGACGCGCTCGCCGCCGACCATTGTGTCGTGGATGTCCCAGTCCGGCTTGCTATAACGGCGGGTGAAGCGCTCGAACATTTCCGCCGACGCGGCGACGGTCTTGCCGAATGTGGTGTGCGACCACGGATTCAGGGGATTCTTGAGATAGAGCCGGGTGACATCGGAAAACGCCCGCGCCGGATTGAGCGCGGCGTGGCTCATCTCGTAGAGCCAGTACATGCCGGTGGAAACGACGGGGCCGGCCTCGACGGGCAGGTCAGGTGCGGCGCCGAATTCCCCGATTGCGATGTTCTTTTCCGGCATTCTTTGCGTTCTCTCGGCTTTTTCTCGGCCCCGGGTCATTTTGCAACGCAACATCCGGCCTTTTGTTCAAGACGTCAATATAGGCGAAATACATTCCCAAGTGCTTACGAAATCATCATTCGCCGCTCTGCACCAGCGATCCCGCAATCCTCGCGCTGTGGAGAAGTGCCAGAAACCCAATAATCGCGGCGATAAAATAGGCCGCATTCAGCGCGAAGGCCCACACCATCAGGTCCGCCCGGAAGGTGTGTTCGATCAGCAACGCGCGCATGCCCTCGAACACATAGGTCGGCGGCAGCAGCCAGGCCACCGGCTGCAACCATGCCGGCAGCACCGCGACCGGATAATACACGCAGGCCAGCGGCAGCAGCAGGAACATGATGGTCCAGGCCATGCTCTCCGCGCCCATGCCGTTGCGCAGCACGATTCCGGACACCAGGATTCCGACCGCCCAGCTGGTCAGGATCAGGTTCATGAAGAACACCGCAAGCGCGAATCCCAGGCTGTAGAGATTGAAGTCGAAAAACGCGAACGCCATGATCGTCACCGGCACCATGCCAATGGCGAGCCGCACGATGCTCATGATCATCAGCGCGCAGATGAACTCGACGGGGCGCAGCGGGCTCATCATCAGATTGCCCATGTTGCGCGCCCACATCTCCTCAAGAAACGAGATCGAGAATCCGAGCTGGCCGCGAAACAGGATGTCCCATAGCAGCACCGCGCCGATGAAGGTGCCGCCCGCCTTGGCGAAGAAGCCGGCATTCTCCGACACGTAAAGCTGCAGGAAGCCCCACATCAGCATCTGCACCGCCGGCCAGTAGACCAGTTCGAGCACGCGCGGCCAGGACGAGCGCAGCAGATACCAGTAGCGCAGGACCATCGCGAAGATGCGGGCGGGCGAGAACGCGATCGCCTCGCGCACCGGATAGTGCCGCGGCTCGTTCGTCATGTCGCTGCTCCGGCTGCGAGATCCTGCGCCTGCCTTCGGTCGCGTGCGATGTCGAGGAACACCTCTTCCAGGCTCTCGCGGCCGTAGCGCGCCAGCAGCTTTGCGGGGGCTTCGTCATCGACGATTTCGCCGCGCTTCATCATGATAACGCGATCGCACAGCCGCTCGACCTCGGCCATGTTATGCGACGCGAGCAGGATGGTGGCGCCGCGCTCGCGGCGATAGCGCTCAAGCTCGGCGCGCACCCAGTCCGCGGTATCGGGATCGAGCGAGGCGGTCGGCTCGTCAAGCAGCAGGATCTCCGGATGGTTGAGCAGCGCCTTGGCGAGAGACACCCGGGTCTTCTGTCCGGACGACAGCTTGCCGGTGGGACGATCCAGGAACGCGTTGAGATCGAATTGCGCCGCGAGTTCGCGGATGCGTTCGCGGACCGGTGACACACCATAGAGCTTGCCGAACACGGTGAGGTTCTGCCGCACCGTGAGCCGCATCGGCATATCGACATAGGGGCTCTCGAAATTCATCCGGTGCAGCACGCGATGGCGCTGCCGCGGCATCTGCGCGCCGAGCACGGCGACACAGCCGGAGGTCGGCGTCACCAGCCCCATGATCATGGCGATGGTGGTGGTCTTGCCGGCGCCGTTGCCGCCGAGCAGCGCGGTCACCGACCCCGCCGGAAGCGCGAAGGAGATGCCGCCGACCGCCATGCCGCCCTTGTAGATCTTGACGGCGCGGTCGAGCGAAATGGCAGGTTCGGCAGCGTTCATTGAGACCCGGGCGGCTAGTCCCGACCATGTGCCCTCCCGCTCTCGGAAGCGCAAGGGTACGGGGCGCATGGGACGCAAACGACGGAAACACAAGAGGCCGGGGCCGGGCTCATTGACGCTGCGCGCAATGGCCTCGTTTTATGCTACGAGCCGCCTGACTAGAACGTGAGGCATGTTACCGATGGACCTCGAGCGCCTGCCCATGCCCCGCCGCAACGTGCGGCTCGATACGCTGGTGCGCCTGCGCTGGCTGTCGATCATCGGGCAGACCGCCGCCGTGCTGGTGGTCTATTTCGGGCTGGAATTCGATCTGCCGATCTACGCCTGCCTGTCGGTCATCGCGCTGTCGGCGTGGCTGAATATCGCGCTCCGCATCAGGTTCCAGCAGGCGCGGCGGCTCGAGCCGAGCCGCGCCGCCTGGCTGCTGGCCTTCGATATCGGCCAGCTTGCCGTGCTGATGTATCTGACCGGCGGACTCGACAATCCGTTCTCGTTCTTCTTTGCCGGTCCGGTGCTGCTGTCGGCCACCGCGCTGCCGGCGCGCATGACCATTCTGATCGGCCTGCTGGCGATCACCTGCGCGACGCTGCTGATCTTCTTCCACGAGCCGCTGCCCTGGTCGGAAGATTACGGTCCGATGCCGGTGCTGCCGAATCTCTACATGATGGGCGTCTGGTTCTCGATCGCGCTGGCGATCTTCTTCATCAGCATCTATGCGTGGCAGATCAGCGAGGAATCGCGCCAGCTCATCAACGCGCTCGCGGCGACCGAACTGGTGCTTGCCCGCGAACAGCACATCACCCAGATCGATGGACTGGCCGCCGCGGCCGCACATGCGCTGGGCACGCCGCTATCGACGATCTCGCTGATCGCGCGCGAACTGGAGCGCGAGATCGACCCGAAATCGCCGCATGCCGACGACGTCAAAATGCTGCGCGAGCAGGCGCAGCGCTGCCGCGACATTCTCGCCAAGCTCAACGAATTGCAGGCCGA
>CAZXJZ010000405.1:0-3185 GCA_964641065.1 uncultured Hyphomicrobiales bacterium | reverse complement strand
GGCGGCATCTGCAATAACTGGGGCTGTATTCCGACGAAGGCGCTGCTGCGCTCGGCCGAAATCTACCATTACATGCAGCATGCGAAGGATTACGGGCTGTCGGCGGAGAAGGTGAGCTTCGATCCGAAGGCGGTGATCCAGCGCTCGCGCAATGTGGTCAACCGGCTGAATACCGGCGTCGGCTTCCTGTTCAAGAAGAACAAGATCACGGTGATCTGGGGCGAGGCCGCGATCGACGCGCCCGGCAAGATCACGGTGAAGGCGCACGACTCGCGGCTGGCGGTGAACGTCCCGAAGGATGCGCTCGGGCCGGGCAGCTATCAGGCCAAGCATATCATCGTCGCCACCGGTGCGCGCCCGCGTGCATTGCCCGGGCTGGAGCCGGACGGCAAGCTGGTCTGGACCTATTTCGAGGCGCTGGCGGCGTCGCCGTTTCCGAAATCGCTGCTGGTGATCGGCTCCGGCGCGATCGGCATCGAATTCGCGTCGTTCTATCGCACCATGGGCGTTGACGTGACCGTGGTGGAAGTGCTGCCGCAGATCCTGCCGGCCGAGGATGCGGAAATCGCCGGCGTTGCCCGCAAGCAATTCGAGAAGCAGGGCATCAAGATTCTGACCGGTGCCAAGGTGACGAAGCTCGACAAGAAGTCCGACAACGTCACCGCGACCATCGACGACGGCAAGGGTAGCACCCAGAGCCTCACTGTCGACCGGGTGATTTCGGCCGTCGGCGTGGTCGGCAATATCGAGAATATCGGACTGGAAAAAGTCGGCGTGAAGACCGAGCGCGGCACCATCGTGGTCGACGGCATGTGCCGCACCAATGTGGCGCGCCGATGCTGGCGCACAAGGCCGAGCACGAAGGCATCATCTGCGTCGAGGCGATCAAGGGCCTGCATCCGCATGCGATGGACAAGTCGCTCATTCCCGGCTGCACCTATTGCCATCCGCAGGTCGCATCAGTCGGGCTCACCGAACAGGCGGCGAAAGACAAGAAGATCGATATCCGGGTCGGACGCTTTCCGTTCATGGGCAACGGCAAGGCGGTCGCGCTCGGCGAGGATCAGGGGCTGGTCAAGGTGATCTTCAACAAGAAGACCGGCCAGTTGCTCGGCGCGCATCTGGTCGGACCGGAGGTGACCGAGCTGATCCAGGGATTCGTGATCGCGATGAATCTCGAGACCACCGAGGAAGAGCTGTTCCACACCATCTTCCCGCATCCGACGTTGTCGGAAGCAATGAAGGAAGCGGTGCTCGATGCCTATGGGCGCGTGCTGAATATGTAGACGCGCCCGGTCATGCGGGCGCTATAGGCGCGCGCCCGCAAGTCAGTGGCGCAAGTCAGTGGCCGTGCGATTCCGGTTTTGCATTTGCGACCGGGTCGCGATGCGAAATCTCGATCACTCGCGCGCGTTTCGCGAGCTCTTCGACCAGCGCATTGGCGACGTCGCGGTTCGGGCCGTCGAGATTGGCGTCCCATTCGTCGAGCAGATAGATCGGCGCCTCGGTGTACGCGACGATCTCCTGCAGCGATTTGATCTGCCGCTCGCCGGATGAAAAGCCCGGCTTGCGCTTGCGCCGCTTCGGTGTCCCTTCCTCCTCGTCTTCGCCGGGCTCCGGCTCCTTGCTGGCAAACTGGAAGGCGAGGCGATCGGTCGTCGGCCAGTAATAGGCCCGGTTCCTGATCTCGGCCTTGAGCGCGGCAAGCAGCGTGGACTTGCCGGAGCCATTGCCGCCACGCACGTTGACGCGTCCGGTCGGTGTGCCGAGCAGCAGCCGCAGCGCTTCGTCGATCGATGACACCGCCTGGATGTTGCCGCCCTCGCGCAGCACCAGCCGCTCGAACTTGATCCGCCGGTTGAAATGCGGGTCGGGATCGGGCCGCATATTGTCGGCGATGCCGCCGACGCGGGTCCAGGCCGCCAGCACATCGTTGAAGTCGATCGCGAGCTGGTGGACCTCGTTGGTCATGTCGATCTGGCGCGGCAGGGTCGCGGCCATCGCGATCAGCAGCGCGACATTGCCGGCATCGCGGAAGGCGATGTAGGCGAGTGTCGTGAACACGATGGTGAGGCCGAAAATAGCGCCGGCGGCGCTTAACCCTTCACGCGCCACGATCACCCGGATCGCCGCCTTCAGGCAGCCTCGGGCACGCTCCTTGAAGCCGGCGAACCAGAGACGCAGGTTGTAGCGGTTGCCGGAAAAGACATTGTCCCAGAGCGTGTAGCCATGCGCGGTGACGCGGTTATTCCAGCGCTGGCTGTCCAGATAGATTTCGGTGATGCGCTTGCGCACCAGAAATTGCAGCGCAATCAGCGTCGTGAACACGGTGGCATAGGCGAGGGGCAGAAGCCCGTCGATCTCCATGCCCAGCACGATCGAATTGAAGATCAGCGCCAGCAGAATCTTGAGTTGGCCTTCGACCTCGTACATCAGCCGGTAGATGGTGTGGAATGTCTCGCCGGTGAGGAACGGCTCGACCTGCTCGCGCGCATGGCGGTCGCCCAAGAGCGTCGGGTAGTGCCGGTTGTCGCGCGCGAATCGATTGATGTAGAGGCCGAAGGCCCGCATGCCGGCGCGCTCGGCATAGATCCAGCTCACGGCGCCCGCGGCATAGGACGCGCACTGGACGACCAGAATCCAGATCAGGTCGTTTACCAGGCCGTCGCCGCCATTGGCCACGTCGCGCCCGGCCTTGATCACCAGCCAGGTTGTGGCGGCCGACAGCAGCGCTTCGAATACGAGCAATATGAAGGTGACGTAGAGCGGCCAGCACAGGAAGAAGCGGACAAACTCGAGCCGGGTGAAGGGCTCGCGGATCGCGGTTTCGCGCGTCATGGAAGGGGTTCCGGCGGAAATAACAGGGGATGCTAGCTGCCTTGCGGTGAACGGTTGCAGAACGTAAGTAGAGCCGAAGGCTGATATCTGATGCCGCTCCCCCTGATTTGAGGCCCCCGGTGACGGTCGTTATCGACACCATCACGCAGCCGCGTCCGCGGCACCCGGAAAAGGCTAACCGGCCTGACAATCCGGTCGTCCGCAAGCCGGACTGGATTCGCGTCAAGGCGCCGGTCTCGAAGGGCTATGCTGCGACCCAGGCGATCGTCCGGGAAAACAAGCTGGTCACGGTCTGCGAGGAGGCCGGCTGCCCGAATATCGGCGAGTGCTGGGAGAAAAAGCACGCC
>CAZXJZ010000404.1:0-3190 GCA_964641065.1 uncultured Hyphomicrobiales bacterium | reverse complement strand
CCGCATCCCGCCCCGCGTCTCATGACGCTGATCAGACGCCCCTTGGACGGGACGGGATATGAAGACTATATTCCTAAAAACATAGAAAGTCAAGTGGCATTAAGACAGCACAGCTGCGTCCGCACATGCGGACGGAGTTGTAGTGCCGAGGGGCGGTTTTTCACGCCCGCGCCCTCAACCAGAACAGGTTCATCTCGCGGTTGGTATTGCAGGAGGCGGGCCGGGCCTCTCGTCCGGCTTGTCTTCCTCGTCCTGGTTCTCGGTCGACAGGAAGTCCGAAATCGTGGTCAGTCCGTCGATATGGCTGCAGAAGATCTTGACCGCCACCATCAGCGGGACTGCGAACAGCATGCCGACCACGCCCCACAACCAGCCCCAGAAAGCGATCCCGAGAAACAGCGTCACCGGGTTGAGCGCCAGCCGCCGTCCGACCAGGACCGGCGTCACCACCTGGCCCTCGATGGTGGTCAGCGCAAGATAGGCAAGCGGGGCGAGCAGCGCGTGCGACAACGTCGGCAACGTTCCAAGCGCAATGGTCCCCACCAGCGCAACCCCGACCAGTGAACCGATATAGGGGATGAAATTCAGCACGCCCGCGAGGACGCCCCACAGGATTGGATTGGGGATTCCGATGAGCCAGAGCGCCAGGCCGACGCAGATGCCAAGTCCCGCGTTGATGAGCGTGATGGTGCCGAGATAGCGCGACAACTCGCGCTCGATATCCAGCGCGATACCCAGCGCTTTCTTCTTGTCGCCGAAGGTCGGCATCGCGCGCACGATCTTGGCGTAGAACAGATCGCCCGACGACAACAGGAACAGCAGCAGCACCAGCGCAAAGATCCCGCGCGCGGCCGCGTCCGGCGCATTCGCCGCGACCGATGATAACAGTCCCGGCTGCGCCACCTCGACCTTTTGCACCTCGGTCGGACTGGGCGTGTCCTGCTTGCCAAGATTTTCGATCTTTTCGGTGACAGCCTGGATATGCTCGCTGGTGGTCCTGAAATCGATCAGCTTCACTTCGATTTCGTTGGCGATCCGTGGAAGATCGGTCAGAAGCGCGCTGAGCGGCGCACTCAGAAAGTAGAACCCAAGTCCGGCGGCTGCGAGCACCCACAGGACCAGCCCGAGTGCGGTGAGAAACTCAGGCACGCGGCGTCGCGCCAGATAGCGCACGACAGGCCGCAAGATCAGCGCCAGCATGAACGCGAACAGCACCGGCAGAAGGAATGCTCGCGCATATCCCAGCGCGCCGATAAGCGCCAACAGAAACAGGCCGATAACGGCCCATCCGTATGAGACGTGATTGCGCTGGGATACGTCCACATCAGCCTCGCCGCCGGCAGGGAGGCTATTCGGCGCCGGTTGAGACGGCCGGTCGCTCACAGCTCGATCGGAAGGCGTCGCATGTCCGCGCAGCGACCGCTACCGGAGCCCGAAAAACGCCAGCACGGCGAGGACGACCACCACCAGTCCGACCAGATAAATGATATTGTTCATGGTACCGCTCCTTGGGTTTCAATCGGTCAACAAAGCCCTCCCTCTCGAAAAGTTCCCTCGTCGCACATGCGATGGTCTGCGGGATCATGCAGACGCCGCAGCAAAATCTGCGGCGATCCTGCGCTCGGTGCGCGAAATGGTGCCGTGTTGCGGTGTATCGCTCGCGTGAGCGCTTATCGCGCGGACTTGCGATCCGCCTGATGCGCGAGATAGGCGATCACCGCATCGATATCGCGGTCGCTCATCTGGTCCGCGGCAAAGCCCGGCATGATCTGGCCCGGCCAGCTGCGCACTGCTTTCGGATCGCGGATCAGCGCATGCAATCCGGCATGCGTCATATAGCCGGTGGGATTCATCGGCCGGTTGAGGTCGGGGCCGACATCGCTGGAGCCTGCGCCGTCGAGCATATGGCAGGGCAGGCACTGGGTGATGAACAGCGTTTGCCCGGCGCGCGCGTGATGCGCTGTGGGCAAGGCGGGATCGACGGCAAGCTGCGGCCAGCGCGCCAGCGGCGACAACTGGCTTTCAAGTTTGGCGAGCTGATAGGGCCATTGCTCGCTGCTGATGGTGTTTGCAATCGGCCCGGTCCAGACAATGTAGAACGGACCTGCGCTGGACGACTTGCCGGGAAGCGGCGGCCACGGCGCGCCCGCGGGTTCGATCGCGAGCCAGGCGATCGGCTTTGCCGGATCGGTGTTCATCACCAGATCGAGCGGGAGGTGCGCGGCGAAGCCGTCGACTGCGACGGATTCGATGACGCTACCCTCCGGCGCGAGAAACGGCGCCAGCAATGCGGCCAGCGGGATCGCGCGAAACCGCATCGGCTTTCCGTATGCAATGTCGGCGGGGATATCGACGTCGGTTAAGTCCGGCCGCGCCAGCAGCGCATCGCGCGAGAATGTGCGGGTCTCATCGCCGATGATGACGGTGAGCACCGCGTTTGCGGCGGCGTTCGGCGGTCCCGGCGACAGCATCATTGCGATGACAAACAGGCCTGCGACTCGTCTGGCCCATCGCGGGATGATCATCGGGAGGTCTCGTGGCAGGTGCGCTCGCACGCGACGCTACCGGAAACGGGGCGTCCGGAACAGGCAGCGGTCACTGGCGTCGAGATTCGCATGCCCGCGCCGCGCGGGCAGACCACTTAGGCGATCGGTGTCGCCGTCAAGCCGCCCTGGCGCGGCGAGGCTGAGCCGCCACCGCGCGCCGGCGCGGTGCATCGGCGAAATGCGCGTCGAGATCGGCATCGGCGCGGCCGAACCGCCAGCCGCGGACCCGCTCGTCCCAGTCCAGCGCGCAATGCTCACAGCGGCCGTCATGCAGCCGGAGCTCGGCGATGGTGAGTTCAACGCCGCAGCCATCCATGGCCACGACACCGGTGCAGACAAATCGGCCAGCATTTTTCATGGCGAAACCCGATGCCCAAAACGAATCACTTCACGGTTTTGAGTCTAACCGGAATTGTGAACGAAAAGGGTACGGCTTCGCCTTTTTCCCCGGCGGCTGGCGACGGGTTCCGCCGTCTTCGGAACGCTACTCCTCGATCCTGAAGCCGGTCGATTTCACCACCGGCGTCCATTTGTCGATGTCGGCGCGCAGCCGCTTGACGAATTCGGCCTGCGAGCCGCCGGCAGGGATATAGGCGAGTTGCGTCAGCCGATCGCGGATCGCGGGCGCGGTCAGCGCCTTGCTG
>CAZXJZ010000403.1:2127-3202 GCA_964641065.1 uncultured Hyphomicrobiales bacterium | reverse complement strand
ACACACCGATCGCACTGGTCTCGCGATCGTCCGAGCGGAAGGACTTGGAGCAGACCAGTTCGGCCAGGCCGTCAGTGTGATGCGCCGCGGTTTGTCGGACGGGCCGCATTTCGTGCAGCACCACCGGCACGCCGTGGGCTGCGATCTGCCAGGCGGCTTCGCACCCGGCGAGCCCGCCGCCGACGATATGGACAGGGTTGGAACGCGACATGGCGCCTCCCTAGGGGAAGCGGAGCGCCTCGGCAATAAGAAGCCGGTCAGGCCGCACGGGCGACCGGGAGTCTTTGCCTGGCTGTGCCTCAAAAGGCGACGCCCAGCCTTGGCAGGCTGGGCGTTGGCTTCAGGTTGTCCTGACTAAGGTCTCAATCAGGCCGCGCGCTCGGCATTGTCCCAGGCGATGCGCGGGATGTCGGAACGGCTGATTCCGATGTCGGCGAGCTCGCGGTCGCCAAGGCGGGACAGCTCCTGGAGGCTGTTCCCATAAGCGCGCCACTGGCGCAGGAAACGGACGAAGTGAGAGAGGAACATGGCTGGCATCCCTTTGAAAGATCAGATGAACCGCAACTGATTCTGAAAACCAAAATAGTGATCTATGGTGCGGTGCAACAGGTTTTATGTTGCGATGCAGCTATGCGGTGTTTGCATAATGCGGGTCATATTTCGTTAAAGTTTGATGCAAATTGAGCGCGGCTTGGGCGAATTGCTCGATAATGCAGCGTTTGAGTGTCTGGAATTTTGCATAGGTCCAATGGCTCCAAGGGCCTGAAGCGCCGCCGCGTCGCGCGCGACACGCCGGGCTCGTCGAAGCGGCCCAATCAGGCAGGGCGGACGCCTGGCCGGCCGCTGGGTGGGAACAGGAACTCGACCCCACCCGCTTCGAGGGCCGCCTGAAGCGGTTTGAGCGCATCCTCCCGTCCCGGCGGAGGCCCATTCATCTCCTCGAGCCGCCGAATGGTCGAGCTCGACACGCTTGCCGCCTGCGAGAGTTCGCGGACCGACCAGTTGAGGATCCCGCGCGCGGCACGCAATTGTGCGCCGGTCAGCACGGAATTCGCGGGGTCCTGCGATGCCGGCC
>CAZXJZ010000403.1:0-2117 GCA_964641065.1 uncultured Hyphomicrobiales bacterium | reverse complement strand
CAGACCTTGCGGTCCTGGATGTCAGACGATAGCCCGACCCATTCGCGCACGGCGCCGGTTTCGAGCACGATCGGCGCGGCGCGCGACAGCATCCAGCGGTATTCGCCATCCGGCTGCTGAACGCGATGCTCGACCGCGTAGTCGCGTTTTGTTGCCAGTGCCTCGGACCACGCCTGAAGTGTTTGTTCGCGATCGTCCGGATGCACGAGGTCGATCCAGCGCAGGCCCAGCAAGCCGGCCGGATTTTCACCGCGCAGCTCTCGCCAGTTGCGGATGTCGAGAATCTTGCCGTCGGAATCCGCCGTCCAGACGAAGGCGTTGGTGGCCGACACCAGCGCCCGGAAGCGCGAGTCCACGGCTTCCTTGGCGAGAGCCAATTCACGCTGCGAGGTGACGTCGAGCATGACGCCGAACGCCCGCGTCGGTTTGCCTGACTTGTTGAGATGCACTTCGGTGCGGCTGGACAGCCATCGCAGCTTCCCGTTCGGCTGGATGATCCGCAATTCGCGATCGAGGGGCAGGCCTTCGTTGACGATCCGGTCGAACTCGCCGGACGGGCGACGATCGTCCGGATGCATCAATTCGACGATCGCCTCGTACGATGGCTCGATGGAACCGGGCTGCAGTCCGAGCAGCTCATAGAATCCGTCGGACCAGGACATTTTGCCGGTGGTGAAGTCGACGCTCCAGACTCCAGCGTGACTTTTCTTTTCGAGGAAACTCAGGGTTTCCTGTGCGCCGAAGTCATCAAACCTCAGGACCATTACACCCTCCATAAAACCGGAAATGGGCAGGCACTGGCAGGACGAAAATTTCAGGCTGTGACAGCGTATCACTGAAAAATTTGTGTGGGCAACTGCTATTAACGATAAATTATGCGGTGGGCGGATCGCTTTGGGAGCAGCCACTTGTGGTGTCGGCCTGATTACGCTCAGAGGTAGGTATGGGCGAAGTGAAAGCGCTGTTTTTCGATATTTTCGGTACGGTCGTGGACTGGCGCAGTGGGATCGCCCGCGAAGCCGAGACCATCCTCGGGCCCGCCGGCTACGAACGCGACTGGATCGCCTTCGCCGATGCGTGGCGGGCGGAGTATCAGCCCGCAATGGAAGAGGTACGGGCCGGCCGCATCGCGTTCAGCAAGCTCGACAGTCTGCACCGGCGCAATCTCGACCGGATCCGGCCGCGCTTCGGTCTCTCGGACCTGAGCGAGGACCTTTGCGGCACGCTCAACACCGCCTGGCATCGGCTTCCGGCCTGGCCCGATGTGGGGCGTGGGCTCGAACTGCTGAGCGAACGCTTTCTGCTGGCGCCGGTTTCGAACGGCAATATCGGCATGATGGTTCGCCTCGCGCGGCATAACGGATTTCCATGGGACGCGATTCTCGGCGCCGAAATCGCCGGCGACTACAAGCCGAAGCCGCGCGTCTACGAAACCGCCTGCGCCGCCCTCGATCTGTCGCCCGGCGAATGCATGATGGTGGCTGCGCACAGTTCCGATCTCGCCGCCGCTGCGGCTTGCGGGTTGCGGACCGCCCATGTCGCGCGTCCTGACGAATATGGACCGTCCACCGGCGAGCCCAGCCCAACTGTTCCAGTCGATGTGGCTGCGCGCGACTTCATCGAACTCGCGCGCTTGCTCAGGTGAACCCGCACCCGGCGCAACGGCTCCGCGCACGCGGCCCGCTTCCGTTGCTTGCGCAAAGCGGCCTCTGCTATAGCTCGGTTCCAGACAGCCGCACGGAGTGAATGCATGTCGGTCGACGCTTCGACCGTTCGCCGGATTGCCCATCTGTCCCGGATCGCCGTGGCGGACGGGGAGGTCGAGCATTTGCGCGGTGAACTGAACGCGATCCTGGCCTTCGTCGAGCAGCTCGGCGAGGTCAATGTCGAGGGCGTCGAGCCGATGACGTCGGTTACGCCGATGGTGATGAAGAAGCGCGAAGACAAGGTGACCGACGGCGGGATCGTGGACGACATCCTGCGCAATGCGCCTCTGACCGAAGGTCCCTATTTCGCCGTTCCAAAGGTTGTCGAGTGATGTGCCTCGCCTGCGAAGAAGCCGACATGTATTACCGCTGGCAACTGATCCAGCAGATCGCCAAGGGCGAGATGCCGGA
>CAZXJZ010000402.1:0-3212 GCA_964641065.1 uncultured Hyphomicrobiales bacterium | reverse complement strand
GTAGCCCGGATGAGCGAAGCGATATCCGGGACATGCACCCCGCATGTCGCTGCGCTCATGCGGGCTACGATCTGGATCCCCGCTTTCGCGGGGACGAGCGGATACTGATATCCCGCCTATGCCTGCGACCCCTGCCCGCATCCTCCGCCTGAGCCTCACCAATTTCCGCAGCTATCGCGCTGCGAGCCTGTCGGTCGGGCAACGCCCGGTGGTGCTTGTGGGGCCGAACGGGGCGGGCAAGACCAATATTCTCGAAGCCATCTCCTTCCTCGCGCCCGGCCGTGGCCTGCGCCGTGCCACCCTCGACGAAGTCGCGTTCAGCGAGGGCGATGGATCCTGGGCCGTTTCGGCGGAAATCGAAGGTGCGGTGGGGCTCGCGACGCTCGGCACCGGCATCGAGGCGCCGCACGGTGACGAACAGCCTTCGACCCGGCTCTATCGGATCGACCGCGAACCGGCGGGCTCCGCCGCGGACTTTGCCGAGCACCTGCGGATCATCTGGCTCACGCCGGCGATGGACGGCCTG
Organism: uncultured Hyphomicrobiales bacterium; assembly: GCA_964641065.1. Taxonomy (GTDB): domain Bacteria; phylum Pseudomonadota; class Alphaproteobacteria; order Rhizobiales; family Xanthobacteraceae; genus Pseudorhodoplanes. Next base: position 2,686 of record CAZXJZ010000402.1, on the reverse strand, counting down.
TTCGCCGGCCCCGCCTCCGAGCGGCGGCGCTTTCTCGACCGGCTGGTGCTCGCGGTCGATGCCTCGCATTCCAGCCGCGTCTCGGCGCTGGAGCGGGCGCTGCGTTCGCGCAACCGCCTGCTCGAAGACGCAAAAGCCGATGCGCACTGGCTCGACGCCATCGAGCACGAAACGGCGGAACTGGCGGTCGCGGTGGCGGCCTTGCGCGCGGAGACCGTCAGGCGCCTGCAGACCGCCTTGTCGGCGAGCCAGGGCGCCGCGGCCAGCTTCCCGTTTGCCGAAATCGCCCTGAAGGGCTGGATGGAGGAGGCGGCGCTGTCTCAGCCCGCGTCCGAAGTCGAGCAGCGCTATCGTGCGATCCTGCGTGAGGGGCGCCCCCGCGACGCCGCCGCCGGCCGCACGCTCGACGGTCCTCATCTCACCGACCTGCATGTCATCTATGGCCCGAAGGGCATCGCAGCCGCCGATGCGTCGACCGGCGAGCAGAAGGCGATCCTGATCCGCCTCGTGCTCGCGCATGGCGCACTGCTCGCCGGCATGACCGGACATGCACCCCTGCTCCTGCTCGATGAAGTCGTGGCGCATCTCGATCCCGGCCGCCGCCGGGCCTTGTTCGAGGCGCTTGGCGAGCTCGGCGCCCAGGTCTGGATGACAGGCGCCGATCCGCAGGCGTTTGCCGATATCGGGGCGGATGCGCAGATGGTCGATATCGCAACTGGCCGCATCGTCAGCCGCGCCTGAGGTTCCCGGCGGAGACGCGGTATTCGCCATCGTCTTGCACAGGAACCGTCCGCTGAGATCAGGCTTTGTCCCCTCGAACCGATGGAAGGCGGCACACAGGACTGGGACGGGCGGTCATGACAGACGGAAAAACAGGCCGGGACGACGTCAACGAACGTCTGCACAAAGCCATCGCCGGTTTGCGCTCGAACATCACGCGCGTCGAGATCTGGGCGACCGCCCTGTTCACGTTTTCCCAGCCGATTCCCGACTATGAGCCGGACCCGAAATTCGAGCTCGGCCAGCCAGTCAAGACCGGGCGGATCGCCGGCCATGCCGCCTCGGAACCGGCAAAAGAAGCCGCCGAGGAACCCTCGAAATAGGGCGTGACGCAGGGCCATTTTTTCGCCCTCAAAGCGGCTTGAATTTCTTTGAATTACAATTACTTAGCCATACAGAAATAGGGCTGTACGGGTCCCGTTTTTCGTGTCACGAAGAACACGTTCCAACCCCTTGTTTTGCAACTGATTCGAAGGCTGCCTGATGGCTGAGCCCGCCCGCCAGAACATATCCGATGCATCCGCCGATTACGGCGCGGAATCGATCAAGGTCCTCAAGGGCCTCGATGCCGTGCGCAAGCGTCCCGGCATGTATATCGGCGATACCGATGACGGCTCGGGCCTGCACCACATGGTCTACGAGGTCGTCGACAACGCGATCGACGAAGCGCTGGCCGGTCACGCGACCGAAGTGACGGTGACGCTGAATCCGGACGGCTCCTGCACGGTGCGCGACAACGGCCGCGGCATTCCGGTCGACATTCACAAGGGCGAGGGCGTGTCCGCGGCTGAAGTGATCATGACGCAGCTTCATGCCGGCGGAAAGTTCGACCAGAATTCCTACAAGGTCTCCGGCGGGCTGCATGGCGTCGGCGTGTCGGTGGTCAACGCGCTGTCGACCTGGCTGAAGCTCACGATCTGGCGCGACGGCACCGAATACGCGATCGAGTTCGGCCACGGCGTCGCGAAGGCGCCGCTTCAGGTCGTCGGCAAGGTCGAGGGACGCAAGGGTACGGAGGTGACATTCCTGCCGTCGCCCGAAACCTTCACCATGACCGAGTTCGATTTTCCGACGCTGGAACACCGGCTGCGCGAGCTCGCCTTCCTGAATTCCGGTGTGACCATCATCCTGTCCGACATGCGCCATGCCGTCGAGAAGCGCGAAGAGATGCGCTACGAGGGCGGCGTCGAAGCCTTCGTGAAGTATCTCGATCGCAACAAGACCGCGCTGATCCCCGCCCCGATCAACATCAGGATCGAGCGCGACGGCGTCGGAGTCGAATGCGCGCTGTGGTGGAACGACAGCTACCACGAGAACGTGCTGTGCTTCACCAACAACATTCCGCAGCGCGACGGCGGCACCCATCTCGCAGGCTTCCGCGGTGCGCTCACGCGCCAGGTGACGCAGCACGCCGAGAGAATGGGCTCATCGCGCAAGGAAAAGGTCGATCTCAGCGGCGACGATTGCCGCGAAGGACTGACGGCGGTGCTGTCGGTCAAGGTGGCCGACCCGAAATTTTCCTCGCAGACCAAGGACAAGCTGGTCTCCTCCGAAGTGCGTCCGGTGGTCGAAGGGATCGTCAACCAGGCTTTGCAGGACTGGTTCGAACTGCACCCGAACGAAGCCAAGGCGATCGTCGGCAAGGTGGTCGAAGCCGCCGCCGCACGCGAAGCCGCGCGCAAGGCGCGAGAATTGACCCGTCGCAAGGGCGCGCTGGATGTCTCATCCCTGCCCGGCAAGCTCGCCGATTGTCAGGAGCGCGATCCGGCCAAGTCCGAATTGTTCATCGTCGAGGGTGACAGCGCCGGTGGCTCCGCCAAACAGGGCCGCAACCGCGAATTCCAGGCGGTGCTGCCGCTGCGCGGCAAGATCCTGAATGTCGAGCGCGCGCGCTTCGACAAGATGC
>CAZXJZ010000401.1:0-3229 GCA_964641065.1 uncultured Hyphomicrobiales bacterium | reverse complement strand
CCATGCCGGCCATCGGCTCGTCGAGCAGCAGCATTTGCGGATTTGTGGCGAGCGCCATCGCGATCTCGAGCTGGCGATGCTCGCCATGGCTGATGCTGGACACCAGCGTATCGGCGCGATGCGACAGCCCGACGCGATCGAGCGCCGCGCGGGCGGGCGCACGCAACGCCTCCTCGCTGCGCGCATTGCGCCAGAAATGAAACGAGTGGCCGGCATGCGCCTGAACCGCGAAGGCGACATTGTCGAGCGCGGTGAAATCCTGAAACAGTGAGGTGATCTGGAACGAGCGCGCCAGTCCTATCATCGAGCGTTCATAGGTCGGCAGCGCGGTAATCTCGCGTCCACCAAACATGATGCGGCCGCTGTTCGGGATGATCTCGCCGGTGAGCTGGCCGATCAGCGTGGTCTTGCCGGCGCCGTTCGGACCGATGATCGCGTGCAGCTCGCCCTGCGGCACCGACAGCGTGATCGCGTCGGAGGCCAGCACGCCGCCGAAGCGCTTGGTAATCCCCTCGATGGCGAGAAGGGTGTCAGTCACGGCGGAGTTTCTCCAGCAGGCCATCGATGCCGCCGCGCGCGAACAGCACCACCAGCAGCAGCATCGGTCCGAGAATGAGCGCCCAGTATTCTTTCGCCGCAACCACCGGCTTGCCGGTCACGAATTCGCCGACCGCGCCGATCATGCCGGGCAGCGTCTCTTCCAGAACCAGCAGCGCAACCGCGCCGATCACCGGGCCGAGGACCGAGCCCATGCCGCCCAGCACCGCCATCACGATCAGGTCGCCGGACCGGGTCCAATGCATCATCGCCGGACTGACAAAGTCGGCCTGGTTAGCGAGCAGGATGCCAGCAAGCCCGCACAGCACGCCGGCGATCACGTAGCAGGTCAGCCGGTAGCGATAGGTCGGGAAGCCGATGGCGCGCATGCGACGCTCGTTCGACCGCGCGCCCTGGATCACCATGCCGAACCGCGAGTTGACGATGCGCCAGACCAGATAGCAGGCGCCAACCAGACAGACGAAGCAGACATAGTAGAAGGTGGTCCGGTTGGACAGATTGATCAGGCCGGCGAAATCGCTGCGCTTGTAGATCGTCAGTCCGTCGTCGGCGCCATAGCGGTCGAGGCTGACGCCGATGTAATAGACCATCTGCGCGAAGGCGAGCGTGATCATGATGAAGTAGACGCCGCGGGTGCGCAGCGACAGCGCGCCGGTCACCAGCGCGAACAGCGCGCAGGCCAGGAGAGCGATCGGCCATTGCACGAACCCGGAATTGATCCCCTCATGAGCGAGGATGCCGACCGCATAGCCGGCGATGCCGAGAAAGGCGGCGTGCCCGAAACTTACCATGCCGCCGAAGCCCATGATCAGATTCAGGCTGACGGCGGCGATCGCGAGGATCACGATGCGCGTGAACAAGGTCATGATGAAAACGTTGCCGGTCATCTGCGAATAGACCGGGATCAACGCAAGAAAGATCATCAGCGCCGCGACGGCGATATTGCGGACGGTCAGCTTTCGGGTCATTTGCTCGCCGCCGGGAACAGACCTTCCGGACGCCAGACCAGAATGACCGCCATCACCAGATAGATCAGCATCGAGGACAAGGCCGGCCCCGCGGTGGAGGCGGCCGCGTTGGAGAGGAACAGCTTCAACACGTCCGGCAGGAAGGCACGGCCGACGGTATCGATCATGCCCACCAGGATCGAGGCGACGAAGGCGCCGCGGATCGAACCGATGCCGCCGATGATGATGACCACGAAGGCGAGGATCAGGATGTTCTCGCCCATGCCGATCTGCACGGTCAGGATCGGCGCCTGCATCATGCCGGCGAGCCCGGCAAGCGCCGCACCCATGCCGAACACGAAGGTGTAGAGCAGCTTGATGTTGATGCCGAGCGCGCCGATCATTTCACGGTTGGATGCGCCGGCGCGGATCAGCATGCCGACGCGGGTGCGCATGACGACGAAATAGAGCGCAATCGCCACCGCCAGCGAAACCAGGATCATCGAGATGCGATAGGTCGGATAATAGACGCCGGGAAAGATCTCGAAATTTGTGGTCAGCCAGGTCGGCAGCGGCAGGCTCAGGCCCGCGGGTCCCCAGATCAGGCGCACCATCTCGTTGAAAAACAGGATCAGGCCGAAGGTCGCAAGCACATGATCGAGATGGTCGCGGCCATACAGCCGCCGCAGCGCGATCACCTCCACCGCCATGCCGACGACAAGCGTCGCCGCCAACGCCAGGATAATTGCGAACACGAAGCTGCCGGTCAGCGCGGCGAAAGTCGCGGCGAAATACGCCCCGAGCATATAGAGCGAACCGTGCGCGAGATTGACAAAGTCCATGATCCCGAACACGAGCGTCAGCCCTGCCGCGAGCAGGAACAGCAGCAGCCCGAATTGCAACCCGTTCAGGGATTGTTCGATAAAAAGCAGCATGGACTGGCGCCGCCCCCACACGGCAGATCCGGAATTGCCCCGCGACGCCGGGCCGAGTCAACGAAGAAAAAAGGGCCGGACGGCGGGCACGCTCCGCCGTCCGGCCCCGATGTCAGACTACCATTTCATCGAACATTTGCCGTGGAAGCGGTCCTGGCTGCCCTCGACGATCGTAGCAACCGTCTTGAGCGAGAGCGGGAAGTCCTTGTCCTCGCCCTGGACCACGTCCTGCAGATAGAAATTCTGGATCGGGAAGTGATTGTTGCCGTATTTGAAGGAGCCGCGGACCGACTTGAAGTCGGCCTTGCGCATCGCGTCGCGCATGGCGTCCTTCTTGCTCGTGTCGCCGTTCACCGCAGTCACCGCGCTGTTGATCAGCTGCGCAGCATCGTAGGCCTGCGCGCCATAATAGGTCGGACGCAGCCCCGGATATTTCTTGCGGTAATCGGCCACGAACTTCTTGTTCTGGTCGTTCGGCAGGTCGTGAACCCATTGCTGCGCGCCCGGAACGCCAAGTGCGAGTTCCTTCTGCAGCGGCAGCGACAGCTCGTCGACGGTGAAGGCGGTGTAGAGCGGAATCTTGCCCTTCAGTCCGGCCTGCGCATATTGCGTCAGGAACTGCACGCCCGAAGCGCCCGGATAGAAGACGAACACCGCGTCGGGATTGGCCGCACGCGCTTTCGACAATTCGGCCGAGAAGTCGAGCTGATCCGGCCACTTGGTCAGGTCCTGACCGAGCACCTTGCCCTTGAAGGTCGACGCGAGCCCGGAGAGCATGTCCTTGCCGGC
>CAZXJZ010000400.1:0-3270 GCA_964641065.1 uncultured Hyphomicrobiales bacterium | reverse complement strand
TGAACCCGCGCGCCGCGAGATCCCGCTCAAGCGTCTTTGTCGCCACCATTACCGCTGTCGCTGGTCCGTGGAACCAACGCAAGCCGGCATACGACCAAGCCGTCGGCACGCCGAAGCGCGCCTTCGTCGTCGCCGACACACCGGGCCACGAGCAATATACCCGCAATATGGTGACCGGCGCCTCCAACGCCGAGTTCGCGCTGCTGCTGGTCGACGCCAAGGCCGGCCTGACCCGGCAGACGCTCCGCCATAGCCGCATTCTGTCGTTGCTCGGCATCCGGCGGGTTCTGCTGGTCGTCAACAAGATGGATCTGGTCGATTGCCGGGAGGCACCGTTCAACGCCATCCGCGACGAGTATCAGGTGTTCGCGGGGCAGCTTGCCTTCGAGCATGTCGAGGCGATCCCGATCGTCGCGCGCGACGGCGAGAATATCGTGCGCCGCAGCGAGCGCATGCCCTGGTACAAGGGACCGACCGTGCTGCAGCATCTCGAGACCGTGCCGATCTCGACGCACCAGCACGAGCAGCCGGCGCGCTTTCATGTGCAATCGGTGGTGCGGACGCAGTCCGGCGGGCGCGGCTATGCCGGCTACATGTCGTCAGGCGTGCTCAACCGTGGCGACAGCATCATCGTCGGACGCTCGCTGCGCCCGTCCACGATCAGGGAAATCTACATCTATCCCGACACCGTCGACAGCGTCGAAACCGGTCAGGCGGCGACCATCGAGCTTGCCGACCAGGTCGACGTGTCGCGTGGCGACATTTTGACTCCGGTGGATGCCGCGCCCCAGGTTGCCGACCAGTTCTCCGCGCATCTGGTGTGGTTGAACGAGAATCCGATGCTGCCCGGCCGCACCTATTCGCTCCGGATCGGTACCCACACGGTGGCCGCAACCATCACCGCGCTGAAGCATGGCACCGATATCGAAACCGGCGAACACGCCGCAGTCACGACACTCACCATCAACGACATCGGCTATTGCAACATTGCTACCACCGAGCCGATCGCATTCGACCCCTACATAACAAATCGTGAGACCGGTGCGTTTATTCTGATCGACCGGCAGACCGGCGCCACTGCGGGCGCGGGCATGGCCGATTTTGCGCTCTACCGCGCCAGCAACCTGGTCAAGCAGAGCTACGAAATCGACAAGGCGTTCCGCGCCAAGATGAAGGCCCAGCGCCCGGCGACCGTCTGGTTCACCGGATTGCCGAGTGCGGGGAAATCCACGATTCTCAATATCGTCGAACAGAAGCTGAGCCTGCGGGGCATCCACACCTACGCGCTCGACGGTGACAATATGCGGCTCGGGCTGAACCGCGATCTCGGCTTCACCGAAGCCGACCGCGTGGAAAACGTGCGCCGCGCCGGCGAGGTCGCCCGTCTCATGGTGGATGCGGGTCTGGTGGTGCTGTGTGCCTTTGTCTCGCCGTTCCGCAATGAACGGCAATCCGTGCGCGAGCGTCACGAGCCGGGTGAATTCCTCGAGGTTTTCGTCGATACCCCGCTCGCCATCTGCGAGGAGCGCGATCCCAAGGGGCTCTACGCCAAGGCGCGGGCCGGCAAGGCGTTTCACGTCACCGGCATCGACTCGCCCTACGAGCCGCCGCTCGAGCCCGAAATCAGGCTGCATACCGAGCAAGGTTCGCCGGAAGAGATGGCCGAGCAGGTCATCGCCCAGATGGCGCGGCGCGGTGTGATTGCGCGCTGAACGGAACCAACGGGCCGACGCCGCGTTGGACCGTCCTTCGCTAGGAACGATCCGGTCGTGAGCGTCGGTCTACTCGCCCTTCTCGATGATGTCGCCGCCATTGCCAAGGTGGCCGCGGCTCAGCTCGATGATATCGCCACGCAGGCGGCAAAGGCGGGCGCCAAGGCCGCCGGCGTAGTCATCGATGACGCCGCTGTGACCCCGCGCTACATGATGGGCTTTGCCGCGGTGCGCGAAATCCCGATCGTCCGCAAGATCGCGATCGGCTCGCTACGTAACAAGCTTCTGATCCTGCTGCCGGCGGCACTGGCGCTCAGCTATTTCCTGCCCGGAGCGATTACGCCGCTGTTGATGCTCGGCGGCGCGTATCTCTGTTACGAGGGCGCGGAGAAGGTTTTCGAGGCAGCCTTCCCGCACAAGGCCCATGCGCACGAAAAGGCGCTCGAACCGATCGCCATCGATCCCAAGACCCTCGAGGACCAGAAGGTCGCGAGCGCGATCAAGACCGATTTTATCCTGTCCGCCGAGATCATGGCGATCGCACTATCCGTCCTTCCGGAAAGCAGTTTCTGGATGCAGGCCGTGGTCCTCGCAGTCGTCGCAATTGGCATTACCGTTGCCGTTTACGGCGCGGTGGCGATCATCGTGAAGGCCGACGATGTCGGCCTTTCGCTGGCCAGCAATCGAGGCAATTCCGTGCTCGGCGGCCTGAGCCGCGTTGTCGGGCGCGGACTCGTCTACGGCATGCCGTACTTCCTGAAGATTCTGAGCGTCGTCGGCACTGCCGCGATGATCTGGGTCGGCGGCGGCATCATCGTGCATGGGCTGGAGACCTACGGATACACATCGGTCGGGCACGCCATTCATCACGCGGCGGAGGCGATCGCGCACGTCATGCCGTTCGCGCAGGGCGCCATCGAATGGATCGTCGGCGCTGCGGGCGCGGGCGTCGTCGGCCTGGCGATCGGCGCCGTGCTGATCCCCATCACCGGCTATGCGATCACACCGATATGGAAGACCGTGAAGGGTCTGGTCCGGCCGGTACGGACGGCCTGAAAAGGCGTGCGATGTAAAACGCAATGTGCCCGCGCAAGGCGGGCACATGCTGATCGGAACAGGCGCCGGCTAGCTTACGAGCTGTATTTCACCACACAGCCATAGGCCCGGGTATTGGTGGTCGACACCGACTTGCCCGCCTTGAGTTCGGACAACGCGTTGTCGACATAATTGGTCGCGCCCTTGATGTCGCCTGTGCGTGCCGTCGGCTTGTCGTCGATGGCGCCGGCATAGGCCAATGTCCCGTCGGGCGTGACGATATACATATGCGGCGTGACCAGCGCTCCATAGGCTTTCGCGACCTGCTGCTTCGGATCGAGCACCACCGCGGTCGGCGCGGCCTTGCGGTCCGCGGTCAGTGAATTCGCGCGGGCGGCATCGGCAAAGCCCTGCTCGCCCGGCGGTGACGAGATCACCGACAGCCAGACGATCCCTTCGTCCGTCCATTTCTTCTGCAGCGCCTGCATGTTGCCTGAGCCGTAATGCTTGCGGACATAGGGGC
>CAZXJZ010000399.1:0-3273 GCA_964641065.1 uncultured Hyphomicrobiales bacterium | reverse complement strand
GCGATGGGTTTTTGTGTCAGATGCGGCACCCCGTCCATCGCGTTCGGCAACCGGATGCCATGCCAATGAACCGTTGTGTCTTCGGGCAGGTGGTTCTCGACAACGACACGGAGACGTTCGCCCTGCCTGACGCGGATCTCGGGTCCAGGAACCCGCCCGCCATAACACCACACCTCGGTTGCCGGATGCTGCGCACCGACCAGCGAAAGGCGCGCGGGGGCTGCAACAAGCCGGAACTCTTTTACTGAGTCTGCAGCACCGTGTGCCGGTAACGGCAACGATCCGGCCGCCAGCAGGCTTGCGGAACCCGAGAGTACGCCGCGTCGGGTGATCATACCTGAGTTCATGTTAGCTTCTCCTCGACTGCCTCAAACGGGGCTTCCTGCGGTTTTCCAAGCGCGGCCCCCTTCACCAAAGCATAGACGGCCGGTATCACGATCAGCGTCAGCAGGGTCGATGACACCATTCCGCCGATCATCGGAACGGCAATGCGCTGCATCACCTCCGAACCGACACCCGTGCTCCACAAGATCGGCAGCAGACCGGCCATGATGGCTGCCACGGTCATCATCTTGGGCCGCACTCGCTCGACCGCGCCTTCCATGATCGCGCGGCTCAAATCCTGTTGCTGCAGGGGCCTTCCTTCGCGTTCCGCGCGCGCTTTGGTTTCTTCCAAGGCCTGGTTGAGATAGATCAGCATGATAACGCCGGTTTCGGCTGCGACGCCCGCAAGCGCGATGAATCCGACGATGGACGCTACGCTGTAGTTGAAGCCCATCCAGTGCATCAGCCACAAGCCGCCGACCAGAGAGAACGGCAGCGAGAGCATCACGATCAGCGTTTCGCCGATACGTTTGAAATTCAGATAAAGCAGCAGAAAAATCAGCAGAAGTGTCGCCGGAACGACGATTTGCAGACGCTTTGCGGCACGCTCCAGATATTCAAACTGGCCGCTCCAGGCCACGTAGAAGCCCGCGGGCATCGGCACAGCTTGCGCAACTGCCTTCCGGGCTTCCGCCACGTATCCTCCGAGATCGCGATCGCGAATGTCGACAAAGACATACACGACGAGCTGGCCGTCTTCGGTACGGATCGAGGTCGGCCCCTGCGTGCGCGTAATCGACGCGATCTCTCCCAAAGGGATGGCGCTACCATTTGGCAGCGAGACCAGCACTTCAGAGGCAATGGCTTCGGGGTCACTGCGGATATCGCGGGGATACCGCAGCACCACGCCATAACGTTCACGGCCCTCAACAGTGGTCGCGATCACTTCGGCGCCGATCGCCAATGAAATTGTCTTCTGTACGTCCTCGATGGATAGCCCGAGACGGGCGATGGCGTCGCGATCAGGTGATATCTCCAGGAAGTAACCGCTATTGACCCGTTCGGCATAGGCGCTCGACGTGCCGGGGACTTTCCGCAACGCCGTCTCGACTTCCTTCGCAAGGCTTTCGAGTGTGACCAGATCTTTCCCGAAGATTTTCACGCCCACTGGCGTGCGAATGCCCGTCGAGAGCATGTCGATCCGTGCCTTGATCGGCATCGTCCAGGCGTTGCTGACCCCCGGAAACTGTAAGGAGGCATCCATTTCGGCGATGAGCTTGTCCACGGTCAAGCCGGCGCGCCACTCGCCTTGCGGTTTCAAATTGACGATGGTTTCGAACATCTCGATAGGCGCGGGATCGGTCGCCGTATTGGCCCGCCCGGCCTTGCCCCACACGCTCGTCACTTCGGGGAATGACTTGATGATCCGGTTCTGCGTCTGCAGCAGCTCGGCAGCCTTTGTGACCGAGAGCCCGGGCAGCGTCGTGGGCATGTAAAACAATGTGCCCTCATTCAGGTTCGGCATAAACTCAGACCCGATCCGCGTGGCGGGGATGATCGAGACACCGAGGATAACGCCGGCCAGCAAGATGGTCAGGAGCCTGGCTTTCAGGACCGTCCTGATGACGGGCCGGTATAGCCAGATCAGGGCCCGGTTTATCGGATTGCGGCTTTCGGGCATGATGCGGCCCCTTATGAACAGGAGCATCAGCGCCGGCACGAGCGTCACGGACAGTAAGGCCGCAGCCGCCATGGCAAAGGTCTTGGTATAGGCCAATGGCTTGAACATCCGCCCTTCCTGCGCTTCAAGCGCAAAAATCGGCAGAAACGAAACGGTGATGACCAGAAGGCTGAAAAATAGCGCCGGGCCCACTTCCTGAGCGGCAGCGATCAGGACCTCGCGCCGGTCACTGCCCGGTGGCGCATGCTCCAGACGCTTATGCGCGTTCTCGACCATGACAATTGAAGCGTCCACCATCGCGCCGATCGCAATGGCGATACCGCCCAGGCTCATGATGTTGGAGCCAATCCCGAGCGCGTGCATGGCCACCATGGCCATCAATATGCCGATCGGCAATGTGATGATCGCAACGAGAGCGCTGCGGGCGTGGAGCAGGAACAGAAAGCACACGAGCGCGACAATCACGCTTTCTTCCGTCAGCGTAACGATCAGCGTACGGATCGCACGATGAATCAGGTCCGAACGGTCATACACCTCGGTGATTTCGACCCCTTCAGGCAGACTTGATCGGAGGGCCGACAGCCGCTCCTTCACCGAAGTGATCACATCAAGCGCGTTGCCGCCGTAACGCTGCAGCGCTATGCCGCTTGTCACCTCCCCTTCGCCGTTGAGCTCCGCGATTCCACGCCTCTCGTCGGGCGCCAGCTCGATGCGCGCGATGTCCTTCAACGTGACCGGCGTTCCGCCTTGCGCCTTCAGGACCACACGCTCAAGGTCCGCCGGCGTACGCAGATAGCCGCGACCCCGGATCATGAATTCGGTTTCCGACAGCTCGACCGTCCGCCCGCCGACATCCATGTTGCTGGCACGGACGGCATTGCGGACGGCATCGAGCGTGATGCCGAACGTCTTCATGCGCTGCGGATCGATCACGATCGCGTACTGGCGCACGAAGCCCCCGACGGCGGCGACTTCGGCAACACCTTCTGCCTTGGCCAGCCCGAAGCGCAAATGCCAGTCCTGCAAGGACCGAAGCTCGCCGAGATCGTGTTTTTTCGAATTCAGTGCGTACTGATAGACCCAGCCCACTCCGCTGGCGTCGGGCCCGAGCGTGGGGGTAACACCGGAAGGCACCCGGCCCGCGGCGGCGTTCAGATATTCCAGGACGCGCGACCGGGCCCAGTAGATATCGGTCCCGTCTTCGAAGATGACGTACACGAACGAGACGCCGAAGAATGAAAAGCCACGGACTACACGCGAGCGCGGCA
>CAZXJZ010000398.1:0-3277 GCA_964641065.1 uncultured Hyphomicrobiales bacterium | reverse complement strand
CGAGCATCTGGCGCGCTACAAGCTCCGGACCGAACTGACGCGGCTACCGGCGCCCGATATCGACGTTCCGAGCGCCATTCTCTCGCATGCGGCGGATGTCGATGCGGACCTGATCGTGATGGGCGCGTATGGGCATTCTCGGCTGCGCGATTTCGTTCTCGGCGGCGCGACGCGCGGCATGCTCCAGTCGATGACGGTGCCGACCCTGATGTCGCATTAATCTCTGCGCGGCCGGGAACCCGGGACACCCTCCCCGCATTGATTGCGTTCTGCGCGTGACGTGCCGCAGGGACCATTCGTGCGCCATTCGGCTGCCTTGAGGTAGAAATGTCCTTTTCCTTCGGGATCGAGGAAGAATATTTTCTGGTCGATAGCGCGACCAAGGAGGTGGCGCGCAAGATGCCCGATGGCTTCTTCGCGGCTGCGAAAGCAGCGTTGGGCGAGCGGGTCACCGGTGAGTTTCTGCAGTCGCAGATCGAGATCGTGACCGCGCCGCAAATCGATACCTCCGCAGCGCACGCTGAACTGCGCACGATGCGGCAGACGCTCGGCGCCGTCGCCAATGACTACGGCCTCGCCATCATGGCCGCGGGTACGCACCCGACCGCAATTTGGGAGCGCTCGCGGCAATCGGTCGGCGAGCGCTACGACAGCGTGATGGACGATCTGCAGATGATTGGTCGCCGCAACATGCTGTGCGGCATGCATGTGCATGTCGAACTGCCGAATCCCGACGACCGGGTCGGCGTGATGACGCGGATGCTGCCGCACATGCCGCTGTTCATCGCGCTGTCGACGTCATCGCCGTTCTGGCGCTCGCAGCCGACCGGTCTGGTCGGATACCGGCTTGCGGCATACGACGAACTGCCGCGCACCGGGCTTCCCGAATTGTTCAAGACCAAGCAGGAATTCGACGCCTATATCGACGCTCTGGTCCAGGCCGGGGTGATGCCGGACGCAAGCTATATCTGGTGGGCGGTACGCCCATCGCTCGAACATCCAACGCTGGAATTGCGCGCGCCGGATGTCTGCACCAGCGTCGACGATGCGATTGCGATCGCCGCGCTGTATCGCGCGGTGAGCCGCAGGCTGACGCTCAATCCGGCGCAGAATGCGGACATGAATGCGATCGCCCGCGCAATCGTCATCGAGAACAAATGGCGGGCGCAGCGCTACGGCGTGCGGGGCAGCTTTGCGCGGCTGGAGCGCGACGGACCGATCACCGTCGCCGAGATGCTCGAGCATGTCATCGACGAGGTGACACCGGATGCGGAAGCGCTCGGCTGCCTCGACGCTCTGCTGCATTGCCGGACCATCGTCGAAAAAGGCACCTCGGCCGACCGGCAGATGACGATTTTCGAGCAGTGTGCCGACAGCCCCGAGCAAGGCCTGCGCCGGGTGTCGGAATGGCTGGTGGAGAGGACGGTCGCCTGATCCGGCATGAGCCTGTCGCGGCTACGCCTCCTCCGCCGCCGGCAGCGCGATCTGCACGACCACGCCGCGGGCGCGCGCATCGACCACGCCAAGCGCCCGCAGCGACAACAACGTGAGCGCCTGTACGGCGTCGCGCAGGCGCGCCGGATCGTCCGCACTCTCGGGCGCAAGCGGTCCGATCAAGCCTTCCACCAAGGCACCGACCAGGGCCGCAGCGGCGAGGCGCACATCCTGCGCCGGCAGATGACCGGCCTGCATCGCCGCCGCGATCCGCGTCTGGAATTCCTCCGCAAGCGCACGCCGGAATGCCACCCGCACCGCTTCCACCTCGGATTCGGCGGGATCGGCGATCATCGCCCAGGCCAGTTTCCGCTGCCTGAGCGCGCGGGTGGCGAAGGTCGCAATCGCCGCGGCCAATGCCGAGAGAGGACCGGGAGCGGCCTTACCGGCCTTGCCGATGGCCGCGATTTCGCGTTCCGCCGTGGCGCCGACCAGCGCCGTCACCAGTTCGGCCTTGGAGGGGAAATATCGATACACGGTCCCGGTTGCGATGCCGGCACGCTCCGCCACGACCGCCACCTGCAACGCGGCCATGCCGCCTTCCGTCGCCACCGCCCGCGCCGCCGCGACAATCGCCTGATGTCGAGCCGCCTGCTTGCGAGCGATATGGGCCGTGCGCCGATAGGGCATGGATGGAGTGAATCATGATTCACGACATCGGAGCAAGTGGTCGGAGCGGCCGCTCTCCCCCAATCGCGCTACTTGCCGCCCAGCGCCTTGTCCCGGATCGCTTCGATCGTGGTCACTGGCGTGATCGCGCTCGGGTCGACCTTGAGGTGGATGATCGCCGGCTTGCCGGAGGCGCGCGCGGCCTCATAGGCCTTGGCGAAATCCGCGGTCTTGTCCACCGTGACGCCGAAGCCACCGAAGACGCGTGCGTAAGCCGCGAAATCCGGGTTCTTCAGCGCGGTCGCAATCACGCGACCGGGATATTCGCGCTCCTGATGCATGCGGATGGTGCCGTACATGCCGTTGTCGACGATCGCGATCACCACCGGCAGATCGTATTGCACGGCGGTCATGAATTCCTGCCCGTTCATCAGGAAGTCGCCGTCGCCGGCGAGGCAGAACACGTTGCGCTCCGGATGGAGCCGCTTCATCCCGATCGCGGCCGGGACGCCGTAACCCATCGAGCCCGATGTCGGTCCGACAAAGGTGTTGAAGCGGCGCAGCCGGTAGAAGCGATGCAGCCATCCGGAGAAGTTACCCGCCCCATTGCACAGGATGTCGTCCGGCGAGAATGTGTCGCGCAGCCACACCATGATCTCGCCGAGATTGACCGCGCCGGGTACTTCGGTCGCCTTGTCCGTGTAAGCGAGATAATCCGCATGAGCGGTCGCAGCCTCGCCCGCCCAGGGGATCGTGTTCGGCGCCTGCAGGCCTTCGAGCGCGGCGGCGAATGCCGTGGGCGACGCGTTGATCGCGAGATGCGGGCGATAGACCCGGCCGAGTTCGTTGATGTCCGGATGCACATGCACGAGCGTCTGGCGCGGCTGCGGAATCTCGAACAGCGTGTAGCTCTGGCTCGGCATTTCGCCCATCCGCGAACCGACCAGGAGCACGAGATCGGCCGCCTTCACGCGCGCCAGCAGCTTCGGGTTCGGGCCGATACCGAGATCGCCGCCGTAATTCTTGTGCGTCTGATCGAACAGATGCCCGCGGCGGAAGGTGGTGAAGACCGGCAGGTCGAAACGCTCGGCGAAACGCTGGGTGGCGGCCCAGGCTTTCTCCGACCAGCGGCTGCCGCCGAGGATCATGACCGGCCGCTGCGCCGACCAGAGCA
>CAZXJZ010000397.1:0-3288 GCA_964641065.1 uncultured Hyphomicrobiales bacterium | reverse complement strand
TGCTGGGCTCGATCGGCTGCGCTCTGGCGAGGTCGCTCGAAGGCTTCGTCGCCGCGCGCATCGTGCAGGGTATGGGCGGCGCGATGATGACGCCGGTCGGACGGCTGGTGCTGGTGCGCACCATCGAGAAGCGCGAACTCGTCAGCGCCATGGCCTGGGTCACGATACCGGCGCTGATCGGCCCGGTGATCGGACCGCCGGTCGGCGGCTTCATCACCACCTACGCATCGTGGCACTGGATCTTCCTGATCAACATTCCGATCGGCATCGTCGGCATCGTGCTGGTGCTGATCTATATCGATCCGGTGCCGGCCGAGCATCAGGAGCCGTTCGACGGCATCGGCATGCTGCTCGCCGGACTTGGCGTCGCCGGTCTTGCCTTCGGATTATCGGTCGCGGGCCTCGACATGCTGCCGTGGCAGGTCATCGTGGCGCTGGTCGCGGGCGGTGCGGTGTCGATGACGGCGTACCTCTTCCACGCAAAGAAGGTGCCGGCGCCGATCCTCGATTTCTCGCTTCTCCGCTACGCCACCTTTCGCGCCAGTGTGGTCGGCGGCTTCATGTTCAGGCTCGGCATCGGCGCGCTTCCGTTCCTGCTTCCGCTGATGCTGCAGACCGGCTTTGGCATGACGCCGTTCCAGTCCGGCATGGTGACGTTCGCCGGTGCGCTCGGCGCCATCGGCATGAAGACGGTGGCGGCGCGCACCATCAATCGCTTCGGCTTCCGGCGCGTTCTGATCGCGAATGCGCTGATCAGTGCGGTGCTGCTGGCCGCGGTCGCGATCTTCCGCCCCGGCATGCCGGTCTCGATCCTGATCACGATCCTGCTGGTCGGCGGATTTTTCCGCGCGCTGGAATTCACCGCGGTCAATACCATCGCCTATGCCGAGGTCGAGGAACGACGGATGAGCCGCGCCACCGCGCTCGCCTCGGTCGGCCAGCAATTGTCGATTTCGGCCGGTGTCGCGGTCGGCGCGCTGATGGTCGAGATGTCGCTCAGTTGGCGTGGCGCAAGCGAATTCACGGCGGCGGACTTCACGCCCGCCTTCCTGGTGGTCGCCGCCATCTCGGCGTCGTCGGCGATCTGGTTCTGGAGACTGCCGGCCGATGCCGGTGCGGAAATGTCCGGCCGCGTCCCGGTCAAGACCGAACCGGTCGAAGCCACCGCCGAACCGATCGCCGCATCGGAAACATCCGACCGGCGCCTCGGCTGACTCTCAAACAAGCAATGCCCCGCTCGTCCCCGCCATGCAGGCGGGGACCCGGAGCAATGAAGTTCTGGAGGCTACATGCTCCGCATTCCCGCTTGAGCGGAAATGAGCGAACGGGGCCGCCTTAGACGGCTTCTTTGAGTTCCTTGGCCGGGCGGAACGCGACCTTCTTCGACGCCTTGATCTTGATCGCCTCGCCGGTCGCAGGATTGCGGCCCATGCGGGCTGCGCGCTTGCGCACCTGAAGGATGCCGAGGCCCGCGATGCGGATGCGCTCGCCCTTCTTCAGATGCTTGGTGATCAGCGCGACGAGATCGTTCAGCATCGCCTCGCCCTGCTTCTTGGTCATCTGATGGTCTTCGGCCAGCGCCGCAGCCAGATGCTTCAGTGTGACCCGGTTCGCAGTGGCGGCCTTCGGCGCCGCCGACTTCTTTGCTGCCGGCTTCGCTGCCGCCGGTTTTGCCTTTGATTTTGCTTTGGCTTTTGCCGCCATGAGAATGCCCTCTAAGATGCGCGGTGTGCGCAAGAGCCCCCGCATAGGAGATTCGCGGTGTCTTGCGAAGCGAAAGCACGCATCGGACATGAAAAAAACGTCGATAAATCAGGCTTGCCGGACAATGAGGGGCCAAAAGCGCCCGTAAACACGGCATTTCTGCGAATGGCGCATGCTGGCGGCACGATCGCGAGGCCCTTTCACCATGATAGCGATAGCCTTATCAAGGCTGTCGAAAAGCCGCGAACAGAGGTCGCATGACAAAGCTCGCTCTTGTTTTTCTGCTGATGGCAGCGGCCACGGCGTTCGCACAGACGGATTGCCCGGTCTGCGACAAGGCGATGACATTGCGGGACGAACTGCGCAAGATCGAGATCGGTAATGCCGAGCAGAAAGCGCAGGGCGAAGCTCTCAGCCGCGACGGCGCAGCGCTCGTCACGGCCTTTCGCGACAACCCGCCGCCACCGAAACAGGGCCGCAAGGCGTTCGAAGCGCTGGTCGCGCTTGGCCTGTATGCCGCGCCATTTTCCGCGCAGGGCGATTACGAGACTGCACTGGCCGCGATCACGACGAAAGATCCCGAATACCGCAAGCGCTATCAGGCGATCGTGCGCAAGGGGATGCGTGCGAAGACCCGGCGGGACTCCTGCCAGATGCGCTATCTGCAAACCAATGTGTCGGTCGCCGAATGCAAGTTGCAGCAAGCCGTCAAGGGCGCCAGCGCGGAGACCGCGGGCAGGCTCTGCAACACCAGCTACGCGCTCGATCAGTGTCTGGCGAAGAAGAAGTAGCGCGCGGTCAGCTTTTGCTGTCGCTGCCGCGAAAGCCGGTCGCCAGCACGTAAAGCTCTGCCGAATCCTGACGGCTCGCCGCCGGCTTGACGTGTTTCACGCTGGCGAAGTCACGCTTGAGCATGGCGAGCAGGTCGCCCTCGGTGCCGCCCTGAATCACCTTGGCGAGAAACGTGCCGCCGGGCTTCAGCACCTCCGCGGCGAAGGCGGCCGCCGCTTCCACGAGCGCAACGATCTTGAGGTGATCGGTCTTGCGGTGCCCGGTGGCGTTCGCGGCCATGTCGGACAGGACCACATCGGCCGGACCGCCGAGTTTCTCCTTCAGGATGTCGGGCGCCGCCGGATCGAGAAAGTCGATCTGCATGAAGTCGACGCCCGCTACCGGGTCCATGTCGAGCAAGTCAATCGCCACCACGCGCCCTTTGCCGTCGGCAGCGCGCACGCGCTGCGCCGCCAGTTGGCTCCAGCCTCCGGGTGCCGCGCCAAGATCGACCACGCGCGCGCCGGGCTTGAGGAATTTGGCCTTGTCGTCGATCTCTGACAGCTTGTAGACCGCGCGCGCGCGATAGCCCTCGCGCTTCGCACGCGCCACATACGGATCGTTCAGCTGACGTTCGAGCCAGAGCTTGGACGAGAGCGAACGGCTCTTGCCGGTCTTGACGCGAGTCTTGAGTTCGCGCCCGCCACTACCGCGTGTTGTTTTCACGAAACGCCCGCCTCGCGCCAGACGCCGTCGGCACGCATCATCTGCACCAGCATGCCCTCGCGCAGCCCGCGAACGGCTACGCGCAGC
>CAZXJZ010000396.1:0-3304 GCA_964641065.1 uncultured Hyphomicrobiales bacterium | reverse complement strand
ATCGTCGGAGAGAAATTCGAACCGGTCGAGACCGCGCTGGCTGATGGCTGGCATGCGCGCTACCCGAGCACCGACACGAGGCGGTGCAGCGCCTCGGCGGTGGTTGCGTTGTCATGCACCATGGCGACGCGGATATAGTCGCGGCCCGGATTGCTGCCGTCGGCTTCCGTGAACGAAGCGAATTCTCCCGGCAGCACGCGAAGACCCGCCTCGCGCCACAGCCGCTCGGTGGCCGCGACGCTGCCACCCTGTGCCGATACGTCGAGCCACAGGAAGAAGCCGCCCGGCGGACGCTTGTAGCCGTAGCGGTCGCCGACGATCTGGTCGGCGAGATCGAATTTGTGTGCGTAGGCGGTGCGGTTCTCGATCACATGCATCTCGTCGTCGAGCGCGGCCGCGGCCACGGCTTGCGCCGGCATCGGAACCTGCGGCGCGGAGTTGTTCCGGTATTCCAGGAAGCGAGCGAGGAAATTGCGATCGCCGGCGACGAAGCCGACGCGCAAGCCAGGCAGGTTCGATCGCTTCGACAGCGAATTGAAGGCGATGGCGTTGGAATAATCCGCTCCCGCGACTTCGAGAATCCCGGTCGGCTTTTCGCCGAAATAGATTTCCGAATAGCACTCGTCGGAAAACACCATGAAGTCATGCTTGCGGGCGAGCGCGACCAGCCGCGTGAGGTAATCGCGGCTGGCGACCGAGCCCTGCGGATTGGCGGGCGAGGCGATGTAGAAGGCGACCGTGCGTGCGAGCAGCGCGTCGTCGAGCGAATCGAGGTCGGGCAGGAAATCGCTCGCGGCGGTGGCGGGCATGTAGACGGTCTCGCAATGCGAGGCCGAGGCGCCGGCCGAATAGGCGCCATAGCAGGGATTGGGCACCAGGATCGCCGGCCGTCGCGCGCGCGGCGGAGCGTTGCGCGCAGCGGCGAGCGCGGCGAGGAACAGGCCCTCGCGGGTGCCGTTCAGCACCAGCACTTCGGTTTCCGGATCGAGCGGGCGCGGCAGCGCGTAACGACGGCTCAGCCAGCCGGTGACCGATCTGCGGAACAGATCGGTGCCCTTGTTGGCCGGATATTTCCCGAGATCGGCGATATGCTTGGCGAAGACCGGGCCGGCAAAGGCGGGCACCGGATGCTGCGGTTCGCCGACGGCGCAATTGATTGCCGGCTGTCCCGGTTCGATCGGCGCCAGCAGGTCGTTCAGGCGCGCAAAGGCCGACCGATTCTGCGTGCGCGGATCGGCCGTCCGCGCGGACGACGGGGGCTGTTCGCGTTCGGCGGCATTCATGAACATCACGCGCATTTCGGCCGGATTACTCGATGCGGCCAAAGCCTAGGTGCCGCTGGTTAAGGTCCGATTAACCATCGACCGTCGCGGACGATTTCCGGGCGGCGGCGAGCGCCAAAAAAGCGAGCCCTAAAAAGAAAAGAGGCCCCGGTCTTACGACCGGAGCCTCCATTCGGCGAGGGGACGGTGCCGGGTATACGCCCCGCCGCGCGACGCTTCGAGCGTCCTACATGTTGTAGGCGCGCTCTCCGTGTTCGGTGAGATCGAGACCTTCGCGTTCCTTGTCCACAGTGATGCGCAGGCCGACGATGATGCTGATGACGAACAGAATGATCGCGGTGCCGACACCCGTCCACACGACGGTCAGGAGCACGCCCTTGGTCTGGGCGATCATCTGCGTCGCGAAGTCGTATTCTCCGACCTTGCCGGTGACATAGTCGAAGATGCCGGTGCCGCCGAGTGCCGGGTTCACCAGGATGCCGGTGCCGAGCGCGCCGACGATGCCGCCGATGGCATGGACGCCGAACACGTCCAGTGCGTCGTCGTAACCGAAGGCATGCTTGATGGCCGAGCAGAAGAACAGGCACACCACGCCGGACACGAGGCCGAGCACGATCGCACCCATCGGACCGGAGAAGCCCGCCGCCGGCGTGACGGCGACCAGACCGGCGACTGCACCGGTCACGATGCCGAGCAGCGACGGCTTACCCTTGATCATCCATTCGGCGAGCATCCACGACATGGCGGCGCCGCAGGTGGCGACAAAGGTGTTGATCATCGCCAGGGCCGCGGTTCCGTTGGCCTCGAGGTTGGAGCCGACGTTGAAGCCGAACCAGCCAACCCACAGCAGCGAGCCGCCGATCATGGTCATGACCATCGAGTGGGGCGGCATCACTTCCTTGCCGTAGCCGGTGCGCTTGCCGACCATGATGGCGGCGACGAGTCCGGCAACGCCCGCGTTGATATGGACCACGGTGCCGCCGGCGAAGTCGATCGCACCCCAGGAAAAGATCTTGCCGGCGTCGGCGAGAACTTCGTCAAGTGCCGCTTGAGCCTTGGTCTTGGCAGCTTCGTCCGTTGCGGCCGCAACGGCTTTCGCGGCAGCGTCAACCGCATCCGGGCCGGCCCAATACCAGACCATGTGAGCGATCGGGAAGTAGATCAGCGTCACCCAGATCGGGATCAGCAGAGCCACCGCGGAGAACTTCATGCGCTCCGCAAACGCGCCGACCATCAGCGCGGGCGTGATCATTGCGAAGGTCATCTGGAAGGCGATGAAGGCGTATTCCGAGACGCCGACGCCGACCGAGAAGGTGCCGCCGATCGAATCGGAGGTCACTCCCGACAGGAAGGCCTTCGAAAATCCGCCGATCCATGCCGATCCGCCGGTGAAGGCGAGGCTGTAGCCGTAGATCACCCAGATCAGGCCGCAGATGCAGACCGAGTAGAAGACATGCATCAGCACCGAGAGCATGTTCTTGGGGCGAACCAGGCCGCCATAGAACAGGGCGAGACCCGGAATGGTCATCAGCAGCACGAGCACCGCCGAGGTCATAAGCCAGGTGTTATCGGCCTTGCTGAGAACGGGATCGGCGAAGGCCGGGCCCGCAGCCAGCGACGCCGCGGCCAAAGCAGCGGCGGTCAATCCGGCCCGCGTTGGAAACTTGAAAGACATAGTTGAGCTCCTGTCCGAATGCGTCGGTTTAGAGGGCGGAGGCGTCTGTTTCGCCGGTGCGGATGCGCACTGCACTTTCCAGGTTCACGACAAAGATCTTTCCGTCGCCGATCTGGCCGGTCTTGGCCGCGCCGGAGATGGCTTCGATGACTTTGTCGACCTGGTCGGTGGCGACTGCGACCTCGACCTTGAGCTTCGGCAGGAAGCTCACGGCGTATTCGGTGCCGCGATAGATTTCGGTATGTCCCTTTTGACGCCCATAACCCTTGACCTCAGTGACGGTCATGCCGTGCACCCCGATCGCGGTCAGGGCGTCGCGGACCTCGTCGAGCTTGAATGGCTTGAT
>CAZXJZ010000395.1:0-3323 GCA_964641065.1 uncultured Hyphomicrobiales bacterium | reverse complement strand
CGGGGGTGCTGCTTGCTTTTGCCCTGCGGTGTTGCCCCGCCGACCCCCCGTGGTGCCGCCGCCCCCCCCCCCCGGGGGGGGGTGGGGGGGGGGGGGGGGGTGGATTCCGAATTCGACAATGAAGAATACCCCCCTCCCGACGCGCTTCGGGCGTCGACCTCCCCCGCAAGGGAGGAGGTGACCGAATCTGTGGCGCGATTTGAATTACTCATCGTCGCTCTCCAGATCGCGCCGTACCTGCGGTGTTCGCAAAAGCTTCTCGATCCGTTCCGCTTCGTCGAATCGTTCGTCGGCGCGGAATCGAATGTCAGGTGCGAATTTCAGGTTAACGCGATGCGCAATCTCTCCGCGCAGGAAGCGCTTGTTGTCGTTCAGCGCCTTGATCACTTCGGTCACGTCCTTGCCGCCGAGCGGCATCACGTAAATGGTCGCAAGCTTGAGGTCCGCGGTCATGCGCACTTCGGGGACCGTGATCATGTGTCCTTCGATGACGGGGTCATGAACCTCGCCGCGCGACAGCATCTCGGCCACCGCATGGCGGATCAGTTCGCCGACCCGGAGCTGGCGCTGCGAGGCGACCGCGGGGCCTGACTCGCGTTTGGGTTTTTTGTTTCGCATCAAAAATCTCGAACGTGGTCATGCCCGGGCTTGACCCGGGCATCCATCCATCTTCCTGAAATTGCTTCTTTGCAGATGGATCGCCGGGCTTTCAGAGCGAAGACGCGCTTCGCGCTTTTGCCCGGCGATGACAGATTGATACCGAAGCCGTGAGACTTGGACTCACAGGCTGCGCTGAATCTGCTCCACCCGGTAACACTCGATCACGTCGCCTGCGCGCATGTCCTGGTAGTTTTCGAACGCCATGCCGCATTCCTGGCCGGCCTTCACTTCCTTGGCGTCTTCCTTGAAGCGCTTGAGTTGCGACAGCTTGCCTTCGTGAACCACGACGTTGTCGCGGATCAGCCGGACATCGGCGCCGCGCTCCACGGTGCCATCGGTGACGATGCAGCCGGCGACCTTGCCGACCTTCGACACGTTGAACACTTCCTGGATGCGGGCATTGCCCAGCATGGTCTCGCGCCGTTCCGGCGTGAGCAGGCCGGACATCGCCGCCTTCACGTCATCCACGAGATTGTAGATGATGTTGTAATAGCGGATCTCGATGCCGTCGCGCTCGGCGGCTTCGCGCGCTTCCTTGTGGGCGCGCACGTTGAAGCCGATCACTGCGGCGCCGATCGATTCAGCGAGCGTGATGTCGGATTCGGTGATGCCGCCGACGCCCGACAGCACCACCCGTGCGCCGACTTCGTCGGTGCCGAGCTTGTCGAGCGCGCCGATGATCGCTTCCATCGAGCCCTGCACGTCGGCCTTGATCACCAGCGGGAATTCCTTGCGGCCCGCAGTCTTGACCTGCGCCATCATCTCTTCGAGCGAGCCGCGCATGCCGGTTTGGCGGGCGGCCTGCTTGTCGCGCTTCTGGCGTTCGCGATAGGACGTGACCTCGCGGGCGCGGGCCTCGTTCTCGACCACGGCGAGACGGTCGCCGGCAGCCGGCGTGCCGTTGAATCCCAGGATCTCGACCGGCACCGAAGGACCTGCCTCCTGCACGGTGTCGCCCTTGTCGCTGACCAGCGCACGGACGCGGCCCCATTCGGCGCCGGCAACGATGATGTCGCCGATATGCAGCGTGCCGCGCTGAATCAGCACGGTCGCGACCGGACCGCGGCCGCGATCGAGCTTGGCTTCGATCACGGTGCCTTCCGCCGCGCGCGACGGATTGGCCTTCAGATCCAGCAGCTCGGCCTGCAGGCCGATGGTCTCGAGCAGCTTGTCGAGATTCATCTTCTTCAGCGCGGAGACCTCGACGTCGAGCACGTCGCCGCCCATCGATTCCACCTGCACCTCGTGCTGGAGAAGTTCGGTGCGCACGCGCTCCGGCTTGGCGTCCGGCTTGTCGATCTTGTTGATGGCGACGATCATCGGCACCTTGGCTGCCTTGGCATGCTGGATCGCCTCGATCGTCTGCGGCATCACGCCGTCATCGGCCGCAACCACCAGCACCACGATGTCGGTGACCTTGGCGCCGCGCGCGCGCATCGCGGTAAAGGCCGCATGGCCCGGCGTATCGATGAACGTGATCTTGCCGTGATTGGGCTCCTCAACCTGATAGGCGCCGATATGCTGGGTGATGCCGCCGGCTTCGCCCGACACAACATTCGCGGAGCGGATGGCGTCGAGCAGCGAAGTCTTGCCGTGGTCGACATGGCCCATGATGGTGACGACCGGCGCGCGCGAAACCATCGCCTCGGGATCGTCGGCGGCGTCGAACAGGCCTTCTTCCACGTCGGATTCGGCGACCCGCTTCACCGTATGCCCGAGTTCTTCGGCGATCAGCTGCGCGGTATCGGCATCGATCACGTCGGTGATCTTGGCCATGTGGCCCTGCTTCATCAGCATCCGGATCACGTCGACGCCGCGCTCGGCCATGCGGTTGGCGAGTTCCTGGATGGTGATGGTCTCCGGAATCACCACTTCGCGGATCAGCTTTTCCTTCGGCTCGTCGGCGTGATGGCCTTTCAGGCGCTGGGTGCGGCGGCGGAAGGACGCCACCGAGCGCTCGCGCACCTCGTCGGCGCTGCCGGCATTCACGACCGTCAGCCGGGTGCGCTGTTTCGGCGCCGCCGTGCGTGTCGGCTTGACCGGCGCCGCGGGGCGGGTCGGTGCGGTGCTGCCGGGACGGCGCCCGCGTGGTGCCGACGATGACTCTTCCTCTTCGGCCTCGATCACAGGCTTGCGGTCGACGCCCAGCCGTGCGCCGCCAGGGGCGGCGGTGGTCGTCGCGGCCGCGCCGTCGCCAAAACGCTTCTTGGCTTCCTGCTCGGCCTTGCGCTTGGCCTCTTCCTCTTTGCGGTGACGCTCTTCTTCCTCGCGCTTGCGGGCCTCGGCGGCCTCGCGCTCAGCCTGTTCGATGCCTTCGCGGGACTGGCGGCGGCGCGCCTCTTCCTCGGCGATCTTGCGTTCTTCGGCTTCGCGCACGCGCGCATCGGCCAGCGCATGGGCGCGGGCATTGCGCTCATCGTCGGTCAGCGTGCGCAGCACGACGCCGGATTTCGACGGCGCGGGAGCGGCGGGAGCCGGGGTCCTGGCGGGGGGCGGAGCCGCGCGCTTCGGCGCCACGGGCTCGGCGACGGGCTCCGGCTTGGTATCGCCGGCGCCACCGATCACACGGCGCTTCACCTTTTCGACCACGACCTGCTTGGTACGGCCATGGCTGAAGCTCTGGCGGACCACGCCCGTTTCGGTGCGCGGCTTCAGCGTCAGCG
>CAZXJZ010000394.1:0-3341 GCA_964641065.1 uncultured Hyphomicrobiales bacterium | reverse complement strand
TCGAGCAGCTTCGGCGTGCCGTTGATCGCGACGCTTTCCTCGTCGCCGGTGATCAGGAACGAGATCGAGCCCTTGCCGTCCGCTCGCGGCTTGCCGCCATGGGCGGCGAGATAATCCAGCGTGGCGGCGATGCAGGCCGCGATGCCGCCCTTCATGTCCACGGCGCCGCGGCCGTAGAGCACACCGTCCGCGATTTCGCCGGCGAAGGGCGGATGCGTCCACGATGCCTCGTTGCCGGGGGGCACCACATCGGTATGGCCGGCGAACATCAGGTGCGGCGATCCGGTGCCGATGCGGGCATAGAAATTCTCCACGTCCGGCGTGCCGGGTTCGGAGAAGGTCATGCGATGGGTGGTGAAGCCCGCGGCCTTCAGCAATGATTCGAGGTAGCTGAGCGCACCGCCTTCCGCGGGTGTCACGGAGGGGCAGCGCAACAGGTTTTGCGCGATGGCGATCGGATCGGCTGGTGTCATCCCCCGGCTTTACCGGGACGCACCGGACACCGTCAATGATCACACGGCGGCGGGCGTGACCTCGTTCGTCTTGAGGGGTCGGGCCCGTACTCGTTCTCGCCGTCGGTGCCGCGCCGGAAGCGTCGGCATGATCGGCTCCGGTCCTAGAGGTCGGCGAAAGCCGAAGCGGTCTCGTCCCCGCTCGCGTCGTCGTATTCGTTGACGCCGTCGGTGCCGCGGCTGAAACCGAGCCCGGCCACGCCGAGACCGATCAACAGCAGCGCGGACCAGGTCAGTACCAATCCGGCGATGCTGCCGTCGCCGGTCCGGCCGGCGAGCAGGAGCAGCATGGCGGGGATGATCGTGATCCAGGCGATGTACCAGCCGGTCATGTCGCGATCGTGCAGCCGCTTGATGCCCAGCGCGAAGATGGGAAACGTCGACAGAAGCGCGGACGGCAGGAAGACGATCGGGTGTATCTTCAGCAGGCCGATCCCGACGATGGCCGAGGACGCAGCCGTGGCCACGATCGCCATGCCGAGCCACCATTGGCGGCGGTCGATGCGGCCGTGAAAGCCGAACAGCAGCGAGAAAATCGTCATCACGCGTCCCCTGAATTCCAACCTGCAGGTTGGTCGCGCCAGGGAAGCGACCGGTTCGATCAGAAGCTGACGGTGGCGGGGATCTCTTCGGGCGCCAGCGGATCGCGGCCGTAATCGTTGTGGCCCGTGCTGCCGCGATAGAAGCCGAGATGGATCAGCAGGACGAGCGAATAGATGCCGTAGAGCGCGATGATGGCCCAGCCAAGCGCGTTCGGCTCGGTCGGCGTCCCGGTCCATCCGGTGACGTCGCCGGCGGTCAGCAGGGCATCGAGGATGACCATCGGCCACAGGTAATGGCCGGACCGGTTCAGGTCGTGGAGCCGCTTCACCGAAATCGGCACCGACGCCAAAAGCAGCACCCAGCCGAGTGCGTGCCCGAGTGCGCTGCTTCCCCCGTCGGGTCTGTCGAAGGCCGCCTCGTCAATCGTCGTGACGATGGCGATCGCGACCGCCAGGACGGCGCCGATGATGATCAGCGACCCGAGCCAGTAGGACTTGCGGGCGATGCGGCCGTCAAAGCTTGTGAGCAGCGCGATCAGGTTCATGACGGCCCGCCGTTTCCGGTACGGGTCAGTCGCCGGAATCGCCGGCGCGGTTCAATCCCGCAGCAACTCGTTGATCGAGGTCTTGGAACGGGTCTGCGCGTCGACGCGCTTGACGATCACCGCGCAATAGAGGTTCGGCCCCGGCTGGCCGTTCGGCAGCGGCTTGCCCGGCGTGGTGCCCGATACCACGACGGAATAGGGCGGCACTTCGCCGCGCATGGTCTCGCCGGTCGCGCGGTCGATGATGGTGGTCGAGGCGCCGAGATAGACGCCCATCGACAGCACCGAACCTTCGCGCACCACTACGCCTTCGGCGACTTCGGCGCGGGCGCCAATGAAGCAATTGTCCTCGATGATGACAGGGCCGGCCTGCAGCGGCTCAAGCACACCGCCGATGCCGGCGCCGCCCGAGATGTGACAGTTCTTCCCGATCTGCGCGCAGGAGCCGACCGTCGCCCAGGTATCCACCATGGTGCCGGAATCGACGTAGGCGCCGAGATTGACGAAGGACGGCATCAGCACCACGCCAGGCGCGATGAAGGCCGATTTGCGCACGATGCAATTGGGGACCGCGCGGAAGCCGGCGGCCTTGAATTTGTCTGCGGTCCAGCCGTCGAATTTGGACGGCACCTTGTCCCACCATGCCGACGCACCGGGTCCGCCCGCGATCATGCTCATGTCGTTCAGCCGGAACGAGAGCAGGACCGCCTTTTTCAGCCACTGATTGACCCGCCAGGTTCCATCCGCCTGCTTCTCGGCGACGCGCGCGGCGCCCGAATCCATCAGCTCGAGCGCCTGCTCAACCGCAGCGCGGACCGGGCCGGTGGTCGCGGCCGAAATGCCGTCGCGCTTCTCGAAGGCATCGTCAATGGTTTGGGCGAGCGTCTCGTGACCCATGTCTTTCCCCCGTCGTCAGCGGCGCTGTGTGGCGCGACCAGTTGTCCGCTGTCAATGGGACGGCACGCATTTTGCTGCGGATCGTGATATCGTCCGGTGTCCTGTACGAAAGGTGTTTATGATGAAATTCTGGTCCCGCTGCCCGCAAGTTGCGATGGCCGCTCTCGCCCTGACTGCCGTTTCCTTGGCCACGCCATGGACGCCATCCGCGCACGCGCAGGATTGGCCGAACCGTGCGGTCACGCTCGTGATCCCCTTCGCTTCCGGCAGCGCATCCGACGTGGTGGGGCGTGTTTTTGCCGCACGGCTGTCCGAGCTGCTGGGTCAGCAGGTCGTGGTTGAAAATGTCGGCGGTGCCGGCGGCACGATCGGCGTTGCCCGCGTCTCCAAGGCGACGCCGGACGGCTATCAGTTCGTGATGGGCGGCATCGATACGTTTGCGATGAGCAAGGCGCTCTACAAAAAGCTGCCCTACGATCCGGTCACCGATTTCATGCCGGTTGCCATGATTGCCGAACAGCCGATCGTGCTGTTGGCCCGCAAGGATCTGCCGGCCAAGGATTTGAAGGAATTCGTCGCCTACGGCAAAGCCAATCCCGGCAAGATGCAATATGGCTCCGCCGGCGTTGGCTCGGCGTCGCACCTGGCCTGCGCGCAACTCAATGCCGCGGCCGGAATCGACGCCGTGCACGTGCCGTATCGTGGTTCGGCGCCTGCGGTGCAGGACGCGATCGCAGGACGAATCGATTTCATCTGTGCGCTGGGCGCCGCAGCCGTTCCGCAGATCAACAGTGATACCCTCAAGC
The DNA here is from genome assembly GCA_964641065.1 of uncultured Hyphomicrobiales bacterium. GTDB lineage: Bacteria > Pseudomonadota > Alphaproteobacteria > Rhizobiales > Xanthobacteraceae > Pseudorhodoplanes. The sequence continues at coordinate 39 of CAZXJZ010000394.1, read as the reverse complement.
CGCTCGCGGCGTTGACCAAGGAGCGCTCGGTGCTGCTGC
>CAZXJZ010000393.1:0-3355 GCA_964641065.1 uncultured Hyphomicrobiales bacterium | reverse complement strand
CAGATCGGTGAGCGCGATTCCGGCCTGCGCCAGCGCCTGTTTCCAGGCCAGCGAACAGCCCTCGAATTTGAGGATGTCGCGCTTCGCCATCGGCAGGAAATCCTGCACATGCTGCGCGGCCCGGAACGCGACCGCCTTGTCGAGCCGCAAGGCGGTCTCGACATCGGCCAGCACGATCGCGGCGGCGCCATCCGACACCAGCGAGCAATCGGTACGCTTGAGCGGCCCGGCCACGAACGGGTTCCTGTCGCTCTCCTTGCGGCAGAACTCGAAGCCGAGATCCTTGCGCAATTGCGCATAGGGGTTGCCGACGCCGTTCTTGTGGTTCTTGGCCGCGATCATCGCCAGCGCGTCGGACTGATCGCCGTATTTCTGGAAATACAGCCCGGCGATCTTTCCGAAGATGCCGGCGAAGCCGCCCTCGATATCGGCCTCGTCGCGGACATAGGAGGCCTTGAGTAGGTTCCTGCCGATCTCGGGACCGGGCGTGGTCGTCATCTGCTCGACACCGACGACCAGCACGATCCGGGCGGACCGCGCAGCGATGCTCTTCAGCCCCTGATGAACCGCGGCCGAACCGGTGGCGCAGGCATTCTCCACCCGCGTCGCGCGCTTGAAGCGCAGGTCCGGTGAGGCCTGCAACACCAGCGAGGCGGTGAAGTCCTGCGCCGAAAAACCCGCATTGAAATGGCCGAGCACGATCTCGTCGACGTCCCGCGGCTCGACGCCGGCATCGGCCATCGCATCGGTCGCGACCCGCACGATCAGGCTTTCGACGGTCTCGGCATCGAGCTTGCCGAACCGGCTGTGGGCAAAACCGACGATACAGGCGGTCATGGAATATCCTCCCGGTGCTGGTCGAACTTTGGTCGCTTTCTTGGTGGATGTGCAAGCGGACGGTAGAAAAAAACCGGCGCCCCTCCGGCCCTTCTGCTTTGCGTTCCGGAGCGCGTTCGGCGTAAGTTGCCGGCAAATCACATCCAGGTTCGTTCCGATGGGCCGAAACCAGAAACCCGGACCGTAGCTCGTGACTTTTGGACATTCGGCCTTCTTCCGTTCGGTTCCATTCGCCCTCGGCCTCGCCGCTGCCCTTGTTGGGCTATCGCCCGATCGCGCGTCCGCCCAGGCCATGCTGCTGATCGAGGCCGATAGCGGCCGCGTCCTGCATTCGGAGAATGCGACCCAACCCTGGTATCCGGCCTCGGTCACCAAGGTGATGACCGCCTATGCGACGCTGAAGGCGGTCAAGGCCGGGCGGCTGTCGCTCGACACGCTGCTGACCGTATCGCCGAACGCGGCGGCGCAGGCGCCGACCAAGATGGGCTTCAAGGTCGGCTCCAAGATCACCGTCGACAACGCGCTGAAGACCATCATGGTCAAGTCGGCAAACGACATGTCGGTGGTGCTGGCCGAAGGCGTGTCCGGTTCGATCGCGGCCTTCGCCGAGGAAATGAACCAGCACGCCGCACGCCTCGGCATGACCCAGACCACCTACGTCAATCCGAACGGACTCCCCGCCGACGAACAGGTCACCTCGGCGCGAGACCAGGCCATCCTCGCGCGCGCGGTCTATAACGAGTTGCCGGAATACGACCGTTACTGGAACATCTCGGCGATCAAGTTCGGCAAGCGCATCATGCGCAACTACAACACGCTGCTCGGCCGCTATCCCGGAACCGACGGACTGAAGACCGGCTTCATCTGCGCATCCGGATTCAACGTGGTGGTCACCGCCAAGCGCAACGGACGGCGCCTGATCGCGGTGATGCTGGGCGCGCCCTCCGGCGGCGTGCGCGCCGTCAAGGTCGCGCAGATGCTGGAGCGCGGATTTTCGACCGGCGGCTTTTCATGGCTGACGCCGTCGATGGGGACCGTTGACAGCTTGCAGCCGGTCAACGCCGCGCCGCCGAACCTGCGCGAGGAAGTCTGCGGCAAGAAGCGCAAGCGTCCCGCCCGCGAGTCCGAAGACCTCGAGGACGAGGCGGAAGCCGCGCTGCCGCCCGGTATCGACCCGAATTCCCCGCAAGCGGTGATGCTGTCCAGCCTGCGCACCGCCAACACAAAACCGTCGGCGCTGCTGGGCGACTACACTCCGACATCGCCCACCATCGAGGTGTTTCTCGGCGCGTCCAAGGGTTCGGTCCCGGATGAGGAGCCGCGCACGGCCGGCCGCAAGTCCAAGAAGAAGAACAACGTCGCGGCTACGCCCGCGCCCGCAGCCGCTCCGGCTCCCGCTGCCGCTGCCGCGGTGGCGCAGCCCGCTCCGGCAATTCGCGGCACCCAGCCCACCGCTCCGGCGCAGGGCGTCGCGGCGAAGCCTGCTGCTCCGGCGCAAGGCGTTGCGGCGAAGCCTGGGCAAAAGCCATCGCCTTCGGCGGCGCAGGCCTTCCCGACCCCGATCGGACAGAAGCCGCCGGCCAAGAAGAGCACGAAGAAGCCCGATCCTACGGCTGAGGCGACCGCAAAGCCGGCGGCGCAGAAGCGTACGCAACCCGTCGCCCGGTGACCGCGCCCGACCAAGCCCGCCGTCCGCCGCCGCCGATCCCGCTGACGCTCCTCACAGGCTTTCTCGGCGCCGGCAAGACGACGCTGCTGAACACCCTGCTGCGCGATCCGGATTTGCGCGACACCGCGGTGCTGATCAACGAATTCGGCGAGATCGCGCTCGACCATCTGCTGGTCGAAAAGATCGACGGCGACATGATGGTGCTGTCGAGCGGCTGCCTGTGCTGCAACCTGCGCGGCGATCTCGTCACCGCGCTGGAAAAGCTTCTGCGCAATCTCGACAATGGCCGAGCCTCGTTCGCACGCGTCATCGTGGAAACCACGGGCCTCGCCGATCCAGCACCCTTGCTGCAGACCCTGATGCAGCATCCCTATCTCGTCATGCGCTTCCGGCTCGACGGTGTGGTGACACTGGTCGATGCGGTGAACGGCGCGGACACGCTCGATCATCATCCCGAAGCGGTGAAGCAGGCTGCGGTCGCCGACCGCATCGTCCTGACCAAGGCCGACCTGCTCGGAACGCCGGACGGCGCGACAAAGCGCGACGCGCTGATCGCGCGGCTGCGCCAGCTCAATCCGGCCGCGCCGATCCTCGATGCAGCGGCCGGCGAGGCAACCGCCGCAGCGCTGACAGGCTGCGGGCTCTACGATCCGTCGCGCAAGATCCCGGACGTGTCGCGCTGGCTTGCCGACGAGGCGATCGCCGCTGCGCAAGCGCATCACTCCCATCATGGTCACGATCATCATCATGACCACGATCACCACCACAATGACGTGAACCGGCATGACGACAGGGTGCGCGCCTTCACGCTCGCGACCGACCGCGCGATCCCGGCGGCGATGCTCGACC
>CAZXJZ010000392.1:0-3375 GCA_964641065.1 uncultured Hyphomicrobiales bacterium | reverse complement strand
GGTCGACCTCTCCCCGCAAGCGGGGAGAGGTGAGAAAAAAAACTACCCCGCCAATTTATCCATCGCCTGCGCCAGCGCGATATCCTTGTCAGTCAGCCCGCCGGCGTCGTGCGTCGACAAAGTCACCTCCACCGTCTTGTAGACATTGAACCATTCCGGATGATGATCGTGCTTTTCCGCGATCAGCGCCGCGCGCGTCATGAAGCCGAAGGCTTGGATGAAATCCTTGAATACGAATTTGCGGAAGATCGCGTCGCGCTCCATCAGCTCGGTCCAGCCAGGGATTTTGGCAAGCGCGGCCTTGCGGGCGTCGCCGGTGAGTTTGTCAGTCATTTTCCGCACTCCTGCCTGAACCGTTCGTCCCGCGAAGGCGGGGACCCAGCGCATAAATGCTGGATGCCCGCCTTCGGGGCATGAGCGGAGAAACCAACACCCTTCTAAAGGGCCCGGTTCGATATTAGCTTCCTTCGTGACCGCATCGAAGCTTTGCGGGGGCGCGCGAGGGCATTCATGGGCTGGTCCATCACCATCGGATCGATTGCGGGTACGGCGGTCCGCATCCACATCACGTTCCTGCTGTTCCTGGTCTGGATATTCGGCGCCTCCTATGCCTCGGGCGGCTCCAGCGCCGCATGGACGAGCGTGATCTTCATCCTGCTCGTGTTTCTCTGCGTGCTGGCCCATGAATTCGGCCACATCTTCACGGCGCGCATCTTCGGCGTGGTGACGCCGGACGTGGTGCTGCTGCCGATCGGCGGCGTCGCGCGGCTCGAGCGCATTCCGGAAAAGCCCTCCGAGGAATTCCTGATCGCCATCGCCGGCCCGCTGGTGAATGTCGTGATCGCCGGCCTCCTGCTCACCATCGGCGGTGCCGATGTCTCCTCCAATGCCGCGGTTGCAGCCCTCGACAACACCACTGTGCCGATGGTCGACAAGCTCGCCGCGGTGAACCTGTTCCTCGCCATCTTCAATCTGATCCCGGCCTTCCCGATGGATGGTGGACGCGTCCTGCGTGCCGCATTGAGCGCGCGGCTAGGCTTCGTGCGGGCAACCGAAATCGCCGCCACCATCGGCCAGGGCGCCGCGTTCCTGCTCGGCTTCATCGGCCTGTTCTACAATCCGATCCTGATCTTCATCGCGATCTTCGTCTATCTCGCGGCCTCCTCGGAAGCGCATATGGTGGCGCTGCGCGCGGTGTCGCGCGGCGTGCCGGTGGTGTCGGCGACGATGACCAAGATCGCCACCCTGAAGCCCGACGCGCCGATCGAGGACGCGGTGCAGGTGCTGCTGCAAACCAGCCAGAGCGAATTCCCTGTGGTGGATTTCGACTCAAAGCCGATCGGCCTGCTCGCCCGCAACGACATCATCCGCGCCTTGAAGGAGCTTGGCCCGGACGCGCGCGTGAGCGAAGCCATGACCACCGACATCCTCACCATCGACCGCCGCCGTCCGCTCGATGAGGCAGTGAAGCTGCTGCAGGAACGCTCGGCGCCCGCCGTCGCCGTCATCGAACCGGACGGGCGTCTGGTCGGCCTGATCACCACCGAAACCATCGGCGAATTGATGATGGTCAGCCAGGCGATGCCCGAAGGCTTCCGGCTCGGCGGCCGGCGTGGACCGGGCGGCGGACCGACCGGGCCTACCGGCCCAACCGGCCCGAAAACCGGTCCGTGGAGCCGCCCGGCGGGCGCTGCGCCCGGCCCAGGCGCGTCGCCGCCGGTCTGACCAAGTTTTCGCAAGCATGATAAAGTCACAATTGATCCGGTATTGAAGTTCCATCCGGTAATCGAAGGGCCACGCGCCCGTCCATGAACGTTGCCAACCGCAGCATCTCCCCGGCCCAGCCCACGCTGGAGCCCCTCTCCGTGGGTGAGCGGTTGCGGCGCATGCTCCGCCATCCGTTGCTGATCGCAATCGGACTGATCCTGGCGGTGACCGGTATCGCCGTCGTCGTCTCGTACATTCAGTCGAAGCCGGTCACGCTGAAGATCGCGGTCGGTCCGCGTCAGAGCGACGATGCCCGGCTGGTTCAAATGCTCGCGCAATATCTGGCACGCGAACGCGCGCAGGTCCGCCTGAACGTGCGCTGGCAGGACGGTCCTCAGAACAGTGCCGAAGCGCTTGATACCGGGGCCGCCGACCTTGCTGTGGTCCGCCGCGACGTGGCCATGCCGAAGTCCGGCCAGGTGATCGCCGTTCATCGCCACAACGTCGCGGTGCTGATCGTACCCGCGCCGGAAACTGCTGCCGCATCCGCGGAGGCCAAAGCCGCGCCCGGCAAGAGCGCTGCCAAGCAAACCGCCGGCACCGCCAAGGCGGCCAAGGCCGCCAAAGCGAAGACGCAGAAACCGGCCGAGGAGCCGGCCAAGGCGAAGCCGATCGAGAAGATCGAGGACCTCTACGGCAAGACCATCGCCGTGGTCGGGCGCTCGCGCGCCAATATCGCGCTGCTCAACACCATCCTCGGGCAATACGGCGTGCCGGCCGACAAGATCACCACGGTGCAATTCAGCACCGAGGATCTCACCACGCAATTGAAGGCGGCGAAGTTCGACGCCCTGCTGGCGGTCGGGCCGGTCGGCAGCAAGATTACCGCGGAAGCCGTCACCGCCCTCACCCGTGGCAAGGAGCCGCCGGTATTTCTCGAAATCGGCTCGTCCGAGGCCATCGAGCAGCAAAACCCGGTCTATGAAGCGACCGAAATTCCGGCCGGCGCGTTCGGCGGTTCACGTCCCGCGGAAGCGGTCGAGACCATCGGCGTGTCGCATTACATTGTCGCCCGCCGCTCGCTGGACGATCAGGTCGCCGGCAACTTCACCAAGTGGCTGTTCAACGCCAAGCAGGCCCAGGGCGCCGATTTCCCCGCCTTCACCAAGCTGGAAAGCCCCGACACCGACAAGGCGGCGACGCTCGCGGTGCATCCGGGCGCTCTCGCCTATCTCGAAGGCGAGCAAAAGGGCTTCTTCGAGCGTTACAGCGAAGCGCTGTATTGGGGTTTGATGCTGGTGTCGTTCTTCGGCTCGGGCGCGGCGTGGCTTGTCAGCTACGCCCGCAGCACGCCGTCGAAATACGAACGGCGCAACGATCTCGAAGCCCTGATCGCGGTCATCAAGCGCGCGCGGAGTGCCGCCGCCGAAGAACTCGATCTGATGTGCATCGAGATCGACGACATCGTCGAACGCGCAATCCGCCAGATCGAATCGGGCGAAATCCAGCACAACCGCTCATCCGCCGTGACGCTCGCCGCCGACCAGGCGCGCCGCGCCGTCGGCGAACGCCGTGCAATGTTGATGAAGACGTAATGGCCCGCCGCGGTCGATGGTTGACACTTTAGGAATAAAAGCATATATAGCCGTCACCTCGCTCATGAGGGGC